>JBFJPL010000132.1:0-10877 GCA_041617155.1 Kiloniellales bacterium
CCCCCTCCCGGCCGCCCACGGAATCGTATGATATGGGCGGCCGGGAGGGGGAGCGGGCTGGGTCGACTTGTCCGGATGATGGTCTAGAGGACGTGGCCCTCAGGTGCGCGGCAGGAAGGCGAGAGAATCGCGGGTTTGCCAGTCTTGCCCGCTTGCGACAAGGCAGCTCACGCCCCGGGGCGTTGTGACGATCAAGGTCCAGGTGGCTCCGTCACGGCTGGCCAGCACCTCGATCAGCCGCCCGTTATCGGCGATGCCGACCGCGACGGGCAGCTCCTGGTGCTGCTCCGCCAAACGTTTGAGGACTTCGCGATGGGGGCCGCATTGCGCGCCCGCTTGCGTCGCCGTCGCCGCGGTGATGACGAGAGCCAACGGAAACATCATCGCTTTCCACATAGCCGGCCTCCTGCTCCACATCGAAGTTGATGGCCAGGAGACAATCTGGGCGTGGAATTGGAAGAAATGAAATGCCGTGACTCTAACGACTTGATACGCGCCCGTTATCGAAGCGGAACCACCGACCTCGCGCGTCGTTGGCGGGCGCGAGGTCGGGGTCAATGAGTCATCGCCGCCAGAACGGCTTGGCGGCCTCCCGCTCGACCTCAAGGCGGCTCAGTCCCATGTCCTCCAGTAGATAATCGGACAGGGCCGCGAGGTGAGCCCGCTCGGCGGCACGGGTCTGCCACCCGTAGAGCCGATCGACGATCGCCGCGGCAACCCGAAGCAACGTCGTCCGGGGCCAGGTCAGGTGCGAGGTGCGATCGCCGATGAAGGTCGACATCGTCTCGTGACTTTGCTGTGACATTGGCACGTTCCTTTGTTCCACTATCCAGTTTCCCAGGGCTTGAATTCACGCCTCCGGCGTAGACGCGGCCCCGCGGGGTCATCGATGTGGCCCCGACAGGGACCCGTCTACGCGTTCTAAGGATCCCGATGGCAAGAACGGCTAGGCCGCAGGTTGCGGCAGATTCTTGCCTTCCTCGGTCATGAGGCAACCCAGGACTCCATACCAGGCCATCTGCTGGCAGGCCCTGACGGCGCCCTCGTGGCCCAGGCTGGCGACCAGCGAGGCGGCCAGCCAGCGCTGGTATTTCAGGTTGTCGTTCTCCTCGATCTTGACGTCCATCTGACACTCCAGTTGCTCGCGCTCGGGTCTTCGGCACGCCTCGCGAGAGGCTCGGGACCTTGCCGCGCGGATGTTCGATTGCGCGTAAGATGCCGCGGCCGCCGGCGCCGGGGAAATGCCGACTACCTAACGATTCGATACGTCGGTCCTATGCCTGATGCGGGCCGGTTTGATAGTCTTGGCGGCAAGCGGCCGTGGCCGTGCGGAGGCGGCCGCGGTGCGAGGTGGTCTCGTCGTTCAAGTTTTCGCTCCGCCCGTATCGGGTTGCGAGCGATCGTCCGTGTCGTCCATGGGGCGAAATGCCCGGGCGACTTCGCTCAAAGGAGGCGTGAAACATGACTGCAGGCTACGACGCCATCATCATCGGTACGGGGCAGTCCGGCCCCTCGCTGGCGCGACGCCTGGCCGAAGCCGGCCGGCGGGTCGCGATCGTCGAGCGCAAGCGCTTCGGCGGCACTTGCGTGAACAACGGCTGCATCCCGACCAAGACGCTGGTGGCCAGCGCCCAGGCCGCATTCGTCGCGCGCCGCGCGGCCGATTTCGGCGTGCGGGTCGAGGGCCCGATCCGCGTCGACATGAAGGCGGTCAAGGAACGCAAGGACTCGATCGTCCGCGTCTCGAACGAGGGGGTCGAGCAATCGCTGCGCGAGTTGGACGGTTGCACGGTCTATGTCGGCCATGCCCGTTTCACCGGCCGCAACCGGGTTCGCGTCGGCGATGACGTGCTCGAGGCCGAGCAGATATTCATCAACGTCGGCGGCCGGGCCACGGTCCCTCCGATTCCCGGCATCGACGGCGTGCCTTATCTCACCAACGCCTCGATCATGGACGTCGACTTTCTGCCCGAGCATCTCGTGATCCTGGGCGGCAGTTACATCGGCCTCGAGTTCGGCCAGATGTATCGGCGCTTCGGCAGCGAGGTGACGATCGTCCAGCGCCCGCCCAACGTCATCCCGCGCGAGGACGAGGATGTGTCGCTGGCGATCCGCCAGATTCTGGAGGACGAGGGGGTGCGCATCCTGACCGGCGCCGAGGTCGAAAGCGTGGCTGGGCGCGACGGCTCGCTCAGGGTAGCGCTGAACACGGCCGGCGCGCCGATCGAGGTTGCCGGCTCGCATCTGCTCGTGGCGACCGGCCGCCGGCCGAACACGGATGACCTCGATCTGGACCAGGCCGGCGTCGAGCTCGACGAGGGCGGCTACATCAAAGTCGACGAGCAGCTCCACACCAACGTCCCCGGCATCTTCGCGATCGGCGACTGCAACGGGCGCGGCGCCTTCACGCACACCTCCTACAACGACTTCGAGATCGTCGCCGCGAACCTGCTGGACGGCGATCCGCGCCGCGTCGACGACCGCATCCTGACCTACGGCCTGTTTATCGACCCGCCCTTGGGGCGCGCCGGTCTGACCGAGAAGGAGGTGCGGCAACGCGGTCTCAAGGCCCTGGTCGCGAAGATGCCGATGGAGGACGTCGGGCGCGCCTTCGAGCGCAGCGAGACCAAGGGCTTCATGAAGATCATCGTCGATGCCGAGACCCAACGGCTGCTCGGTGCGGCGCTCTTGGGCATCGGCGGCGACGAGATCGTGCAGGGGCTGCTCGACATGATGTACGCCAAGACGCCCTACACGGTGATCCAGCGGGCGATGCACATCCATCCCACGGTCTATGAGATGATCCCGGTCATGTTCGAGGAGTTGCAGCCGCTGGAGTGAAGGCGCCGCGCCGCCGAGCGGCCAAAGCGAACCCGGGCCACGCTGCTGCAAGGGCCGGCTCGCACTCGGGCAGGCTCCTAGCGGCCGGCGGCGCGCATCGGCGGCTGCGTTGAGCCCTCGTTTGCGACCAGGTGGTTCCTGAGAGACAGCGGACCGCTCGGCAAATCCGACTCGCCCCCGGCGATCAGCCGCGCGCCGCGTTCGAAGGTCAGGTAGTTCCACAGCCAGGTGAGGGCGACGACGAAACGGTTGCGCGTCCCGATCAGGAAGTAGATGTGGGCGATGCACCACAGCAGCCACGCGAAGAAGCCGGACAGCTGCCATCGGCCCAGCTCCATGACCGCGGCTTTGCGACCTATCGTGGCCAGGTTGCCGAAGTGGCGGTAGCGGAACGGCGGCGGATTTTGGCGGCCGGCAACTTGGCATTCGATCAGCCGCGCCACATGGCGCCCGGCCTGTTTGGCCACGGGGGCAATGCCGGGCAGTGGCCGGCCATGCTCGTCGAACGCCGAGGCGGTATCGCCGATGGCGAAGACGCCGGCGTGGCCAGGCACCGAGAAATCTGGCATCACCTTGGTGCGGCCTGCCCGGTCGTGCTCCGCGCCGAGCCACTTGGCTGCCGGCGAGGCCATGACGCCGGCCGCCCAAATCACGGTCCGCGTCTCGATGCGCCGGCTCCCGACGGCTACGCCGTCGGCGTCGAACTCGGTGACCGCCTGGCCGAGCATCACCTCGACACCGAGGTTCTCAAGTGAAGACTTGGCGGCCTCGGCCAGGCGCTCGGGGAACGCCGGCAACAGGCGCGCGCCGGCCTCGACCAGGACGATTCGCGTTGCGCGCGGGTCGATCCGCCGAAAGTCCGCGGCCAGCGCCCGCTTGGCGAGCTCGGCGATCGCGCCGGACATCTCGACGCCCGTGGGACCACCGCCCACGACGACAAAGGTCTGAAGCCGGCTCCGCTCATTCTCGTCGCAGCCGTCCGCCTCCGCGCGTTCGAAGGCCATGAGGATGCGCTCGCGAATTTGCGTGGCGTCGGCGATCTTCTTGAGACCGGGTGCGAAGGCTTCCCAAGCGTCGTGCCCGAAATAGGCGTGCCGGGCCCCCGTAGCCAGGATCAGATAGTCGTAGCAGACGCGCCGGTTTCCGATCAGGACCTGCTTGCGGGTGCTGTCGATTCCCGTGACTCGCCCGAGCTCCACCGAGGTATTTCGCTGGCGCCGCAGGATGCTCCGTATCGGCCAGGCGATATCGGCGGGCGAGAGCGCCGCCGTTGCCACCTGGTAGAGCAACGGCTGGAACAGGTGGTAGTTGCGCCGGTCGATGACCGTAACTTCGACCGGCGCATTGCTCAGCGCCTGCGCCGCGGCGAGGCCACCGAAGCCGCCGCCGACGATGACGACCCGCGGCATCTCGCCGGGGCTGGTTTGGTGTGGCATGTCAGTTTGCTCCTGGATTGCTCGCCCGCCCGTACCGCAAGACGCCACTAGGTTGTCGGCGAAGCGGCGCCCGACGCCGCCAGCGTGGCCGGAGAGATCAGGACGCCGAATTCCTTGCACCAGATCACGACGCTCTTGTACCTGGCGAGTTCCACGGCGGCCGGGATGCCATAGCTCTGGCTGCCCTTGAAGGCTTTCAGGCGGCCCAGGTCGACCATCTCGCTCGCCTTGAAGTCCGCGATGGTCTGCACCTGCTCGCGGTCAACCAGATAGACATGGAAACGCGGACCGGGGCCAACCTCGAAGTCCGGCTCCAGATGGAGCAGCCCGCCGTTGACCGGGTCCTGGAGGATCGTCACCCCCCCGGTGCCCCAATGGACCGGGTCCGAGGGGTTGGCGTGGATGAATTTGCCGGTCGCCACGACCGTCCGGCTTTCCCGGTTGGCGACCTGTTCCATCGCCACGTCCGTGAGGAACCAGAACGGATAGATGAAGATGCCGAGCGCAAAGCCGACGGCGACGCCGAGGACTCCGCCGGCCAAGAGTGAAACTACGATCCTTTTCATGGTGCGTTCTCCTGGGTTTCGCTGTTCCGTCCTCAGGCCGCCTGCTGCATTGCCGAGGGCGGGGCCCGGCCGGGCGGGGCCGGCCGGGCTCGGTCGCGGCTACTGTTTTGTGAAGGTCACGGTGGCGACCGCGCGGCGCTCTCCGTTGACATTGAAGTGCAACGACTTGTTGAGGATGACCGGGCCTCTGGGCTGGCTGTCGGCGTCCGGCGCGCGGTAGGTGATGCCGTCATCGGTCCCCGCATCCCAGGCATAGAGCGGCACCGTCTTGCGCGCGACCCACGCGCCGTTGTCCAGCAGCGAAACGTTGGCGGCGCCGGCGAACCAATCGGGGCTCGGCGCGATCATGGCGACCAGCGAGACCATCGGGTGCTGCTCGTCAATGTCGAAGGCCGAGTCCGCCTGGCCCGGCGGGCCGAAGATCGGCTGGCCCTCGAACAGGACCCCCGCCTTGCCGGTCTCGATCGCGGCGCGGATCTCGTCGTCGAGTGGCTTGTGCGCACCCATCTCGGCGAGCCGCTCAAGGCCCGCGGTGGCGATGCCGCCTTCCTTGAAGATCGCGAAGTCGCCGTTGTGGGTGGCCCCCACGAGGCCCGAAAAATGGGCGCCCGCGGGATACTCGAGCGGGTGGGTTTCGGCGCTCCAGGTGCCGTCGAAAGTGACCTTGTAGTGCGCCGGCGATCCGGCGAAGGCCGGCGTCGCCGCCAGCACGAGAAGCGCCGTCGCAAATGGCAGAGCTTTCATGTTTGCCTCCCAATTCAAGCATTGCGCTGGCTGCCGCCGGATCAATCGGAGGATTCGACGGTGCCGTGGTTTCTCTGCGCAGATGATCGCGGAAGCAGGGAAAAGCCTGAAATGCCAAAGTCGTATGGGCTTGATGCGGCCGAGCTATCGACCCGGTTGCCGGATTGCCCATGCGCCTCGTCGCGGCGCCAAGCTTTGCTGTAAGATGACCTTAGGCGCGCTATGTGTGGGGAAGCGGGATGAACGGGCTCGGTCGTTTCGACTATATCGTCGTCGGTGCCGGTTCGGCAGGCTGCGTGCTGGCCAACCGGTTGAGCGCCGAGCCGTCGGTGCGGGTGCTGCTGCTGGAGGCCGGCGGCAAGGACAGCTATCCCTGGATCCACATTCCCGTCGGCTACCTCTATTGCATGGGCAATCCGCGGGTCGACTGGTGTTTCAAGACCGAGGCGGAAGCGGGCCTGAACGGCCGCGCGCTCGCCTATCCGCGCGGCCGGGTGTTGGGCGGCTGCTCCTCGATCAACGGCATGATCTACATGCGCGGCCAGGCGCGCGACTACGACACCTGGCGCCAGCTCGGCAACGTTGGCTGGGGCTGGGACGACGTGCTGCCCTACTTCAAGCGCTCGGAGGACCAGGCGGTCTTCGCGGAGGACGACTACCACCGGGCCGGCGGCGAGCTGCGGGTCGAGGCCCAGCGCCTGTCCTGGGAGATTCTCGACGCCTTCCGCGACGCGGCCGCCGAAGTCGGCATTCCCAAGATCCAGGACTTCAACCGCGGCGACAACCTGGGCGCCGCCTATTTCCAGGTGCACCAGAAGCGCGGCATCCGCTGGACCACGGCCAAGGGCTTCCTGCGCCCGGCCCTGAAGCGTCCCAACCTGGCTGTCGTGACCCACGCCCAGGCCAAATGTCTGCGCCTCTCGGAAGGCCGCGTGACCGGCGTGGAGCTTGTGGTGCGCGGCCGGGAGAGCTACGCCGAGGCGGCTGGGGAGGTCATCCTGGCCGCCGGCGCGATCGGTTCGCCGCAGCTCCTGGAGCTTTCGGGCATCGGCGCGGGCGAGCGCCTCAAGGGACTCGGCATCCCGGTCCGGCTCGAGATGCCGGCGGTCGGCGAGAACCTGCAGGATCATCTGCAGATCCGCACGGTCTACAAGGTCAGCGGTACCCAAACCCTGAACGACCGGGCCGGGACCTGGCTCGGCAAGCTGGGCATCGCGCTGGAGTACGCGCTGTTCCGCTCCGGGCCCATGAGCATGGCGCCCAGCCAACTGGGCGTCTTCGCCAAATCCGACGAGTCCTACGACACGGCCAATCTGGAGTATCACGTGCAGCCCCTGTCGCTCGACAAGTTCGGCGCGCCGCTGCACGGCTTCTCCGCCTTCACCGCCAGCGTCTGCAACCTGCGGCCGGAAAGCCGCGGCACGGTACACATCACCAACCCGGATTTTCGGGCGGCGCCCGCGATCCGGCCGAACTACCTGTCGACGGACGGCGACCGCAAGATCGCGGCCGACGCCATCAGGCTGACCCGGCGGATCTGCGCCGCCCCGGCGCTGGCCCGCTTCGCGCCCGAGGAGCACCTGCCCGGCGCCGCGATCGAGAGCGACCAGGACCTGGCCCGTGTGGCCGGCGACATCGCCACGACGATCTTCCACCCCATCGGCACCGCGAAGATGGGCACGGACTCCGCCGCCGTGGTCGATCCCCGCCTGCGGCTGCGCGGGATCCAGGGCCTCAGGGTCGCCGACGCCTCGGTCATGCCGGCGATCACCTCCGGCAACACCAACGCCCCGACCATCATGATCGCCGAGAAGGCGGCCGACATGATCCGCCAGGACGCCAAGCGGTAGGACCAAAGGCCATCGTCAACGATGCGTTCGACGGGAAACGCCAGGTGCTCTTCGGCGATCCAGGTTAGGACGTGAGCCGTTCGACCAGTTCTGTTGCGAAGATCGCCAGCGTGTCGTCGCGCGCGCCCATGATCACGATCCGGTCGCCGGGCCGGGCCAGTTCGAGCAGCTTGTCGCCGCAGGCGGGCCGGTCGGCGAAAGCGAAGGCCCGGCGTCCGCGCGCCCGAACGCCTTCGACGATATCGTCGCTGGTGACGCTGCGCTCGACCGTGCCGCCGAAATAGACCGGGTCGGGCATGATCAGGACGTCGTCTGCTCGCAGATGGCGCGCGAAGCTGTCGATGAAGGCGTCCTTCATCAGCCTGAGCGGACCGAAGCCGTGGGGCTGGAACATGACCAGAAGGCGCCCCGGAAAGGCGTGCAAGGTGGCCAGCGTGGCGAGGATCTTGTCGGGGTTGTGGGCGAAATCGTCGATCACCGTCACGCCGCCTGCCGTGCCGACCCATTCGAGTCTGCGCCGCAGGCCGCTGAATCCGCCGAGCGCGGCGGCCGCTTCGTCCAACGCCAGGCCGCAGGCGCGCACGGCGCCGAGGGCGGCCAGCGCGTTCGCCGCGTTGTGCGGCCCGGGCACGCGCAGGCGCACCCGGGCGGTTCCGCCGGTCGCGGGTTCGCTGACCGCGAAGTCGATGCCCTCCGGCGACGGGGTCAGTTCACCGGCACGGAGGTCTGCGCCGCCGTTGCTCAGGCCGAAGGTGATCGCCTTGCCGGGCGGCAGCTCGGCCGCCAGCGCGGCGGTCTCCTCGTTGTCCAGGTTGAGCACCACGGTTTCCGCCTTGGCGGCGAAGTCGCGGAACAGCGCGCGCAGTTCGTCCAGCGACTTGTGGTCCAGGGCGATATTGGTCACCACCGCGATCTTGGGCGTGTAGAGGCTGATCGAGCCGTCGCTCTCGTCCACCTCGCTGACGAAGAGGTTGCCGGCGCCGACCACGGCGCTGGCGAAGGGCGTGTCGGGCGTGATGAAGTTCTTCATCACCGCGCCGTTCATGATGGTCGGGTGCCACCCGACCTGGTGCAGAATCCAGCCGATCATGCCGGTCGTGGTCGATTTGCCGCTGGTGCCGCCGACCGCGACATTGCGCGGCGCGGCGTTGAACTGCTCGGCCAACAACTCGGCGCGGGTCATGATGGCGGCGCCGAGGCGGCGCGCCGCCTGCACGTCGGGCACGCTGTCCTCGATCGCGGCCGAGGTGACCAGGATTTGATCGGCGCGGGTCACGCCGCTACCGTCCTGCGGGTAGAGCAGGATGCCGCGGGCGCGCAGAAAATCGAACTTCTGCGCGGTTCCGCCTTGGTCTAGCATGCGGTCGGAGCCTTCCACCACGCAGCCCTGGGCCTGGAGGATCAAAGCCAGCGGCAACATGCCGCTGCCGCCGATGCCGCAGAAGAAATAGTGACTGTCTCGGTTCATCGGCCGATACCTATTGCGACCAGAAGGTCGAAAGCGAGGGACGTTGCGTGCCTAGGAACAAGATCAAGATCGGGGTCGTGGCGCCTGGATCACGCATAGACACCAAGGTCGCCGACCAGGTCAAGGAAGTCGCCGCCGGGCTCTACGGCGATCGGGCGCCCGAGATCCATTTTCATCCGCAGTGTTTTCTGTCCTCCGGGCATTTCGCCGGCGACGACGCCGCCCGCACGCAAGCCTTTCTCGCGATCGCCAACGACGAAAGTTTCCAGGCCCTTTGGTTCGCGCGCGGCGGCTACGGCGCCTGCCGCCTGGCCGAGAACCTGATCCCGGAACTGGCGGACGCGGCGCGGCGCAAGGTCTATCTCGGCTACAGCGATGCCGGTTCCCTGCTCGCCGCCATGTACAAACAAGGCTTCAGCGGGCTCGCCCACGGGCCGATGCCCGCCGACATCACGCGTCCGGGCGGCGAGGCGGCGGTCGAGCGAGGCCTTGCCTATCTGGTCGACCGCGCGCCCGATGCGCTGGAAGCGAACGTTTCGGCGGGCACCAGGACCGCGGCCTTCAACATCACCATTATGAGCCATCTGCTCGGCACGCCGTTCCAGCCGGATTTGACCGGCCACGTGCTGATGCTGGAGGAGGTCTCGGAGTACATGTATCGGATCGACCGCGCGCTCTGCCACATCACCAGCAACCCGGGCATTAGAAAGGCCGCGGGCATCAGGCTCGGCCGCTGCAGCGCCATTCCTGACAACGAGCCGGATTTCGGCCAGACGGAGGAAGAGGTGGCGCGGCACTGGTGCGGAAGGTCCGGGATCCCCTACCTCGGCCGTGCGGATATCGGCCACGACATCGACAACAAGGTTGTGCCCTACGGCGGACTTCGCTACGCCTGATCGGGAAAATCGAGACAGCGACAACATTAGGAACGATGTAATGGCCGACAAGCCCGTAGCGATCGTGGTGGGTGGCGGAAGCGGAATGGGCGCGGATGCCGCGCGAAAGCTCGCGGGCGATGGCTATCACCTGGCCGTACTCTCCTCCTCGGGCAAGGGCGAGGCACTGGCGGAGGAGCTTGGCGGATTCGGGGTTACCGGGTCCAATCGCTCGGTCGAAGATCTCACGCGTCTCGTGGACGGCACGGTCGAGCGCTGGGGGCGCATCGACGCGGTGGTCAATGGCGCCGGTCACGGCCCCAAGGGACCGGTGCTGGAGATCACCGACGAAGACTGGCACATGGGGATGGAGGTCTACCTCTTGAACGTCATCCGCATGACCCGGCTGGTCACGCCGGTCATGCAGAAGCAAGGCGTGGGCTCGATCGTCAACATCTCGACCTATGCCGCCTTCGAGCCCGAGGCGACCTTTCCCACCTCGGGCGTCTTCCGCGCCGGCCTCGCGGCCTTCACCAAGCTTTTCGCCGACAAGTATGCCGCGGACAACCTGCGCATGAACAACGTGCTTCCGGGCTTCATCGACAGCCTGCCAGAGGCCGAGGAACGCCGCGCGCGCATCCCCATGGGCCGCTACGGCAAGGTGGCCGAGGTTTCCGAGCTGATCGCCTTTCTGGCCTCCGAACGCTCGAGCTACATCACCGGACAGAACATCCGTGTCGACGGCGGCATCACCCGCTCGGTGTGAAAACCGTCCACCATGTCCTCGTACGCCGGTCCACCTTGTCCTCGTGCAATACACCTGTCGAAGGGTGAGGCGCCTTGTGCGGGAATCGTGCAGGCTAGGCGCGCCCGCGCACGGCCACCTCGGCGCCGGGCTGCTCCGGCTCGTGGTCGACCAGTTCCGGCGGGAAGCCGGGCGCGCGCAGATCGGTGTCGCAGGCCTCCTCGAGCCGCTTGACGATCATCGAGGACCAGGCGCGGGCGCCGTAGCGCGCGAGCCCGTCCTTGAAGATCTCCAGGATCGCCGGCGAGATCTCCAGCGGCACGCCGGCCCGCGCGGCGACGCTTTCGAACAG
>JBFJPL010000133.1:0-10712 GCA_041617155.1 Kiloniellales bacterium
CGGGCTGGCTTGGCTGAAGCGCATCGTGCGGAGCGCGCCGGCCAGCATTTGCAGGTGCGCCGAATTGCCGGGCTCCAGGCGAACCGCCTCGAACGCGTGCCTGAGACCTTCCTGGTGATTGCCGAGACTCAAGAGGGTGCCGGCCAGATTGGCGTGGGCGGCCGGGTAGCTCGGCTTCGACTCCAAGGCCCGTCGATAGCTAGCGGCGGCCTCTTGCGGCCGCCCGACGGCTCTCAGGGCGACCGCCAAGTTGTTGTGGGCCTGCGGGAAGGTAGGGTGAAAGCGAAGCACCTTGCGGTGGCCGGCGATAGCGGCCTCGAGGCAACCCGCGCGATGATCCGCGACGGCGGCCTCCATGGCTTGGCGGATCTTCCGGGAGACCGCGACCGGTCCGATCGTCGCCTCGCCGCCGCTATGCACCATCGTCGCCTCCGCTGCCCGCTCGTGACGAAATCTGCGTGGTTTCGACCGCTCGATGTGCTAGAGCGATAGAGAAGGGGTCACGAGTCTCATAGAATGAAAGCGATGCTGCCGCAACGACAGCCATGCCGGTCACGGTCGCGATCATAGGCGCCGGCCCGAGCGGTTTCTATGCCGCCGAGGCGCTGGTCAAGTCAGCTATCGACTGCCAAATCGATGTGATCGAGAGCTTGCCCACTCCCTACGGCCTGATCCGTTTCGGCGTCGCGCCCGACCATGAGAAAACCAGAAATGTGACGCGGGCCTATGAGCGCACGCTGCTCGATGCCCGGGTGGGCTACTTCGGCAATGTCGAAATCGGCCGCGATCTTTCCCTGAAGGAGCTGCGCGATTGCTACGATGCCGTCATCGTGGCGGTCGGCGCACCGCTCGATCGCAGCCTCGATCTTCCCGGCGGCGACAAACCAGGCATCCATGGATCTGCGGAGTTCGTCGGCTGGTACAACGGCCATCCCGACTACCGCGACCTGGAACCCGATCTGAATTGCAAGCAGGTCGCGATCATCGGCAACGGCAACGTGGCGCTCGACGTCGCGCGCATCTTGGTCAAGACCCCGGCCGAGATGGCAAATACCGACCTGCCGGCCTATGCGGCCGAGACCATTCATAGTTCGCCGATCACCGACATCTACATCTTCGGCCGGCGCGGACCGGTCGAGGCCAAATGGACCAACGTCGAGCTGCGCGAAATGGCTCGGCTGGCGGATGCCGCACCGATCGTGGACCCGGGGCAGTTGCCCGACGGCGTTGAGGGTAAGATGTCGGAGCGTGACCATCGGTTGCGGTCAAAGAACCTGGAGACTTTGCGAAGTTTTTTGGATCAAGCGCATGGCACGGCGTCCAAGCGAATACATTTCGCCTTTTTCGCTGCACCGGTCGAGGTGCTGGGCGACAAACAGGTAGAGGGGCTGCGTCTGGAGCGAACTCGTGTCGAGGACGGGCAAGCCGTTGGAACCGGTGAGACTTTCGACGTCCCCTGCGGGCTGGTGGTCGCCTCGATCGGCTATCGGGCGAAGCCGATGGAGGGACTCCCTTTCGATTCCCGGCGCGGCATCGTGGTCAGTCGTGACGGCCGCGTGAAGCCGGGGCTCTATGTCGTTGGTTGGGCAAAGCGCGGGCCGACCGGCGTCATCGCCAGCAACAAGCCAGACGGCGACATCGTTGCGCGGCAGATCGGAGAGGATTTCGCCAGGGGCGAAAAACCCGGCCGTGGTGCGCTCGAACGGCTGCTCGAGTCGCGTCATGTCACCTGGGTCAGCTTCGAGGATTGGAAAGCAATCGAAGCCGCCGAGATCGCGGCGGCACCGCCCGGGGCGCCTCGCACAAAATTGACTAGGGTCAATGACATGCTTGCGATACTTGATTCATAGATCGAGCGCATCCGGGTTTCCGGTCTGGCCGAAGAAACTATTGCCGTGGTCGAAATTCCAGTGAGACCCGATTCTTTATGAGTCGAATCGGCAGCAGTGAGATGGCGAATGAACGTGGCCAGCCGGATCGTTTCAGGGTTAACGCGTTCTTTACAGGCAGCAGATGACAAACGTCGGGCGGCGTCCTATATGTTGCACCGCAACACGAGTCCAGCCAGCTGCTGGCTGGTCCATGGAGGTTTTCGCATATGGATGGTTCGGCGGCGCCAAAAGACGCTGGACAGGCGCGACGCAGGGTCGAGTCGGCGGTTGTTCGTTTCGCCGGTGATTCCGGCGACGGTATGCAGATTACAGGCGGCCAGTTCACTCTGGCCACGGCCTTGGCCGGCAACGACCTGGCCACCTTTCCGGATTTTCCGGCGGAGATCCGGGCGCCCGCCGGCACGACCTTTGGCGTCTCGGCCTTTCAGATCAATTTCGGTGCACGGGAGGTCAAGACCTCGGGTGATGAGCTCGACGTCCTGGTGGCCATGAACCCGGCCGCGTTGAAGGTTAATCTCGACGATATCAACCCGGGTGGCCTGATCGTCGTCGATACCGGCAGCTTCAACGACAAGAACCTGCGCAAGGCGGGCTATGAAAGCAATCCCTTGGGAGGCAAGGATCTGGCCGCGTTCCGGGTGCTGCCGATCGACATGTCGCGGTTGACTCTGGAGGCGGTCAAGGACCTGGGGCTGTCCAAAAAGGACGCCCTGCGCTGCAAGAACATGTGGGCGCTCGGCCTGATTTTTTGGATGTTCGGACGTGACCGGGAGGTGGCGATCAATTGGCTGAGCGCCAAGTTCGCCAAACGTCCGGAGGTGGCCCAGGCCAATGTCGCGGCGCTCAACGCCGGGCATGCCTTCGGCGAAACCGCGGAGCTGCCCGATGACGTTTCCAGTTATCTCGTGCCGCCGGCGGACATCGCGCCGGGCCTCTATCGCAACGTCAGCGGCACCGAAGCCATGGCCTGGGGTTTGGTCGCGGGCGCACAGTTTGCCGGGCTCGATCTCAATTTTTGCTCCTATCCCATCACGCCGGCATCCCAGGTGCTGCACATTCTCTCCGGACTTAAGGATTTCGGCGTTCTGACATTTCAGGCGGAGGACGAGATCGCGGCTATCTGTGCCGCGATCGGCGCGTCCTATGCTGGCAACATGGGAGTCACCTCCAGCTCCGGACCGGGTATTGCCCTCAAGACCGAAGCCCTCGGTCTGGCGATCACCGCGGAACTGCCGCTGGTGGTCATCAATTCGCAGCGTGCGGGCCCGTCGACCGGCATGCCGACCAAGACTGAACAGTCGGACCTCTATCAGGCCGTTTTCGGGCGCAATGGCGACAGTCCCATCGTCGTGCTGGCTGCCCGCTCGCCGTCGGATTGCTTCGAGGTGGCGATCGAATCCGTACGGCTCGCGACCAAATACATGACCCCGGTGATGGTGCTCTCGGACGGCTATATCGCCAATGCTTCCGAACCCTGGATTATTCCGGACGTCGACTTCCTGCCGCGATTTCCTGCGCCGTTCCGCACGGATCCGAAGAATTTCACGCCATTCCAGCGCGACCCCGCGACGTTGGCGCGACCTTGGGCGGTGCCGGGCACGCCCGGCCTGGAGCATCGTATCGGCGGGTTGGAGAAGGCCGACGGTAGCGGCCACGTTTCCTACGACCCGGCCAATCACCAGCAGATGACCGATTTACGGACCAAAAAGATCGCAGGTATAGCGGGCGACCTGCCGGAGCAGACGATCGAGTTGGGCGAGGCTGGCGGCCGTTTGGTCGTGGTCGGTTGGGGATCGACCTACGGACCGATCAGCCGAGCGGTCGGAAATCTGCTTGCTCAGGGCTACCAGGTCGCTCACGTCCACCTTCGCCATATTTCGCCGCTACCGGCGAATCTTGAAAAACTCTTGGGCGGATTTGAACAGATTCTGGTGCCCGAGATGAACAACGGGCAGCTCTTGACGATCCTGCGTAACAACTTTCTGCTGCCAGCCAAGGGTCTCAACAAGGTAACCGGAAAACCCTTCATGATTGCCGAGATCGAACGAGCCATCCGCGACCAACTGGAGAGCGGCCAATGAACATCGCCAGTCCGCCGCAAGGCTTGACGGCCAAGGACTACGCCTCGGACCAGGAGGTGCGTTGGTGCCCGGGCTGCGGCGATTACGCCATCCTCAAGGCGGTGCAGAAAACCCTGGCCGAGCTCCGGGCGGTGCCGGAGCAGACGGTGTTCGTATCGGGCATCGGCTGCGCCGCGCGATTTCCCTACTATCTCGCGACCTATGGCTTCCACACAATCCACGGCCGGGCGCCGGCGATCGCCACCGGCATCAAGTTGGCCAAGCCGGAACTCGACGTCTGGGTGGTCAGCGGTGACGGCGACGCCCTTTCGATTGGCGGCAACCACCTCCTGCATCTCTTGCGGCGCAACATCGATCTTCAGTTCCTGCTTTTCAACAACGAGATCTACGGCCTGACCAAAGGACAGTATTCGCCCACCTCTCGGGCCGGCACCCGCTCTCCGTCGACCCCGCTCGGTTCGCTCGACGCACCACTCTCGGCCGCCCTCCTTGCGCTCGGCGCCGGCGGCCGCTTCGTCGCCCGCGGGGTCGACACGGCGCAGAAACTGCTGCCGGAGATCCTCAAGCGCGCCCACGCGCACCGCGGCACCTCATTCGTCGAGATCCTGCAGAACTGTATCGTCTACAACGACAACGTCTTCGGCCACATCACCGACCGCGAGGTCGCCGCTGACGCTCAGATCCACCTGCAACATGGCGAACCACTGGTCTTCGGCAAGGACCGCCACAAGGGCCTCCGGCTCAAGCCCGGCAGCCTCCGGCTCGAGGCCGTGACCTTGGGCGAAAACGGCGTGAGCGCGGCCGACCTGCTGGTCCACGACGAGACCAGCCGCCCGCTCGCTGGCCTGCTCGCCGCCATGGAGCCGCCGGCCCTGCCGGTCGCTCTCGGCGTGCTCTACTGCGAGCCGGCCCCGAGCTACGACCAGCAGGTCCACGACCAGATGCGCTCGGCTCAGCCAAACGGCCGGAACCGCGACCTCAACGGATTGTTGCGACGGGGCCATACCTGGACCGTGGGCGGCTGAGCACCGCGCTTGGATGTCGTTCAGGTAAGGCGCTGTAAAAGGCGCAAAAACTCGCCCCGCTCGTTCGGGCTGAGCGGTGCCAGGACCTTGTCGTTCGTGGTCTCGATTTGAGCCTGTAGATCTTCCACCACCGTGCGCCCGGCCGGGGTCAACTGGAGCACGACACGCCGCCGGTCATGGCTGTCTTGAATCGCTTCGACCATGCCCTGTGCCTGCAGACGCTTGATTTCGCATTGCAGGGTCGTGCGGTCGAGGGCGGCAAGCTCGGCCAATTGGTTTTTTGACAACTGGCCCATCTCGAACAGCCATACCATCGCGAAGTACTGCGTCGTGGTAAGCTGGTGATTGCCCAGCTCCGCATTGAAGATTGCCGAAGCGCGCAGATGCGCGCGCCGGATCAGATGGCCGACCTGCTCGTCAAGAGCCGTGGCGTCGGATTGCAGAAATGCGGCCGATGCCGCCTGACCGTTAAGTCCACTCACTCGACTAGTACCTGATCCCAGCTCGATCCGGCGGCCGCCGCAGACGCATGTCGGCAGGGGGCGCTTGGCCAAGCCGCTCTAACTATTGGGTCGTGGCTTGCATTAAAAGACTACGTGCAAAAGATTAATCATTGCTATCTATGTTAGCCGGAAGGATCGGGCGATCGGTGGCCTGGGGCCAGACCTGGTCGAGGAACCAACCTTCCTCTATCAACCGATCGACCGACTCTATGTCTGGTGCCAGGGAACGATCCTGCTCCAGACGGGCGGACAACTTGCGGATCCGAGCCAACGGGGCGGCAAGGCGAGCGCTGGTCTTGAGCGGCTGGCGCAAGTCTATGCCCTGGGCGGCGGCAAGCAACTCGATCGCCACGATCCGGCCGCTGTTGCGCACCATCGCCGCCAGCCGGCGTGCGCCATGGGTAGCCATTGAAACATGGTCTTCCTGGTTGGCCGACGTCGGCAGGCTGTCGACGCAGGCCGGGTGGGCCATGGCCTTGTTCTCGCTGGCCAACGCGGCCGCGGTGACGTGGGCGATCATGAACCCGGAGTTGAGCCCCGGCTCGGCGGTCAGGAAGGCGGGCAGGCTCGAATGGTTGGCATCGGTCAAAAGCGCGATGCGCCGTTCGGCAAGGGCGCCGATCTCGGCCACAGCCAGGGCGATCATGTCCGCGGCCATGGCGACCGGCTCGGCGTGGAAGTTGCCACCCGAAAGAATGTCACCCTCGTCGGGGAAGACCAGCGGGTTATCCGAAACCGCGTTCGCCTCCCGGCCGAGCATGGTGGCCGCGGCCTGCAGGACATCCAGCGCCGCGCCCATCACCTGTGGTTGGCAGCGCAGCGAATAGGGATCCTGCACCCGGTCGCAGGTCAGGTGAGAGGATCGGATCGCGCTGCCCGCAAGCAGCTTGCGCAGCACCTCGGCGACGCGAATCTGGCCCGGTTGCCCGCGCGCCGCATGGATTCGCGGATCGAACGGCACGTCGCTGCCGAGCGCCGCGTCGACGCTCATCGCGCCGGCCGTCAGGGCGGCGGCGAACACGTCCAGTGCCGAGAACAAGCCGTCGAGCGCGAGCGCGGTCGAGACCTGGGTGCCGTTCAGGAGTGCCAGGCCTTCCTTGGCGGCGAGCTCGATCGGTGCCATGCCCAGCCGCCGCAGGCCCTCGGCCGCCGGCATTCGTTTGCCGGCCAAGGATATTTCGCCCAGGCCGATAATCGGGGCCGAAAGGTGGGCGAGCGGCGCCAGATCGCCCGATGCGCCGACCGAACCCTGTGCCGGCACTATTGGCGTTGCGCCACCATTCAACAGGCCAAGCAGCATCTCGATCGCTTCGCGACGGATACCGGAATAACCCTGTGCCAAGGCGTTGACCTTGAGCTGAAGGATCAAGCGCACCACCCGGTCGCTGAGCGCATCGCCCAGCCCGACGCAGTGCGAAACCACAAGACGGTGCTGCAGCTCGGTGACCTGGTCGGCTGAGATGCTGGTGCGCGCGAGGCTGCCGAAGCCGGTCGTGACGCCGTAGACCTTTCGGTTCTCGCGAATCACCGCGGCGACCGTGTCCGCGGCCGCATCGACGCGGGTCCAGGCTACATCCGGCAGGGCGATCAGCCGTGGGCTGCGCCAGAGGGCGTGCAGTTCCGTCAGTCCAAGCTGGCCAGGGGTGAGGTCGAAGGCAGCGTGATCGGACATCGTGCGGACTCTAGTTGTCTATACAACTTCCGCAGAGTCTTTAGCACGGCCCGGAGCCTTGGCCAACGCCGTGTTGGGGTGCGGGCAACGATTGCTTTTTGTCAGGCCAAGGGCGTTCACTAACCCGCACACCCATGGATTCGCGCACCTTAACGGTCCGCGAGTGCGTGCACGCGACGAGGAGAGCCAGATCGAATTGGGTCGGATTTGCGTGGCGCTTAGCCACCGGCCTGGTTGGTGGCGTCGATAACCTTTTCCGAGACAAAGTTATACATATCGGTGATAGCACCGCGAAGATCGTTGATTGACCCAACAATAACTAGCGTGACCAGCCCAAGTATGAGTGCATACTCGATTGCAGTAGCACCCGATTCGTCTGCGACCATATCTCGAATTTGAGATAACAACTTCATTTTATTCCCATTCAGAGCTTTGAATACTAGGAAACATCAAAAGTTTTAACAAGAGTTTAACATGGCTGTTACCGGGGCTTTCACGAGAGGCTCGGCACCACCGCCGGGCCGATTCAGGCCGGGACCAATCGCTCTTCTCGGGGTGTTTTGTGAAAGAACTCCCGATAGCATTTCGAAAAATGTGAGGCCGACACGAAACCGCAGGCCAGCGCCACGTCGAGTATCGACATAGAGGTTTGGACGAGCAGAAGGCGCGCTCGGTATAGACGCAATTCAAGATAGTATTTCGTGGGTGTTTTCGCCAAGTACTTGCGAAAGAGCCGCTCCAGTTGACGATTAGACATACCGGCCATGCGGGCCAGTTCGGCTCGGGGTGTCGGCTCCTCCAGGTTCTGTTCCATCAGGGCGATGACCTTCAGCAGCTTTGGATGGCTGATGCCCAGCCGGCTGCGTAAACCCATGCGCTGTTGGTCATGGTTGTCGCGAATGCGTTCGTGAATGAACTGTTCGGCCACCTGGGTCGCCAATTCGCGACCATGCTCGAATCCGATCAGCGACAGCATCATATCGAGCGATGCGGTGCCACCGGAGCAGGTCAGCCGGTTGCGATCGATCTCGTAGAGTTCCCCGGTGATCTCGAGCTCGCGATAGGCTTCCTGAAACCCGGCCAGGTTCTCCCAATGGATGGTGCAGCGGTAGCCGTCGAGCAGTCCGGCGCGGGCCAGAAAGTAGCTGGCGGTCGAGAGCGCGCCGATGCGGCAGCCTTGACGCGCCAGACGTCTCAGCCAGGCAGAGAGCTGCTTGTCCTCCATCTTGTGGGCATCGAGCCCGGCGACGACGATCAGGTTGGGCAGGTAGGGAGCCGTGTCGATGCCATCGTGCGGCACGACCTCTATACCGCTCGACGAAGCTACCGCCGAGCCATTGCCGGAAACCAGGCGCCAGGCATAGAGCGAACGGCCCGAAAGCCGGTTGGCCGACCTGAGCGGCTCGACCGCCGATGTGAAGCTCAGCATGGAGAATCCGGGTACCAGATAGAACCCGAAGGTCTGTGGCGCTTCGCGGGTATTCCGGTTCACCATGCCGGATCCTCCAGATCCCGATGGGTGGCGCGGTGGGACTGTCATACGCCGAGCAGGCTCGGCATTTCAGCAAACTTCGTGTCGCCTCTAAGATAATCGACCGTGCCGGCATATGTGACACCTTTTTTCCGCAGGCGAGCTACCAATTTGTTTCTCGGTAAGCGATCGGAAAACAGAACTGGAAGCCCGGGCCTTCCCGCGTTAATCGGCAATGCTCATGGATATCGCGACGATAGAACGGGCCGCCGAGGTCCATGGTCTGAAGCTGCGTGGCGGCTTCCATCCCGAGGCGGCTGACCGGGTCCCCAGCCTGTCGGACGGCGAGGCGGTTGGAACCCTGATCCTGCTCGGCAATGTCGGCAACGGTTTGTGGCAGAGCTTCGGAGCGTCGCCCGAATTCAACGACCGCCTCCCGGACCCGCTCAATCGTTGGAGCCAAAGGATAATAGGACTGCTGGCGGCGGATTTGGGGGCCGCCGTTCACTTGCCCTTCGGCGGCCCGCCTCATCTGCCTTTCGTGGCCTGGGCAAAGCGTGCCGAACCGGTTGTTGAGTCGCCACTGGGCATGTTGATCCACCACGACTACGGTCTCTGGCACGCCTACCGCGGCGCCTTGGCTTTCGCCGAGACGATCGACTTGCCGCCGCGGGAGACCCGGGCCAGACCGTGCGACACCTGTGCCGACAAACCGTGCCTCACGGCCTGTCCGGTCAATGCATTCACGACCACCGGCTACAACGTCGCGGCCTGTGTCGGCCATATCGCAACGGCGGCGGGCGGCGACTGCATGGAACTCGGCTGTCGGGCCCGGCGGGCCTGTCCGATCGGGCGCGAGTACCGCTACAATAACGACCAAGCGCGGTTCCACATGGCGGCGTTCTTGAAGGCACGGCAGGGGGAGGCAACTGAATGAGCGGTACCGTAATCCTGGTCGACCATCCGATCGGGCAGCGCGACGATCGGGCCTCACAGGTCTTGCGGCGCCGTGGCTATCGGGTCGAGTGGTACTGTCCGGGAAAGGGCGACACCCTGCCGGCGCCGGACGGATCCCATATCGGCGCCGTGGTCTATGGCGGGGCGGAGAACCTGAGCGAGGACGAGTGGAAGCCCTACCTGCGCGCGGAAATCGACTGGATCGGCCGTTGGCTTGGCGCGGAAAAGCCCTTCCTCGGCATCTGCCTTGGCGGTCAACTCTTGGCCCGCGCGCTCGGCGCTCCCACCGAACCGCATCCGGCGGGGCTGCACGAGATCGGCTATGTGCCGGTCGCTCCGACCGCACAGGCCGACGGCTTTCTCGACGCACCTTTGCACATGTATCAATGGCACAAGGAAGGATTCCAAGTGCCTCAAGGCGCGGAACTGCTTGCCACGGGTGAGGCGTTCCTCAATCAGGCCTTTCGATATGGCCGACGGGCCTACGGCCTGCAATTCCACCCGGAGGTGTCCCCGACAGTCATACGGCGCTGGATGAAAGACGCAGGCCACATGCTGAGTCAACCGGGCGCGCACGCGAAGGAACGGCAGCTGGCCGATATCAAGGCCCATGACGCCAATATGGCCACCTGGCTGGAGCGTTTCCTGGACCGTTGGCTGGCGGATGGCGCGTAGTCCACGACGACGTAATGCCAAAGGCTTCCAACCAGGGTCACAGGCCCTAGTGGTCAAAATCAGACCACTAGGTCCGGCAGGGTGCCTGAGATGCGGCAACGTGGTCGTCGGCGCCATCGGCGAGCCAATCTCCGGCGCGGCTCGCGAGCGCACCGAGGCTTTTCAACCCACGCCCAAGCGCGCCACGGATCGGACGCCCACGGTGTCGACGCCTACGAGGTATGATCTCGACCTCCGGTGGCACATGGACCCCGGCGGCCAGCGCGATACTCCGAATCAAGATTTCCATTATAATTTCTCCTTATTCGTACTATGCGAATCGAATAGCGCTTCGACCCGTTTCTTCTTTCTAGGCATATAATTTCGTGCGTAGAACCCTTGCCGACAAACGATGGTTTCTCATATCATGAGTTAGAAAATGTAAGACATGAGAAGC
>JBFJPL010000134.1:0-10662 GCA_041617155.1 Kiloniellales bacterium
GCCTTCGGCAGCCACGCCAGGGTGTCTCCGTCCAGGTTTTGGCGCGAGATGCGCCTGCAGCACGCCCGCTGGCGCCTGATGAACAGCTCCAGGACGGTAACCCAAATCGCGCACGAATGCGGCTTCGCCGACTGCGCCCATTTTTCGCGTTGGTTCCGCAAGTCCTTCAGTGAGAGTCCGCACAACTATCGCAAACGTCGCCGCCGGGCTGCGGCCGCGGTTAACTGATCTATATCCCGGCCGCGTTCGAGCGCTGCGGTGGCGAGCCGGCCATCGATATCTATGGCGCACCGGACATGGCACCGGGCAGGTAGGTCGCGATGCCCGGGAAGAACACCAGCACCACCACCGCCAGGATCATAATCAAGAACAGCGGAGCCGCGGCGCGGGCGATAAAGCCCATGTCATTGCCGGTCATGCCTTGCAATACGAAGAGGTTGAAGCCGATCGGCGGTGTGATCTGGGCCATCTCGACCACGATCATGAGATAGATGCCGAACCAGATCATGTCGAAGCCGGCCTGGCGTACCAGCGGCTCGATCACCGCCATGGTCAAGACCACGGCGGAAATACCGTCCAGGAAACAGCCGAGCACGATGTAGAACACGGTCAAGGCCGCGACCAGTTCGAAGGGCGAAAGCCCCAGTTCGCCGATCCAGAGCGCCAGGGCGCGCGGCAAGCCGGTGAACCCCATGGTCAGCGAAAGGAACGACGAACCCGCCAGGATGAAGGCGATCATCGCCGAGGTCCGCGTGGCCCCCAAAAGCGACTCGATGAAGGACTCTCGACTGAGCGAACCCTGAGCGGCCGAGATGATCAGGCCCCCGACAACGCCCAGCACGGCGGCCTCGGTCGCCGTCGCCAGGCCCAGGTAGATCGAGCCCATGACCGCCACGATCAGCAGAATGATCGGCAGCAGCAGGACCGCGGCACGCAGCTTCTGGACCAATGAATAGGCTTGCTCGTCCGCCCCGCGGCCGTGGCCGCTGGCGAGCGCCCAGAGCACCACGTAACCCATGAACATCAGCGCCAACATGATGCCCGGCAGCACACCGGCAATGAACAGTTTGGCGATCGACTCGTTGACCGTGACGCCATAGATGATCAGCGTGATGGACGGCGGTATCAGCAGGCCCAACGTCCCCGCCCCCGCCAGGGTGCCGACGATCATCCGTTCCGGATAGCGCCGCTTGCGAAGCTCCGGGATCGACATCTTGCCGACGGTGGCAACGGTCGCCGCCGACGACCCGGAGATCGCCGCGAAGATCGCCGAGCCGGCAATGTTGACATGCAGCAATCCGCCGGGCAGCCGCTGCATCCAGGGCGTCAGCCCGCGAAACAGGTTCTCCGACAGCTTGGTGCGGAACAGGATCTCGCCCATCCAAATGAACAGCGGCAGGGCGGTCAACGACCAGGAGGAACTGGCACCCCAGATCGTCGTCGCCATGGCGTCGCCCACCGGCCGGCTGGTGAAGAGCACCATGCCGACGGTCGCGACCCCGATCAGGCTGAGCGCAACCCAGACGCCGGTACCCAGGAAGAAAAATAGGATCGCGATGAATATCAGGGTCAGGTAGAGCTCGCTCATGGCTCACCCGACGGCTCGGCGCGGGCGCCGCCCTCTTCCGGCGCTTCGGCGCCGAACAGCACCAGTATGAGCTGGTGCACCACGCAGACCGCCAGCACCACGGCGCCGAAACCGACCAGAGTCTGCGGGATCCACAAATGTATGGCATCGGCGCCTTCACTGCGGTCGCCGAGCTGCCAAGATACCCGCGTCATCTTGACCAGGTAGAACGCCAGGAACCCGGAGAAGAAGGTCGCCACCAGCAGGCACCAGACCTCGGCAATCCAGCGCGCTCTGCCGTGCAACGCGTTCAACAGGATGCCAACGCGAATATGGCCGCGCTCGCAAAAGGTATAGGCCAGGGCAAAGAAGCTCGCCCCCGCCATGGCATAGCCGGAGAATTCGGTAACCCCCGGCACATAGACACCTACCAGGCGGCTGACGATGCTGAGGATCACCAGCCCGGCCAAGCTCACCAGCAAGGCAGCCGCGATATAGCCGCAACACAGGTAAAGCCGCTTGAGCAGGCGGTCAGCCGCGCCGAGAAACTGCATACAAGAAAAACTCGGATTGAGTGGGATTGGAGATGGAGCCGGGGCGCCGATAGCGGCGCGCCCGGCTTACCCCACGTAACAACGCTACATCTTCTTGTAAGCGTCGACGACCGCCTTGCCTTGGGCACCCGCGCGGTCGAGCCACTCCTTGGTCATGGTGTCGCCGATCTTCATGAAATCGGCACGCAACGCCTCGCTCGGCCCCTCCACCACCATGCCGTTGGCAGAAAGTTGGTCCCGGTACCAGTTGGCGAGCTCCTCCGCCTTGGCCCAGCCGGCCTGCTCGGCCATGGCCGCGGCGCCCAGCACGATGCCTTTGGTCTCGCCGTCGAGCGAATTCCAGGAATCCAGATTGACCACCACCATGTTTTTGGGCAGCCAGCCCTGGACGTCGTACCAGTACTTCACGTGCTCCCAGATCTTGCGATCGTAGCCGGTCGAGCCCGAGGAGATCATGCTGTCGGCGACGCCGGTCGCGAAGGCCTGGGAGAGTTCCGCCGCCTCGATCTTGGTCGGCACCGCGCCCAACAGCTCGGCCAGCCGCGACGTCGCCGCGTTATAGGCCCGGAACTTGACCCCCTTCATGTCGGCGGCGCTCTTGACCGGGTTCTTGTTGTAGAGGCCTTGGGGCGGCCAGGGCACGGCGTAGAGCAGCTTCAGCCCCTTGTCCGCCAAGGTCTTCTCCATTGCGGGCTTCGATGCCTTGTAAAGCTTGCCGGCAGCTTCGAAACTGGACGCCAGGAACGGCAGCGCGTCGATTTCGAACAGCGGATCCTCGTTGCCCAGCGCCGAGATCAGACGTTCGCCGATTGGCGCCTGGCCGGTCCGCACGGCACGGAAGATCTCATCGCCCTTGAACAGCGAGCCCGAGGGATGGGTAACGATGGTCAGCTCGCCGCCGGTCGCCTCGGTCACCGCCGCGGCAAATCTCGCGGCGTTCTCGGAATGGTAGTTGGTCGCCGAATAGGCGAGCGGCATATCCCACTTCTCGCCGGCAACGGCCACGCTCGCCACGCAGCCCATGGCCAGCGCCGCGGCGGCGCCCAGGACGATCCTTTGAAAATGGTTCATTTTAGCCTCCCTGCTTTTTTGAACCCCCGTTCTTGTCTGCTGACAGGCTAGGCATTCCAGAGCGCCTAATCAATGAAATCATGCGCTTGACCGCCACCCCATAGCATGCGCCTGCCAGGTGATCGCCTGGACAAGGTCGTAGACCGGCCGACCCGTCGCGGCCGCGACCCGCTCCCGGTAGGGCGAAAAGTTGGTGCACTCCAGGACGATCGCGGCGGTTGCCGGCTGCCTTTCGATCAGGCGTAACGCCGAGGCAACCACGTCCTGCGCCGCGCGGTCTCGGTCCATATCGGGCAGATCCTGCATTACGACACGGTGCAACTCCCTGCCCCGCTCGACCCCCTCGATTACAAGGTCGGTGTCATACCACGGCCCGAAATGCCTTGGCGAAAGGCGAGTCGAATCGAAGGTCAATACGCCGATCGGCCGGCCGGCGCCATAGAGCGCCCTCAGAAACGGCAAGAGGATGAGCGATGACGAGATTGCCGGAACCGCGGTTTCGTCTTGAAGCCTGGCCTGAAGGGCACCCAGAAATCCGCAGCTCGTCGCGATCAGGCTCGCCCCGGCGCGGGCCAGTGAGATCGAGGCGTCCAGAATACCTCGCGCCACCTGCGGGTCGATGTCGCCCGCGACGACGACGGAGGATACCGTCGCGCTTTCAACCTCGCGGTAAAGCACGGGAAATTGGAAGGTCGCCGGGTTTCCGACATCGCCTTGGAGGCGTGGGAAACGGGTTTTCAGCATGACGACGCCGAGCTTGAAACCTATCGGCGTTTCGGTTGCCTGATTGCCCGAATTGCCCATCGACGACGATGGTGCGTCAGTTTTGGTTGCTCTGGCTGCCGGCGGTTCGCCGCATATGGCCGAGCAGGTCGTCGCTGGGCAATCCGGTCACCTCCAACTGGTGCCGCTGTTGGTAAATCGCGATTGCCGCCCGGGTGCGCGGCCCGATGAAGCCGTCCGGACGGCCCGTATCGAAGCCGGCCTTTGCAAGTTCCACCTGGATCTGGAAGATCAGATTGTCGCCTGGGGCTTTTTTCGTGGCGACGGTAGGCTCCTTCACCGCAGCCTGTTCGGCCGTATCAATCTTGGTGGTCTCCGGTTCAGCTTCCGGCAAAGTCGCCGCCGCGTCCGTAACTTCAGGCTCTTCGGCCATTTGGTCCAGAGGCAGGAAGCGGATCCGGCATTTCAATCCGGCCGGAAGCTTGTAATCCGGGTTCGGCAGCTCCAACCGCACACCGAATGTACCGCTCGCCGTGTCGAACACCCGGTCGACGACCTGCACGCGCGCCAAGTAGACCCCCCCAACCGGCGGCTCGGGCATGACTTCCGCCGGCATGCGCGACGAGATCATGCCATAGCGCGAAATCGGCACGAAAACCTCGACATTGAGAGGATCGATCTGGGCGAGCGTCATGATCGGCGACTGCTCGTGGGCGAATTCGCCCGGCGACATGGTCACCTCGACGACGACGCCATCGACCGGGCTGCGGATGGTCCGCCGATCGAGGCGTTCCTGCGCGTTCTTCAGCTCCATTTGCGCTATCTGGCGGTCCATCTTGGCCGCCGCCACACCGTGGGCCGCCAGCTGTTTCTCGATGTTCGCCTCGTCGTGGACCTTCGTGGAGACGATCCTCTTGCGGTGAAGCTCAGCCGCACGGTCCGCCTCGCTTTTCCTGTAAGCATAGCGCGCGCTGCTCGAGCGGACCTCGACGTCGCGTTCGGCCCGCACACGCGCCAACTCGACCGCCAGGGTCTCCAGCTCGAAGTTCAGCCTGGCAACCGCATCGCCCTTCTTCACGATGTCGCCCCGGTCGACCGCGATCTCCGTGAGGATACCCTCCTCCGCGCTGCCCAGCTTGACGACCGATTTGGGCTCGATCACGCAATCGAGCTCGCTTTCATCCGAGGCCAGCGACTGAGCCCTTGCCCCGGTGGCAGAGCCGCCGGCCAGCAGGGCCGCGACGGGCAAGAGAGCAACGATCCAGTGGTACTTGCGTCGGTTCATTCCATTCGCCCTGAAAATGACAGCAGATTGCCTAGCCTCTGATCGAACTTGACCAGATCAGCGCGCATGCGTGAGTGGGCCCGTTCCGCCCGGCGCTGGGCTCGACCGAACGCCAGCCGGCCGGCCAGGGTCTTTGACCAGCCTTGGGTTCTGGCCAGCCAACACAAGAAGGCACCGCCGAACATCTCGAGCAATGAATCCTCGAGGGAAACTTGGGCTTCCGTGCTGCCCGGTTCGCCCTGGCGGGCGCAGCGACCCGCCAACTGGCGATCGATCCGACCGGAATCGTGCCTCTCGGACATGATGATATGGAGCCCGCCGAGCTCGGCGATGCCCGGGCCGAGTTTAATGTCCACGCCGCGCCCGGCCATGTTGGTGGCAATCGTGATCTGGCCCAACTGGCCGGCCCGGGCGATGATCTCGGCCTCGTTCCGGTCCTGCGCGGCGTTCAGCACCACGTGCTCGAGCCCAGCCTGGGTCAGGAACTCGCTGGCCCTCACGGAAGCCGCGACGGACCGCGTGCCGACGAGAACCGGTCGGCCGTCGCGATTCAGCTCGGCGGCCCTTACGGTTATGGCCCGCCACTTGTCGTCCGCGGTCCGGTGAATGTGGTCGCCCTCATGGCGGCGGCGCAGCCGGTGGTGCGTCGGCACGGTGGCGACAGGCAGACGGTAGACGGACCATAGTTCGCCGGCCACCTCGTGGGCGGTGCCGGTCATCCCGGCCAGGCGATGATAGCGGCGGAAGAAGCGCTGGTAGGTCATGCGCGCAAGAGGCACCTTGCGCCCGGTGACCGGGCAGCCCTCCTTGACCTCGATGAGTTGATGCAGGCCCTCGTTCCAGGAGCGATCGGCCATGATCCGTCCGGTGTACTCGTCGACGACCTGTACCTTGCCGTCACGGACCAGATAGTGCTCGTCCCGATGGAACAGAAGTCTGGCGGTAAGCGCCTGGCGCGCCGCCTCCTCGCGCCGGATCTTACCCATCAGGACACCGTCGCCCGCCTCGGTAATGTGGCGCAATCGTTCCTTGCCCTCATCGGTCAGCTCAATCTGGCGTTCCTCGGTCACGATGCGGAAATGCCGCCCCTCGTCCAGGTCCTCGATCAGCCTCAAGGCCTCTTCGGCCAGACGTTGTTCGTCGGCGGGGTCGGTTTCGCCGGAAATGATCAGCGGCGTGCGGGCCTCGTCGATCAGAATGCTGTCGGCCTCGTCCACGATGGCGAAATGCAGCCCGCGCATCACCAGGCGGCGGCTGCGCGCCATATCACCATAGAGCTTTTCCAGTTTGAGCCTCAGATTGCCGGTGTTCTGGCCGAGAACCAATCTATCGCGCAGGTAGTCGAACGCGAGTTCCTTGTTCGTGCAATAGGTGACATCGCAGAGGTAGGCGGCGCGGCGCTGTTCCGGGCTCATGCCCTGGACTACGGTGCCGACCGTCAGTCCGAGCGCTCGATAGATTGGCCCCATGTCATCCGCATCGCGCTGGGCCAGATAGTCATTCACCGTGACCACGTGGACCGGGATGCCGGCTAGCGCCGCCGTAATCGCCGTCAAGGTGGCCGTCAAGGTCTTGCCCTCTCCGGTCTCCATTTCCGCAACCATGCCTTTCAACATGGCGAAACCACCGGCCATCTGGACGTCGAAATGCCGCAGGCCGATGGTCCGCTCGGCGACTTCGCGCACCAGGGCGAAGCTACGGCCTACGCGCTCATCGACGAAGCCGTCGCGCCGCAGATCGACGCGCAGAGCGGTCGCCGCGCGGGCGAGGGCCGCGTCGTCGATGGCGGCGAATTCCCGGCCATGGCGCGCGGCGAGGCGGACGATGCGCGACAGGCGCGCTGCCCGCAGCCTGGGCCACAGCGTAGCCGGGAGTCCGCTCAAGACGGTACCGATCCGATCGAGCCAATTCTCGCGCCGATCCTCGCGCTCCGGATAGATGACCGCAGGCGGCAGCGAAGCGGCGCCGAGGGTGGTGGCCGAACTAGACATTGAACCGCCTCAGGAAGAGCTGGCGCAGGCCGCGGTAGAGGCGCCAGGCCAGGGCCTCGTCGCCATGGTCGAACCGGACGTGCACGCGGCCGCCGATGGTCGAGAGGCCGGCGCTGGGATCGACGTCGAGTTCCAGCAGGAACAGCTTCTCCAGCGCCTTGGCATCCTGCGGATCGGTTGGATCCATGACCACCTGACCGCCGCCGAACGTGCTGAGCGCAAGGCTGGGCAGGCGGTCCGTGGCCGACGGCATCTCCAGGCCGATCTGGGCGCGATAGGGCCGACTGGGCCGGTCGGCGAACCGCACCTCGACCCCGCGCGTCTTGCGGCGCACGAGATCGATGACATCCTGGGTGACCACGACGCGCACGACCGGATTCGAGAAATTCGCAACATAGGCGAGGGTTTCACCTTTGTGCACGTAGCGTCCGACAAGGTCGGCCGCACGCGGCAGGATGAAGATTCCGTTGACCGGGCTGCGCACCAGGAGCTCTTCGGAACGCTGGCGGTTGAGCGCCAGCTCGGCGCGGGCATGCCTCAGCCGTTCGCTGATGATCTTGGCCTCGGCGCGGTCGTCCACGTTCGTGGCGTCGTAGCGGAACTCCAGCTCCTTGACCTCGGCCTCGAGCACGCGGACGCGCGAGGCCAGGAATGGGTCGGTCATCTGGAACAGCGGTTCGCCCTGCACCACGGCGCCGTTCGGTGCCGCCAACACCTCTGCGACGACGCCGTTGGTTTCGGCGTGCGCGATGGAATCGCCGGGCGTCCAGACGATGCCTTCGGCCACCGTTCCATAGGGCACGGGCACGGCGAGAAACAGGCCCGCCACAAGTGCCAGGAACGCCGCCACCGTAGCAAAGGCCCTGGCCCGATGACGGCGCAGGGTCGGGCTGCTGATCAGGAACCAGACTCCCTTGGCCAAAGGCAGGCCGTACATGAGCAGGCAGGACCAGATGGCCAACACCACCCCGACGATGAAGAATTTGGTCGCAACGAACATCACGATCGCAACCATGATGAACATGCGATAGCAGAAGGCGGCCAAACCGTAGAAACACAGCCACGCCGGCTCGCCGGGCGCCATCGCGGGCGAGACGGCATCCTTCATGCCGAACAGATAGCGCTGCATCAGGTAGAAAATGTAGCGATTGGACCGATGCCCGAGGTTCGGAATCTCGAGCACGTCGCTCAGCACATAGTAGCCGTCGAATCGCAGCAGGGGGTTGCCGTTGAACAGCAGCGTCGAGACGCCGCCGATCAACATGACGTTGAAGGCAAAGGCGCGCACGAGTCCGTGCTCGACCTGCAGCCAGACGAAGAGCGCCAGCGAGGCCAGAACCAGTTCGACGATGATGCCCGCCGCCCCGACCAGGGCGCGGCGCCATTTCTCCCGGAAGGCAGCAGACGCGGAGGCATCGACATAGGGCACGGGCATGAAGACCAGGAACATGATCCCCATCTCGTGCACCTCGCCACCCCATTTCTTGACCGCGTAGCCATGGCCCAACTCGTGCACCGCCTTGACCACGGGATAGGTGACCACGAGCAGCAACAGGCTTTCGGCGGCCAGGATGCGGTCGGTGATGTTCTCCGTCAGGTCGGCCCAATGCACGCCCGCCTGGACGATGGCCGTTCCGACAAGGCCGAGGCAGAGCAGCGCGCCGAACCAAGAGAACAGCGGGGCGACCAAGGGGAAGGTCGCGGCGAGGAACCTTTCCGGGTCGATCAGCGGGATTCGCAAGGCAAGCGGGTTGAGCAGGCTGAGCATCAGCTTGCGCCGGCGCTGCTTGTCGGTGCGTTCCGAGAGCTCAACCAAGTCGGGCGGCACGTCACCCTGCAACACGTCGCCACGATGAAGCTGTGCGAGGAGCCGGATCGTCTCATCCTGGGTCAGGCTGTCCTCGTCGAGCTGACGGCAGGCCAGGTCCCAGATCTCCTGCACTGAGCGTTTGCCGTCCAGCAGGCTGATCACCACGTTGGCCGCCGGCGTGAAGCGGTGGAAACGGCCCGTCGCCTGATCCTGCAGAACATACCAGATTTGACCGCGGAACCTTTGCCGGTGAATTTGGGCATGGCTGCGCAAGCGCGGCTTGAGGTCCGCCACGCGATACCAGGATGAACTGTAGAGTGAGTCCGTCATGGCGGTCGGATAGGCTCCTAGGGCCACCAGGCCCAGATTTTCAGGCGCACCCAGTCGATCAGCTTGCGGGTCCAGGTCCAGATCAGCAGACGCTGATCGACCGTCGTCTTGGCGACGCCCTCCATACCGGGACGCAGGCTTTCGTCGACCTCCAATAGCTCCGCTTCGACTCGGAAGTAGTTGCGGCCCTCGCGCGCCTCGGTGACCGGAGTGATCTTGCGGATCTTGTAGCGCAGCGGATCGTTCGGTAGCGAGGAGACCAGGAGATTGCCCTCCTGACCGACTTGGACGTCGGCAATCTCGGTTTCGTCGACTTCGAGGATCACGCGATAGGCGTCGAGCGGAGCGATTCTGAAAAGCTCCTCGCCGCGCTGCACCGCGGCGCCAATGGACTGGCTCAGGTCGCCCGAGACGACGATGCCGTCGAAAGGTGCTGCCAGCTTGGTGCGCGCGATCTGCTCGTCGAGCAAGGCCGTCTGGGCTTCGGCTTGCTCGATCTGGGCCTTGATGATGTTGATGTCCGCACGGTCGCGGGCCGCGAGGGCGCGGCTGTATTCGGTCATGCGCTGCTTGCGCGTCGTGCTCCAGCGAAGCCGCTCCAGCACCAGATCCTTGTCGTCGAGCGTCGCCAATACCTGGTCGGCATGCACCTTTTCGCCGGCGCGGGCATTCTCCTTGGCGACGTAGCCGTCGAACGGCGCGACGATCGCCCGCTGCACCAAGCCCTCGAGCGTTGCCGGCGAGGTGACCCTGTAGTCGCCCTCGACGACGGAGAAGACCGCGACAAGGGCGACCACGGCCAGTGTCGCCAGCTTGCGGCCCACGTAGTGGGGGCCGAAGAGCCGCTTCACCTGGGTCCATGCGGAGTCGCCCAGCTTGACCAAGATCAAGCGATCGTTCCGGCGCTTTTCCTCGAGCAAGGGTCCGACGACGGACACCACGCAATCGCACAGCTCGACCGTCGCCTGATCGAAGGCGGCGCCGCGCGGCCGTTCGAAGGTCATGGCCCCCAACATGCGCTGTCCCAGCCCTATGGGTACGGTCAGGATCGGTCCGGCGTCGTGGCCGCGCGCGAGCTCGCCATGGGCCCGCGCCACGAAATAGCCGCCGCCCTCGGGCGGCGGATGCAGGATCAGGCATTCCTGATCGATGGCTTCGTCCATCGCCGCCCCGATGTCGCGCACCAGATTCATGCGACGGCCGAACTGGGCGGCGTGCGACAACGCCACGACGGCGGCATGGCCGCGACGTAGAAAGCCAATGCTGACCTGATCGCACTCGAGGCGCGTTGCCAGCTCGACGGCGACCGCGTTGCAGGCCGCCCGGAAGCC
>JBFJPL010000135.1:0-10634 GCA_041617155.1 Kiloniellales bacterium
CGGTGTCCTTGTCGGCCTGGACCGGGAAGTTGGCGCCGTCGCCGCTGCCCGAAACCACCGGCGCATAGGAGACGCCGAGCTGGAAGCCGGCGAAACGCGGCGTGAAGTAGGTGATGATGTTCTCGTCGTTGTTCCAGTCGATATAGGTCGACAGGCGCGGCGTCCAGAACCCGCCGCTGCCGGTGTTGGCGCCCTCGGCCGGTATGAAGGTCGAGATCCAGCCGGAGTTGAGGGGCACGCCGACGTTCGGGGCCGCGTAGTGCATCAGGTAGGCCGCCGAGTTTTCCGAACCGACGTTGATCCGGCCGAAGCTGCCTTCGACATAGGCGAAGTCTTCGTCGATCACGTCGGCGGTGCCGCCGCGGCTGCTGGCGCCGAAGCTTTCCAGCTGGACGTTGGCGCCGAAGCTGATGCCGTTGTCGAGCGTGGTCTCGCCCAGGAACCAGATCTCGCCGTCGCTGAACAGGCCGGTGTTGCTCCAATCGGCTTCGTCGACGCCTACGCGTTTGTCGGTGTCGTTGCTGCCGAAACCGAAGTAGTTGTTCATGTAACCGCCGAGACCGAGCTTGATCTTTTCCTCGGCGCTGGCCGGGGAAGCCATCAAGGCGCCGGCGGCCACAAGGGCAGTCGTGCCATAGAGTACTTTCCTCATTGCTTCCAAACCTCTCTATTTGGAACGCTCCAGCCCGGCGAACCGAACTCACGAAAGCACACGGAAACTTGTGAGATCAGAGGAAGGGCAGGACCGTCGCGGTGCAACTCCAAACCTGCGAGCCCGCCCGGACACACGGAATTGACGTTCGCCTCCCGCGCGGATTCGCTCAACTGCCCTTACTGCTCGAAATCGAGCCTAAAGAGATTCGGGTGGGCGACAAAACACGGTGGTTCACAGAGCTGCGATCTTGTCGTGAACCCGACCCGCGATTCGCCGAAGCCGGCACTTTGTATTCAAGGCCGGCGTCGGATGGCTTAAGCTGCTGGCCACCTGTGTCCGGGAGTGGGCGATCTTGCCATGACCGAAACCCTATTGTTCGCGGAGTTGGCGCTGCTGCCGGACGGCTGGAGCCGCGATGTCCGCTTCGCGATCGCCGATGACGGAAGCCTGGCCGGGGTCACCCCCGGCGGCCGGGCCGACGGTGCGCCGCGCGCGGCCGGCCCGGTGGTGCCCGGCATGCCGAACCTGCACAGCCATGCCTTCCAGCGCGCCATGGCTGGTCTCGCCGAGCGAGCCGGGCCGGGCAACGATTCTTTTTGGACCTGGCGTGAGGTCATGTACGGCTTCGTTCGCCGCATTACGCCCGAACAGGTCGAGGCGATAGCCGCGCAGCTCTATCTCGAGATGCTGAAGGCCGGCTATACCGCAGTCGGCGAATTCCACTACCTGCATCACGACCCGGAGGGCCGGCCCTACGACGACCTGGCTGAGATGTCGCGGCGCATTCTGGCGGCCGCGCGACGCACGGGGATCGGCCTCACGCACCTGCCGGTGCTGTACGGCTATGGGGGCTTCGGCGGGCAGCCGCCCGGCGAAGGCCAGCGCCGCTTCATCAACGATCCGATCCGCTTCCTCAAGCTCCTGGAGTCGCTGCATGGCGAAACCAAGCACGACCCGCAGTGCGCGCTCGGTATCGCACCCCATTCCCTGCGCGCGGTGACACCGGAAACGCTCAAGGCCGTGATCGAGGGACTCGACGCTTTGGACAAGGGCGCGCCGCTTCATATCCATGTCGCCGAGCAGCAGAAGGAGGTCCACGACTGCATCGAGTGGAGCAGTCAGCGGCCGGTCGAGTGGCTGTTGGTCAACATGGATCTGGGGCCGCGCTGGTGCCTGGTGCACGCGACCCACATGACCGAGCAGGAGACCGCGCAGCTGGCGCGCTCCGGCGCGGTCGCAGGCCTTTGCCCGACCACCGAAGCCAACCTGGGCGACGGCGTCTTCCCGGCCGACGACTATCTCGCCCACGACGGCGCGTTCGGCATCGGCTCGGACAGCCACATCTCGGTCAGCCCGATCGAGGAGCTGCGTTGGCTGGAATATGGTCAGCGCCTGACCCGCAAGCGCCGCAACCTCCTGAGCAACAGCGAGGCGGCGCCGTCGATCGGCGCATGGCTGATCCGCAAGGCGCTCGCCGGCGGGGCCCAGGCCCTGGGCCGGCCGGTCGGCCGGCTGGAGCTCGGCTGCCGCGCCGATTTGGTCGTGCTCGACCCCGACTGCCCGGCGCTCGCCGGCCGACCCGAGGAGGTGCTGCTCGATGCCCTGGTCTTCGCCGGCAACGACAACCCGGTGCGCGACGTCATGGTCGGCGGCCGCTGGGTCGTGCGCGCGCGGCGCCACGGCGAGGAAGCCGCGATCCTGGCCGGCTATCGCGCCGCACTCGCGGCGCTCTCGGACTGAGCGGTGCCGTGGCCGAGATCAGCTTCACCTACCTGAACGGCCCCGACATCGACCGGCTGGCACTCGACAACGACGAGATCCTGGATGCGGTCGAGGCCGGCCTGGTGGCGCAGGGCAGGGGCGAGACCGTTATCGAGCCGCGTGTCCACCTGGAACCGGACCCGGCCTTCCGCGGCCACTTCAACGTGCTGCGCGGCTACATTGCGCCCATGAACCTGGCCGGGGTCAAGATCGTCGGCGACTACGTGGACAACTACAAACAGGCCCTCCCGTCGGAGATGGCGCTCTTGAACCTTTTCGACCCGCGCAGCGGCATGCCGGTTGCCCTGCTCGACGCCACGGCGATCACCGAAATGCGCACCGGCGCGCTTACGGCGCTCGGTGCCAAACACCTCGCGCGCAAGGATTCCCAGGTGCTCGGCCACATCGGCGCGCGCGGCACGGCTTACTGGAACGTCCGCCTGCTCGACCACCTGTTCGATTTCGCGGAGATCCGCGTCCACTCCCGCCGCCCGGAAAGCCGCGACGCCTTTGCCCGGCGCCTGACGCGCGACCTTGGCAAAGCCGTGCGCGCCGTCGAAACCTGGCAGGCTTGCCTCCAGGGCGCCGACATCCAGGTCGAAGCGTCGCGCCTGGAACGCCCCGAGCCGCTGTTCAAGACCGAGTGGGTCAAACCGGGCAACCTGGTTGTCCCCTACGGCACAATGAGTGCCGTGGAGCTATCCCTCACCGACGTGATGGACAAGCTGGTGGTCGACGACTGGGGCCAGGTGCACGCGGGCAAATTCGGCGCGCTGCGGGCGCACGTCAACGCCGGCAAACTCTCCGAAGCGACCCTCCACGCCGAACTCTGCCAGATCGCCGCGGGCGACAAGCCGGGACGGGAAAGCGACGATGAGACGATTCTCTTCTGGCATCGGGGCCTGTCCCTGTCCGACATCGCACTCGGCGCGGCGATGCTGGAAAAGGCCAAGCGGCTCGGCGTCGGTCAACGCTTGCGCTACGCGTGAGGTCGTTCCGGTGCCGAAATCCGCGCGCAACTACGACCAGCCGGCGGCGCACTATCACCTGCTCTTCGAAAACTGGGACGCGGCGGTGCGCCGGCAGGGCGCGGTCTTTGATCGCTTGATCGGCCGAATGTTGGGCCCCGATCCTGAGCGTATGCCCGACGCTGCCTGCGGTATCGGTACCCAGGCGATTGGACTGGCGCTTCACGGCCATGTCGTGACGGGCAGCGATTGCTCGGCCGCGGCCGTCGCACGTGCCCGGCGCGAGGCTCGGCGCTTCGGTGTCGACGCCGCTTTCCGGGTCGCCGATCTCAGAACCCTGTCACGCTCGGCGGTGGATCGCTTCGCAGTGGTTTGCGCGCTGGACAACGCCGTGGCCCATCTGGAATGCGACGCGGCCTTGGCGACCGCGCTTGGCGAGATGGCCGAATTCGCCGCCCCCGGCGGCTTGGTCATGATCTCGATCCGGGACTACGATGCCCTCTTGGCCGAGCGTCCGGCCGGCACGCCCGAACGGGTCTTCGAGGAGGCGGGCGGCCGGCTGCGCATCTATCAGCTCTGGGATTGGCGCAATGATGCCAGCTACCGCTTCCGACTGTTTATCGTTTGGGAAGATAGCGGGGGCAACGAAACACTGGTCTTCGAGGGTTGGAGCCGCGCCGTCAACCGGGCCCAGGTGATCCGAGCCTTCGAGGCCGCGGGACTGAGCTCCGTTCAATGGCTCGAACCCGAGCAAAGCGGCTTCTACCAGCCGGTCGCCGTGGCCTTCCGCAGCGCGGCCTAGACACCCGTCCACGACGATCGGGTCGCGCCACGACGACCGTCGAGACCAGCCGAAACGGCGGCCGGGCTGTTGGTTTTTTTAAGGCGTCTATACAGTGGCTTGGCGAAGTTGTATAGACAACTTGACCGAATCGAGTTGGCGCTCTGGAGGTGTCATGGCACGAGACGGGTCCCGCCGCCGCAACCGAGCCCGCCGGGAGGCAGCGGCCTTCGAGCAACTGCCGTGGCGCCAGGTGCGCAACACCTACCGGCCGATCGAGGTGCTCGACGAGGCTGAGATCGAGGCGATCCACGATACCTCGCTGACCATCCTCGAGGAGATCGGGATGGATTTTCTCCACCCCGAGGCACTGGCCATACTGAAGGCTGCCGGCGCCGACGTGAAGCGCGGGTCGGAACGGGTGCGCTTCGACCGCGGCCTGGTTCTGGAGGCGGTCGCCAAGGCGCCCTCGAGCTTCACGCTGCACGCGCGCAACCCGGCCCGCGACCTCGAGATCGGCGGCAACAAGATCGTCTTCACCGCGGTGGCCAGCGCGCCCAACGTGTCCGACTGCGATGGCGGGCGTCGAGTCGGCAACTTCGAGGATTTCAGCAACCTGCTGCGGCTCACGCAGGCCTTCAACATCGTCCATCTCAACGGCGGCTATCCGGTCGAGCCGGTCGACCTGCCGCCCTCGACACGTCACCTGGACTGCGTTCGGGCCTTCGTGAAACTGACCGACAAGGTGTTTCACGCCTATTCGCTTGGCCGCACGCGGATTCTCGATGCGCTCGAGATGAGCCGGATCGCCCGCGGCATCGACGAGGCGCGGCTGGCGCGCGAGCCGAGCCTGTTCAGCATCGTCAACACGTCCTCGCCGCTGCGCCTCGACGGCCCGATGATCGAAGGCATGATCGAGATGTCGCGCCGCAATCAGGTGATCGTGGTGACGCCCTTCACCCTGGCCGGCGCCATGAGCCCGGCGACCTTGGCCGGCGCCCTGGCGCAGCAGAACGCCGAAGCGCTCGCCGGCATTGCCTTCACCCAACTGATCAACCCGGGGGCGCCCGTCGCCTACGGCGGATTCACCTCGAACGTCGATATGAAGTCGGGCGCGCCGGCGTTCGGCACCCCCGAATACGCCAAGGCCACGCTCGCCGGCGGCCAGCTGGTGCGCCGCTACGGCCTGCCCTTCCGCTCATCCAACGCCAATGCCAGCAATACGGTCGACGCCCAGGCCGCCTATGAGTCGGAGATGTCGCTCTGGGCGGCGGCCATGGGTGGCGCCAATATCGTCATGCACGGCGCCGGCTGGATGGAGGGAGGGCTGACCGCCTCGTTCGAAAAGCTGGTTTTGGATGTCGAACTGCTGCAGATGATGGCCGAGTTCCTGCGGCCGATCGAGGTCAACGAGGACACCCTGGGCCTCGACGCGATCCGGGAGGTCGGGCCCGGCGGTCACTTCTTCGGCGCGGCCCACACGCTGGCGCGTTACGAAACCGCCTTCTACGCGCCGATCCTGTCGGACTGGCGCAACTTCGAGAGCTGGCAGCAGGCCGGCGGGCCCGATGCGACCCGGCGGGCCAATCGGCTCTACAAGCAGGTCCTGGCGGCTTACCAAGCGCCGCCGCTCGACCCGGCGGTCGCCGAGGAGCTCGATGCCTTCGTGGCCCGGCGCAAGGAAGAAGGCGGCGCCGAGGCTGCCTAACCGTTTCTTAGGCGACCCGCGCGCCCGGCCCCGCGGCAGTGTCGTTGGCCACGCGGAGCCGGGTAAAGGCCGGGGTGTGGAAGCAGGGATGGACCGGCGGTTCCTTCGCCCGGAACAGATAACGCCGGACGACCTCCAGATAGCTACCGAAGAAGTAGTGGCGGTTCTCGGCCAGCAGAGCCTCGCGCCGTGTCCGGTAGCGCGCGGGCAGGTCATACCAGGCAACGCCGGGCTCGGCGTGATGCAGGGCATGCAGGTTGTTGTTCAGGAACAGCAGCGACATGACCGGTCCGGCCTCGATCAGGACGCTGCGCTCGCCGATCTCTTCGCGCGCCCGATGCTCGAGGAAGGAGCGCAGCAGCGTCAAAGAGAGGCCCGGATAGGCAAAGAAGGCCAGGTAGCTGAGCAGCGGCATCCGGCAGACCCACAGCACCCAAACAAGCACCAATCCCGCGGCCAGGCCGTGCAGCAGCCATGCCTTCAGGTCCCCGAGATCGCCGCTGATCAACTTGCCGGCGGCACGCCGGTAGAGCCGCCAGACGCAGAACAGCGGCCCGAGCAGAAGGCGGCCGAGCACCGTGTTGTGCGCCCAGGCCAGCAGCCGCGGAAACCGGCCCATGCGCGCCCAGCTTTCCGGCGTCAGATAGTAGGATTCGCTGTCGGCCAGCGGATCGGTGATCCTTTCGTCGCAGTGATGCTCTAGGTGCGTGTCCCGATAGACACGGTAGGGCATCCACAGCCAAAGGCTGGGAAACACCAGGGCCTCGTTGAGCGCCGGCCACGGCGTCGGGTGGCCATGCACCGCCTCGTGCTGAAGCGAGGCCTGCAGGCAGACCAGATAGCCGCCGAAGGTCAACAGCAGCCACCAGGGAAGGCCGTGATGATGCCATGTCAAGAGGCCGAATCCGCCGTAGGCGGCGGCGGTCAAGAGAACTGTCGGCCACTCCACAAGCCGGCCATCGAATCTGCTTCCTGCAGACCCTTCGGCGCCATTATCCACTATTGTCGGTATCATCTCCGGTTCAAGCCATCCTTCAGGATCCCCCACAGACCCGGCGAGCATGCTAGCCCATAATTTTACATCCAACAACGCGAGAATGCGCACAAAGTGGAGCATATGATCACCAACAATAAAGTATGGTGACATTGCACAACATATGATAACTTCGCAAAATCTTGCTGGAAGAAATGCAAGGACAGGTTGCCATGGATCGGCGCGAGACGGTTGAGGTGTTCCGCCGTCACTTGAGCGAGGTGATCGAACGCTCGGGGCTGAGTCGCTCGGCCTTCGCGGCTAGAATCGGCTTGGACCGCTCGACCCTGTCGCAACTGCTCACGTCGGAAAACCTGCGTCTGCCGCGTGCGGAGACAATGGCCGCGATCGCCGCTTCCGAGCACGTCAGCGTTGACTGGCTCCTTGGGCTCAGCCAGGAGGGCCAGATCGGTACCGACGTGGTCGGCCAGGAGCTGGAGATCGCACCGGGCGCCGCGTCACCGGTCGACGAACGGCTGCAGCGCTGGCACGCCGAGGCCGCCGGCTACAAGATTCGCTATGTGCCGGCCACGCTGCCGGATCTTCTGAGGTCGGAGGAGGTGATCGAGTTCGAATACCGGGAGCAGGGCGGTTCGGTGCCCCAGTCACGGGTTCAGCAGGCAGAGCAGCGCCTGGCCTATAGCCGCCGGCCGGAGACCGATATGGAGGTGTGCAGCTCGTTCCAGTCGGTTGTGGAGTTCGCGCGCGGCGAAGGGATCTGGCGCCCCCTGCAGGTCGAGGTCCGGCGGCGCCAGATTGTCGCGATGATCAAGCTGCTGGACGAACTCTACCCGACCTTTCGCTGGTTTCTCTATGACGGGCTAACCCACTACTGCGTCCCGATGACAGTCTTCGGGCCCAAGCGTGCCGCCGTCTACTTCGGCAACATGTACTTCGTCTTCAACGCCACCGACCATATCCGCGAACTGACCAATCACTTCGACCGTCTGATCCGCGCGGCGGTGGTGCAGCCGCCCGACGTCGGCGGCTTCCTGCAGCATGAACTCGACCAATTGGACCAGCGGTTTTCGTCCGAATCACGGGACGAGCAGCGCTTCGCCGACGGTGGCTGAGCGTCCGGGCAGGGGTGGGAGCCGTTCGCTTCCCGCTTGCCAAGGCCCGATGGACAGACGAGCCGGACCATGACAGTTGCAAGCCTGCCCATGTACGATCTACCGGAGCTGACCGGCGCCACGGACGCCTGGTGGGCCGGGTTGGCGCGGGCGTTTCGCAAGGCGGGGGTCGCCGGGGCGCCGTCGGCATTGCGCCGCCCGGACGATATGAAGGCGCTGTGGCGTGACCCGGCACTGTTGTTTAGTCAGACTTGCGGCTATCCGCTGACCCATGATTTGAAATCCGTGGTGCAGCCGGTCGCCACCCCGGCCTATGCCGCGCCCGGCTGCCGCGGCGCGGGCTATGCAAGCGTCGTCGTGGTGCGGGATGACGATCCGGCGCGGCACATCGTGCAACTTCGTGACCGGATCTGCGCGGTCAATGCCCTGGACTCCCAATCAGGCTACAACGCAATGCGTCGGCTGGTCACCCCCCTGGCGGTCGCCGGTCGGTTCTTTTCGGATGTCGTGGTCAGCGGCGGTCACGCGGCGTCGCTGGCGGCGGTTGCCGGTCGACAGGCCGACGTGGCCGCCGTTGATTGCGTGACCTTTCAACTTTTGTCGCGCTGCCGGCCGGTGGCCGTTGAGGCCTTGCGGGTCTTGACCACGACACAATCGGTTCCAGGATTGCCCTATGTCACCCGAGCAAGCGCCGACGACACCCTTTTGGACCGCCTGCGCGACGGCCTGTTCGCGGCGCTCGCCGATCCGAGCCTGGCCGCGGCCCGCGGCGACCTTTTGATTGCCGGTGCCGAGGTATTGCCGTTCGAAGCCTATGGCTGCCTTGAGCAAATGGAGGCCGAGGCGGTCGCCGGCGGCTATCCGAAGATCGCCTAAACGGCCAAGCGATCCGGCCCCGAACGTGCGAAAGGGCCGGAACCAAACGGCCCGACCCTTTCGCTGCGACTACCCCGAGAGGCCTGGAGAGGTAGGGGCCTCTCGGAGCCCCCTTTGTAAAGTCGGCCGGTATCTTCAGCCGGAGGCGTTCGAGGCGCTGTTGACCGCGTTGGTCAGCTCGCCGGAAACCACGCCGAAGAGGTTCGAAAGCGAGTTGCCCATGCCACGCAGGGCGGCAATGGCGGCAACGGAAACCAGAGCGGCGATCAGGCCATATTCAATGGCCGTCGCGCCGGACTCGTCGGCGACGAAAGATTTGATATTGGCAAACATGAGCGTTTTCTCCATAGCAAGGTAATCAATCATGTAAATATCGCACAAGTTTTTCACATTGTCAATAAAAAAGTGCAATTACATAATATAATGGTAAATAAAATACGATCAATTTTTAATAACGCGTAAACCATTACGGATGAATTTCATATATAAAATTTTAAATATTCTAAAGTCTGAGCTTTATTACCTGACTTGACCTGGACTGCTGCCGACTTGGGAGGTGATAGGGGCAGCCCCGAGCGACTCAGAAGCCCGTCGAGAAATCACCGGCGGCGCCCCTTCCCACGGGTATCTTCAAGCGGGCCACCCCGCCGAGCTTCGGCACGGTTCGCAAATACTGCCTGGGCCCAGACGTACGAAAAGGCCGGAGCCTAAAGGCCCGACCCTTTCGCTGCGACTACCCCGAGAGGCCTGGAGAGGTAGGGGCCTCTCGGAGCCCCCTTTTATAAGCTCGGCCGGTATCTCAGCCGGAGGCGTTCGAGGCGCTGTTGACCGCGCTGGTCAGCTCGCCGGAAACCACGCCGAAGAGGTTCGAAAGCGAGTTGCCCATGCCACGCAGGGCGGCAATGGCGGCAACCGAAACCAGAGCGGCAATCAGGCCATATTCAATGGCCGTCGCGCCGGACTCGTCGGCGACGAAAGATTTGATATTGGTAAACATAAGTATTTACTCCACGGCAGATTGACTAGGAAGTATTATATCGCACAAAATTTTCACACTGTCAATAAAAAACAACAAAAAATATAGAAAAAAAGAGTAACAATCTGTTAACTATTTTAAAATATGAAACTGTTACATAATTTGATTTCTATATAGATTGCATTTTAGCTATTTGATATTGTCCCATTCGAACTAGACCGAGCAAGGCAGGGACGCCATGAAGCGGTGCACTGCTTGGTCTTGAAGCATGTCGGAACGTGCCGGAGCCGTGCCGATCTGATTGAATTGGCAAACGGCAAAGGGTCCGCCCCGGGCCTATTGTCGCGCCAGTGATGCTTGTCGTGGGTCTCGGAGGGTTTCCGCCCGGACATGGGCGGCCATGCCCTGGGAGGGGCATCTGCGCCGGCAGGGCATTCTTCGGGGGGTCGGCCTTGCCTTGTAGGTGCCAGCCGGCAACCAACCGGCGTTGCCGTTTCCGGCCTGAGTTTGGACCATGACATGGTGCTCGCCGATCGTTTGGCGAACCGGGCGATCGGCTTGATGTTATGTCCGGTGAGGTTCGATGAAGGTTTTGGGCCTACGGTTCGCGGCTCTAGGAGCCTGTCCGAGTATTGGTCATGAGCTGCATCGGCCAGACAGACGCGAGGGGTAGGAGCGGAGGCGCGGGCGATGCCGTGCCCATCGGCAAGCCTGCGCGACGCGGCACTCGCGTCCGTCCGGCCGTCCCGAAGGGCCGCGTTTTCAAGGCCTTGGGGCGTCGTCCGGCACCGCTTGCGATGCGC
>JBFJPL010000136.1:0-10603 GCA_041617155.1 Kiloniellales bacterium
TGGACCCAAGAGGCCGTCGGGCTGTCCCGCCGGATAGCCCAGGCGGTTCAGGGTGACCTGCAGGTAGGTGATCGTGGCGCGATCGGCAAAGCGGTCGTTCTGGCGCGGTGCGAAGGCTTCGGCTCGGGCTGCGGCCGCGGCCCGTTGCTCGGCGCTCAGGCGCTTTGCCAGGGCGCTGTGCAGCTCGACGGCGGCGTCATGGCCGCGCGCGGCCGCAATCGAGATCCAGGCAAAACCGGCCACCGGGTCCACGGGCACGCCCTGTCCGGCCGACAGGATCACGCCGTAGGCGTACTGCGCGTCCAGCTGACCCTGGCGCGCCGCCTTGGCGTACCAGCGTGCCGCCCAGGCCGGATCCTGCGGCACACCTTGGCCGTCGCTGAAGGCTTTCGCCAGCAGGTACTGGGCGTCGGCATGGCCCTGCACGGCGGCCTTGGCGAGGTAGCCGGCCGCATGCTGCCGATCCGGTTTGACCCCATGCCCGAAGGTGTAGGCCGCGCCCACCAGGTACTGGGCCCGGGCATCGCCGCGGTCGGCCGCCAGGTTGAACCATTTTGCCGCGGTATCGAAATCCTGCGTGACGCCGCGCCCCTCGTCGTAGGCGAGACCGAGCTCGTAGCTGGCCGCCGCGTGGCCCCGGTCGGCAGCCTGCCGGAACCGGGCAAGGGCGGTCTCATCGTTGTCCGCTCGGCGCGCCGCCAGTCCGGCCCGATAGAGGCGCTCGGCTTCCGTGATCGGGGCCACCGTGGATTCAGCGCTCGGTTCGGCGCTGTTATCGACGCCGAAGAGCCGGTCCAGGTGCCGGGAGGCATCTTCGGCCGCTTGCTGAATTTGGCTGCAGGCGGTCGCTGCGAGAAGAGCCGCGCAGGCCGCCCAAAGCCGTCCGTGCTCCATGGCAGCTCTTCCCCTTGATGGCCGGACCGGCCGGAAGGGTAGCGGATCAGGCAGCCTCCGCGCAATTCATACACCATATGGCCAATTTTTACATATAGAACATGTAATATACATTTCATCTCATGCTGTTTAGTGTGGATTACCCCTCTAAATGCCGCCGAAGGCCGTTGGCGGCGATAGGAGAACACCATGCGCAAGCCTTTCACGATATTGGCTTTTCTTCTGACCGTCTTGCCGCTTGCCGCGGCCGGTGCCGCGACGCCGCTGGTCGAGGCCGAATGGGTCAGGGCCAACGGCCAAAAGCCCGGCGTCGTGGTGCTCGATATACGCAACAAGCTGGGCGACAGCTCGAAAGCCGCCTATCTCGAGGGCCATATACCGGGCGCGGTCTACAGCGACTACCTGAGCGACGGCTGGCGCACCACGGTGGACGCTGTACCGGGTCAGCTACCGCCGGTTCAGGACCTGGAGAAACTGATCGGCGGCCTGGGTATCGGCAACGACAGCCACGTGGTGCTGGTCGCCGGCGGCGTCAGCGCGCTCGACATGGGCAGCGCGACGCGGGTCTACTGGACCTTCAAGGTCCTGGGTCACGACGCGGTGTCGATTCTCGACGGCGGCTACAAGGCCTATGCGGCCGATCCTGCCAACCCGGTCGAGAAGGGCTGGAACGCGCCCAAAGCCTCCGCGTTCAAGGCCAGCTTCAGGCCCGAGCTGATCGCCGATCGCGCGGCCGTGCAGAGCGCCATGGCCAAGGGCGTGCCCTTGCTCGACATGCGGCCACCGGCGCAGTATCGCGGTGAGAAGAGCCATCCGGCTGCGAAACGCGCGGGCACCATTCCGGGCGCCGTCAATGTGCCGGAGAGCCAGATCACTGTCGACGGCGGGCGTTTCGTCGGCGGCGAGCGGGTCGGCGAGCTGCTGCAGGCCGTCGGTGTGGCCGGGGAGGGCGAAAGCATCGCCTTCTGCAACACCGGACACTGGGCCTCGCTCGGCTGGTTCGCTGAGAGCGAGATCCGCGGCAACAAGCAGGCCAAGCTCTACGACGGCTCGATGGTCGATTGGTCGGCCCGCGAGGAACTGCCGATCGAGGTCAAGGGCAAAGCCAACTGAACGCGCATTTCCACCGTCACGATTTCGTGTTGGCCCCTCGACGGCCATGACGTGCCGGCGCAAATAAATAGCTGGATCCAGCGGGATAAGCGCCATGGCCGTCGCAGCCGAACTCGCCACTTCCGGCGACATACATGAGCCGCCGCCATACCTCTCGCGGCCGAACCTGCGCGTGGTGGCGGCGGCGGCGATTCTGCTGGGCGGCGGGGCGCTGGCTGTGGGCAGCGCGTTCGACGGGCGGCAGGCGGCGCTCTATCTGTTGGGCGGTGCCCTCGGGCTGGTGCTGTACCACGCCACCTTCGGCTTCGCCTCGAGCTGGCGGCGCTTCGTTACCGAGGGGCGGGGCGCCGGCCTGCGGGCCCAGATGGTCATGCTGGCACTGGCCAGCGCGATCTTTCTGCCGGTTTTGGCCGAGGGCAGCCTGTTCGGCGAGCGCGTGGTCGGCGCGCTGGCGCCGGTCGGCCTTTCGGTCGCGTTCGGCGCTTTTCTCTTCGGCGTCGGCATGCAGCTTGGCGGGGCCTGTGCTTCCGGTACGCTCTACACCGTCGGCGGCGGCTCGACCCGCATGGTCGTCACTCTGGTGTTCTTCTGCATGGGGTCTCTGCTCGGCTCGGCCCACCTGCCCTGGTGGCTGGGGACCAAGAGCTTCGGATCGATCTCGCTGCTCGAGCAGATCGGCCTGGGTGGCGCGCTCGGCCTGCAGCTTGGCGTCTTCGCGCTGATCGTGGCGGTCACCTGGGGCGTCGAGCGCACCCGCCACGGCCGGATCGAGGAGGCCGAGACCCCGGCGCCCGGACTTCCGACGGGCTGGTGCCGCCTGCTGCAGGGGCCCTGGCCGCTGGTCTGTGGCGGGGTGCTGCTCGCCCTGCTCAACGCCGCGACCCTGGCGCTGACCGGCCACCCCTGGAACGTCAGCTTCGGCTACACCCTGTGGGGCGCCAAAGCGGCGACGGCGCTGGGTGTCGATGTGGCGTCATGGGAATTCTGGACCTGGCGCTATCCCAAGGCCGCGCTTGAGGGCAGCCTCTTCGCGGAGGCAACCTCGCTGATGAACTTCGGCATCGTGGCCGGCGCCCTGCTGGCGGCGGGCCTGGCCGGCAGGTTTTCGCCGGCCCGCTCCCTGCGGCTCAAGCCCGCGCTCGCCGCCGCGATCGGCGGATTGCTGATGGGCTATGGCGCCCGGCTAGCCTTCGGCTGCAACATCGGCGCGCTCTTTTCCGGCATCGCCTCGGGCAGCCTGCACGGTTGGCTCTGGTTCCTGGCCGCGCTCCTCGGCACCTATCTGGGTGTGCGGCTCAGGCCTGCCTTCGGCCTCGGGCCGGCGCGGTCCGATAGCTGCTGACCGGCGCCCGGCCCGAGGCCGCCGGGAAACAGGTCACCATCATCGAGATTAGGTGTCAGCGTGCCGACCCGGCCAATCCGCGCCCGCCCTTCACGAGCCATTTCTCGAACTCCGCCGAGAGCTCGGCATGGTGAGCGGCCCACCACTCCGCGTCGCTCTGCAGTGCATTCGCCATATTGTCAGTGGCGGTGGGAAGCATCGCCTTCACGCTGTCGCCGATCAGCGCCAACGATGATCGCCTCGCTGGGCCGTAGGAAATGTACTTGGTTTGCTCCGCGAGTTGACGAGAGCCGGTTGCGAAGCGGATGAAGTCCAGAGCCTTCTCCAGGTTCTCGGTGCCCTTGGGGATGCCCCATGAATCGATGTCCCAGACCTGGCCGTCCCACAGGGTGCCGTAGTTGCGGCCCTGTTCGGCGACCGGTCTGAACAAGCGGCCGTTCCAGACCGAGGTCATGGCGACCGAACCATGTTCCAAAAGGTCCACGGGCTCCTGGCCGGTTTGCCACCAGACGATGTTGCTACGAATCCGGTCGAGCACCGCAAAGGCCCGCTCAAGTCCCTTGGAGGTCTCGAGGGTCTTGTAAACCTGCTCCGGTTTGACGCCGTCGGCCATCAGGGCCCATTCCAGGTTGACCCGGGGATCGCGCCTGAGGCCGCGCTTGCCTGGAAACTTTTTCAGATCGAAGAAGTCCGCAAGCTCACTCGGCTTGGTGTCGCCGATCCGCTCGTTGTGGTAGGCGACCACCGTGGCCCAGACGGTTTGACCAACGCCGCATTCGGTAAAGGCGCCCGGGATGAAGTCTTCGCTTGCAGAGGTGCCGTCGCCACCGGGTGGCAGCGTCTTGTGATCGATCTTTTCGAGCAGACCTTCGCGGCAGCCCCGTATCAGGTCGGAAAGCTCGAAGTCGACCACGTCCCAAACGACATTTTCGGTGTCGACTTGCGCGCGAATTTCGTCGAGGCCGCCGTTGTAGGTTTCCATCTCCACCCATTCGCCGCTTCGACGCCGGTACGGTTTCACGTAAGCCAGCATCTGGCTCCTGGTATAGCTGCCACCCCAAGAGACGACCGTCAGGTCCTTTTGCGGCAGCGCCTGAGCGATTGTGGCGCTCGATTGTAGAAGCGCGATGGCTAAACAGATGACTCCAGCACAGATGACTCCAGCGCGAAAAAACCAACGCATTGCCTTGATCTCCCCTTTTCGTCTTCACCAGCCGCGGTACCTGAAAGATCACGCATGCAGCTCTCCAGCCAGGCTAGTACCATCGGGCGCTTCGGCTGCACCTGGATCAGGCACTGCGCTTGGATCCTCGTTCAGAGACTTGATGATCCCGTATGTCATCAAAAGCATGATCACGCTGACGGGCAATGCCGCCGCGATCGAGGCGGTTTGCAGCGCTTTCAAGCCCCCTGCAAGCAGCAGGACCGCCGCCACGAAGCCCTCTCCGAGGCCCCAAATGATCCGGAACCTCTGCGGCGGGTTGTCGTCGCCCATGCTGAGCATCGTGGTGATGACCAGGGTGCCCGAATCCGATGATGTGATGAACCAGGTCGCAAGGAGGAACGTCGCCAAGGCCGCCATGGCCCAATTTAGCCAAGCGAAGTCGGTTACCAGGTCGATGGTCCCGTAGAGCGCACCGGGCAGGTTCCAGTCCCTGATCAACTGCGCGACACCGGCCGTCCCCACGCCACCAGCCGCGTTCAACTCTGCATGGATGGCATTGCCGCCAAAGATGCACAGCCAGAAGAACGCAATAGTGGTCGGCACGAACATCACGCCCACCATGAACTCGCGTATGGTGCGGCCACGGCTGATCCGCGCGATGAACATACCGACGAAAGGCGCCCAGGAAATCCACCAACCCCAGTAGAAGATCGTCCAGCCGCCCTGCCAAGCCGCGTCAGCTGTATTATTGAAGGTTCTGAAGCCCATCGGAATGACGTTCCAGAGATAATCGCCGACCGTGGTGACGAAGAAGCCCAACAGCCACTTGGTCGGGCCACCGAAAAGGAAAAAGGCGAGCAGAACGACACTCAGCCATATGTTCCATTCCGAGATGATTCGGATGCCCTTGCCGACGCCGGACACCGCGGACAAGGTCGCGACTATGGAGATGATCACGATCAGAATGACTTGAGTCGTCGTACCTGGATCGATCCCGAAAAGATGATTGAGCCCCGTCGCCATTTGATTGACGCCCAGTCCCAGGGAGGTGGCCACGCCGAACACGGTGCCGAACACCGCCAAGAGATCGACCGCATGGCCGATCGGGCCATAGATTCTGTCGCCGATGATAGGATAGAGCGCGGAGCGCAGGGTCAGCGGCAGCTTCTTCCGGAAACCGAAGTAGGCCAGGCAAAGGCCAATCATCACATAGACCGCCCAGCCGTGAAATCCCCAATGAAAATATGTCACCCGCATCGCATAGACCGCGCGGTCCACATTCATTTCGGTGACGAGAGCGTGGTCGGCGAAGGGATTATTGGGATAGCCCCAGGGTTGGGTGTTGTCGAAGTAGAATATCGGTTCGGCAATGCCGAAGAACAGCAATCCGATACCCACCCCGGCCGAGAACAGCATGGCGAACCAGGAGAAATTGCTAAACTCGGGTTTGCTGTCGTCGTCGCCCAGTTTGATGCGGCCAAAGCGGCTGAACATCAGGTAGAAGCAGGCGAAAAGCATTACGACAAGGACGCTGATGTAGTACCAATTCAGCGCTGACTCGATCCAGCCGCGGACGGACGAGTATATGGCGTTGGCGAATTCGACATTCAGAGCTGTGAACACGACGAATGCCGCGACCATGCCTTTGGAGGCAAGTCCCATGGCGGGATGAAGACCTTTCCAAACGCCGTCCTTTGCCACATGCCCCGACAATTTCTCTCGCATGGCCACATTTCCTCCCCTATGAGTACCCGGTTTGCCCCTGTGTAAGCCTTTTCTGCCGGTGTCACCCGGATAGCACCTATTCACTGGGCGGCAACGCCAACAAATCCGGTGTCTAGGTCCCCTTTTTCAAAAATTGCTCGCCCGCCCTCGACGAGCGGGCGTGGAGCGTTATTCGCTTTGTTTCGGTCGGGGCACGCGGCGGACTTGGTGGGCGACTGCCGAGTTCCGTTCGTCCTCGAACCTTTAGGGAAGGTTAGCGATACCGTCTGGCGGCAAAGTGCCAATTTGCGACACATCGCGTATCGCGCGCGTCGTGCTGTCTGGCGTGTTCCTTGGCGCTCAAGCCCCCACTCACAGCCGTCATCGGCGGGCTGCGTTGAACCAGTTTTCGAAGCGAGCCAACCAGGACGCGCGGCCCCTTCGACCAGCCAGATGCGGATGAGCTAGTCGCGCACGATTTGGACTGACCAGCTGGCGCGCCGCGCGACCCGGGCAGAGTTGGGGCCGATCAGGTAGTCCTTGGGAGAGGGGCGGTGGGCGGCCATGCCAATCAGATCGATGACCGTTTCCTCGGCGGTTTCGACGACCTGCTCGTAGATCGTGCCGAAACCCAAGAAGGCCAAACAGGGGACGACCACCATCACGACGGACTAGCTTGGAAAGGTATTTAGATACCACATATATAAACGCTTGCGATAAAACAGTTTTTGCCTGTTGACAATCACAGGCCCCCCAGTTAGAAACCGCCCGCACCGCGTGCGCGACAATGCCTCATGCGGCCTTCTCTCCAGCAAATGGTTGGTATGCGCCATGAAGACCTATTCCGCCAAACCGTCCGAGGTCGAGAAGAAGTGGGTTCTGATCGATGCCGACGGACTGGTGCTCGGCCGGCTCGCCAGCCAGGTCGCCAAAATTCTGCGCGGCAAGCACAAGCCAAGCTTCACGCCGCACATCGACTGCGGCGACAACGTGATCATCGTCAATGCCGAGAAGGTCAAGCTGACCGGCAACAAGCTGGCGCAGAAGACCTATTACTGGCACACGGGTTACGCCGGTGGCATCAAGGAACGAACAGCCGGCAAGATTCTCGGCGGCGCCCATCCCGAGCGGGTCGTCGAAAAGGCGATCGAGCGTATGGTCCCGCGCGGTCCGCTGGGGCGTCAGCAGATGGGGAACCTCAGGGTCTATGCCGGCCCCGAGCACAAGCATGAGGGCCAGCAGCCCGAGCCGCTCGATATCGCGGCCATGAACCCCAAGAACAAAAGGAGCGCCTGAGCATGGCCGAGGAAAGCCAGACCCTGACCGACCTCGGCGATCTCGGCGCCGTGGCGGCCGAAGCCGCGCCGGCCCCGGCGGAGCCCAAGCTGGACGCCCAGGGCCGCGCCTACGCCACCGGCAAGCGCAAGGACGCGGTGGCGCGTGTCTGGCTCAAGCCGGGCGCCGGGCGTTTCACCGTCAACGGCCGCGAGGGCGATGTTTACTTTTCCCGCCCGGTGCTGCGCATGGTGATCCGCCAGCCGTTCGACGCCGCCGGGCGCAAGGATCAGTACGACGTGGTCTGCACCGTCAAGGGCGGCGGTCTGTCAGGCCAGGCGGGGGCCATGCGCCACGGTATCTCCAAGGCGCTCACCTTCTACGAGCCGGACTTGAGGCCGGTGCTCAAGCAGGGTGGTTTTCTGACCCGAGACTCGCGCGTGGTCGAACGCAAGAAGTACGGCAAGCGCAAGGCGCGCCGCAGCTTCCAGTTCTCCAAGCGCTGACCAGCGTCCGCATCGACGCGACCAAGACGGGCTGCTGGCTTTCCAGCAGCCCGTTTTTCTTTTGGCTCAACCGCGATGGGACAGCCCGATCATGACACCGCCGCCGATCGATCAGCAGGTCACTTTCATCGATAGCGCCGATCTGGAGCGGAGCCTGCGTTTCTACGCCGACGTTCTGGGCCTGGAACAGTTGCTTAACCAGAGTGCCTGCCGCATCTTCCGTGTGGCCGGCGAGGGCTTACTCGGGATCTGCACCGACCCCAAGCGTGCGGTCGCGACCGAGGGCTTCACGCTGACCTTCGTCACGCCGGAGGTCGATATCTGGCACGAACGATTGCGCCGGCAGGGCGCGACAATCGTCTCGGCGCCGGCGAAAAACGAGCGCTTCAATATCTTCAACTTCTTCGCCCGCGACCCGGACGGCGTGCTGCTGGAATTCCAGCGCTTCCTCGATCCGGCTTGGCCGGCCGTGGGAACTTGACAGGACCCGTTGCCAGAGGCCGGAGAACTGCTAAAACGAAGGCCGGTCGGCCGGCTGGAGGACCATCATGACATCAGTCAAAGGAAAGATCAGGATCGGCATCTTGGGCGCCTCGGGCTATACCGGGGCAGATCTCGTCCGTCTGCTCGCCACCCATCCGGCGGCCGAGATCCGCTTGATGACCGCCAATGCCCACGCCGGCAAGCCCATGGCCGCGGTCTATCCGCACCTGGGCGGCATGGACCTGCCCGAACTGATTCGCGTCGAGGAGGCCGACTGGTCGAACGTCGATGTGGTGTTCTGCGGCCTGCCCCACGGCACCACGCAGGAGATCATCGCCGGCCTGCCATCCCATCTGAAGGTGATCGATCTCTCGGCCGATTTCCGCCTGACCGATGCGGCGACCTATGCCCAGTGGTACGGCCACGAACACCGGGCGCCTCATCTGCAGGGCGAGGCTGTCTATGGCCTGACCGAACACCGGCGCGAGCAGCTGCCGGGCGCGCGGCTGGTGGCCTGTCCCGGCTGCTACCCGACGGCGGCGCTGCTGCTGCTGCTGCCGCTACTGGCGGCGGGGCTGATCCAGCCCGAGGATATCATCATCGACGCCAAGTCGGGGGTCACCGGCGCCGGGCGCAGCGTCAAGGAAGCCAACCTCTTCGCCGAGGTGGCCGAGGGCATCCACCCCTACGGCATCGCCAGCCACCGCCACGCGCCGGAAATCGAGCAGGAGCTCTCGGCGGTCGCCGGCCGGCCGATCCTGGTCAACTTCACCCCCCACCTCATGCCCATGAACCGGGGCGAGCTCTTGACCACTTACGTACGCCTGGCCAAGGGGGCAAGCGCCGAAGCCTTGCGCGCGGCACTCGCCGCCCGCTACGAGGCGGAGCCCTTCGTCCGGGTCGTGCCCCAAGGCAGCGTACCGGCGACCCGACACGTGCGCGGCTCCAATTTCTGTCTGCTCGCCGTCTTCGCCGACCGCATTCCGGGCCGGGCGATCCTGATTTCGACCCTGGACAACCTGGTCAAGGGCTCCAGCGGCCAGGCGATCCAGAACATGAACGCCATGTTCGGCCTGCCCGAGACCACCGGCCTCGAGCAGCAGCCGCTGTTTCCGTGACAAGCGTCCCAGCCATGAGTGTTCGCCCATGACTGCCAATATCCTGCCCTTCCGGGGCCTCATGCCCAAGATCGCGCCGGACACCTTCATCGCGCAGAATGCGGTGATCATCGGCGACGTCGAGATCGGTCCGGGCTCCTCGGTCTGGTACGGCTGCGTGCTGCGCGGCGACGTGAACAAGATCCGCGTGGGCCGCAACACCAATATCCAGGACGGCACCGTCGTCCACGTCAACCACGACCCGGCGGGCGACTACCGCGAGACCAGTGGCGGCATGGCCACTCATATCGGCGACGGCGTGGTGATCGGCCACATGGCCTTGCTCCATGCCTGTACGCTGGAGGACGGCTGTTTCATCGGGATGCGTGCCGTGGTCATGGACCAGGCGGTGGTAGAAAGCCGGGCCATGGTCGCGGCTGGCGCGCTGGTAACGCCCGGCAAACGTGTCACTTCAGGCCGGCTATGGGTCGGCAGTCCGGCCAAGCCGGCGCGCGATCTGACCCGGCGGGAGCTCGATCAGATCCCCTACCTCGCCAAGCACTATACCGACGTCGGAGGCGAATACTTGGCGGAGCGAAAAGGAAGGGGCTGATGTCAGCAGGTCTTTATCAATGACCTTCGGTACAGCGCAGTGCATAGGGATGATGACTTCGCCCCAATGCCTGGCAGCCTCTTGAATCGATACAGCGGGCAGAATGCCGGGCCCGTTGCTTCGGGAGGGTCCTTGCCGCGCGCCGCGGACCTGGGGAACCCTGCCGTCACAATTTTTTGACGCCCGCGCCCCCGGCCTTTGGCCTGCCGTTCGGTTCGGAAGAGTCGGTGAGCCGGGGTTGGCCTCGTGCTAACAATCAGTTAAGCAACACATTTTCAAGCATTTCGTCAATTTTATTGAAAACCACTTCAAAATTAAATCAATTACCACAAAGTAATATGGTAAATATAAAATATATTTTTACTTGATTTGAATTCGAGATAAAGTTAGGCTTATCTCGATGTATATAAA
>JBFJPL010000137.1:0-10532 GCA_041617155.1 Kiloniellales bacterium
GCCTTGGGACGGCGTCCGGCACCGCTTGCGATGCCAACGGCATCGCGGCGCGGCACCGTCCTAGCCCAAGGCCTTGAAAACGCGGTGCAGCCCGTGACCAATACTCGGACAGGCTCCTAGAGCGGGCGACAGCTCAAGCCTTGGTGTCTTCCGCGTCGGGCTCGAGCGGCCGGCCATCGGGGCGCCGCTTGCGCCGGATGATGATATCGCCGTCGTCGTTGAGTTCGGGCGCTTCATATTGCGGAATCATGTCGATAAAGAGCTCAAGCGCCCGCATCAAGCGCTCCATGCCCTCGCGCGCCAAGAGCTCCGGCGTTTCCTCCTTGGGCGGATCCGCGGCCAGCAGAAGCGGTGGAGCGGTCAACGCCAGACCGGCGCCCAGGATCATCGTATAGAGCATCATGCGCATGGTTCGTCGGCTCCTCGTCTGCTCGGGACACTCGCATCGGAGAGTCCAATCTAGTCACCAATATTGGCGGGAATCGGGCATCCGCAAGCCGGCGCGACCGGCGGTTCCGCCGGCCCCGGCGGCAGATCGGCCAGCGTCGAGGCTCGACAGGCGCGCATCGGCGTGGCAGGAATTCGACCAAGCCCGTCCGATTCCCCGTCACGCCGAGCCCGGAGCAACGACGTCATGAGCGAAGATCCCGCCCTCCTGCCGGCCACCAAACTTCTGAAACTCTATGGCAAGGGCGAGCTTTCGCCGGTCGAGGCAACGAAGGCGGCGCTCGACCGCATCGAACGCCACAACCCCGCACTCAACGCCTTCAACCTGGTCGACGCCGACGCCGCGCTAGCGGCCGCGCGCAGGTCCGAGGAGCGCTGGCAAATTCAGGCCCCGCGCGGTCGTCTCGACGGGGTTCCGACCAGCATCAAGGATCTGATTCTGACCGCCGGCTGGCCCACCCTGCGCGGCTCCAAGTCGGTCGATCCGAACCAGTCCTGGGACGAAGACGCACCGGCTGTCGCCCGGCTGAAGGAGCATGGCGCGGTCCTGCTGGGCAAGACCACGACGCCGGAGTTCGGCTGGAAGGGGGTGACCGACAGCCCGCTCACCGGCATCACGCGAAACCCCTGGGACACCGAGCGCACGCCGGGTGGCTCGAGCGGCGGGGCGGCCGCCGCCGTGGCCAGCGGCATGGGCGCCTTGGCGATCGGCACGGACGGCGGCGGATCGATCCGGATACCGGCCGCCTTCACCGGCGTCTTCGGCCACAAGCCGAGCTTCGGGCGCGTAGCGGCCTATCCCATGAGCCCCTTCGGGACGGTTGCTCACATCGGTCCCATGACACGGTCCGTCGGCGATGCCGCGTTGATGCTCACGGTGCTGGCCGAACCGGATCCGCGCGACTGGTATGCGCTGCCCTATGACGGCGCCGACTACTGCAACGGTCTGGATGACGGTGTCGAAGATCTCAAGATCGCCTTCAGCCCGACCCTGGGCGGGCACAAGGTGGACCCGGAGGTCGCCCGTCTGGTCGCCGAAGCGGCCAAGCGGTTCGAGGCCATGGGCGCCACCGTCGAGGAACGAGACCCGGAGCTGCCAGACTGCGCGGCGACTTTCCGGACCCACTGGTATGTCGGGGCGGCGAACCTGTTGCATCGCTTTACCGAAGCCCAGAAAGCGCAGATCGATCCGGGGCTGGCGGAAATCGCCGCCGAGGGCGCGCGTTTCAGCCTGACCGACTACCTCGCCGCGGTCAGCGCCCGCGAGGCGCTCGGCGTCGCGATGAACCGCTTCCATGAGTCCTACGATCTGCTGCTGACGCCGAGCCTGCCGATCCCCGCTTTCGGCGCCGGCATGGAGTACCCGGTCGACCAGGGCCAGAACCGCTGGTGCGACTGGACGCCGTTTTCCTATCCCTTCAACCTGACCCGGCAGCCGGCGGCCAGCGTTCCCTGCGGTCTGACCAAGGAGGGTCTGCCCGTTGGGCTCCAGATCGTTGGGCCGCTTTACGGTGATGCCCTGGTCCTGCGCGCGGCGCGCGCCTACGAGCAAGCGGCGCCCTTCGTCCTGCCGCCGCTTTGAGGGAGGCCGCGCGGCCCCCGGCAGTCGCTCGACATCGCCGTGGAATTCTCAGGGACAAAAAATTGATAGTTAATGGGCATTTAACAGTAATTTTAAACGAAAACTAAAGTGGAATATTGGGACTATAACGTTCATCGAGGTGTTTTCATTAGGCACACAAATAGAACTGGGGGTTGCAGGCTCGTAAGAGCCGCCATTGCGGGAATGGGAAATGCAAGGACAATCGACACAGCGCTGATCGAGGCGGAAACCGACAAGCTTCTGAACGAGGTTTTGGGCGAGTTATCCGACCACGCCGCGCCGCAGGGGGGTGGCCATCAACCCTCCGGCGACTTCCTACTAGCAGACCGCGACGTCGGACCCGACGACCTCAAGTTGATAGACTTGGGCGTCGAGCGACCCGAGCGGCCGCGCGCGGGAACCCGGTCCACAGTGCAGACCGACCCACCGGATCGGGCAGACACCGACATATTGGCGACGAAGGGCCGCGATATAGAGCGGCTGGTTCGCGTCGGCTTGTCCGAGCATGTCATGATGTGCCCCTTCCTGCCGTCCGCTATCGCCCGGGCGCTGGCCAACGAAATCGACGCAATGGCTGTGCCCGTCGTGCCCTACGCCGAAATACTCGGCAGCGACGATCTCGATGCGATCGCCGCCGCTTCGATACAGAACGACAGCGGCGAGGTCGTCGATCGCGACGCGCTCCCGCTCACGGTTTCGGCCCACCTGATCTTCCAGCTGAGCGATGCGGTCTGCGAACGTCTTGTCGCCAGTCGCCTGCTGCCGGCCGCACTGGCCGACGAACTGAAGCTGCACGGCCGCGAAAGAGCGCTCACCCAGGTCATGGCGGCGGACTACCGCGCCAGCGAGTTCGAGCGCCTGGCCGGCAGCCTATACGGCGAGAACATGCTCACGCCGACGCTGATCCTGCGCACGCTGTTCATCGGCAATCTGGATTTCTTCCTCGCCGCCATGGCCGTACGCGCCGGAGTCCCGATAGCCGAGGCGAGCCTGATGACCTTCAGTCAGGGACGTGAAGGCCTGGAACGAATTTATCAGCAGGCTGGCTTGCCCAGCGAGTTCTTCATCGCTCTGTGCCGGGCGGTCGACGTGCTCCGGGACCTGAGCCACGAGCGTCGTTCGGTCCGTGGCCTCGAAATCACCGAGCGCATCATGGTTCGGCTGCGCGTGGAATACGACAATGTGTGTCCCGAGGGCCTGGAGCACACGCTCAGCCAGCTCTCCCACTTCGTACTCGGACGATCGGAAACCGCTATCCGCGGCCTCGCCTAGCGGCGCAGGCTTTTCGACGCCAACCGACTTCCGCGCACCTGCTGGTCTACGGTTTGAGCGGCGATGTCTCGCACTTGGCGCAGCGCACTTTCGACCCTGTCGGCATTGCTCTCCGAAGGTTCGCGCGCATAGGTTCTGACCGCCAGCTTCGCACTGGTCCAGGCGGAGCGCCGTTTGATTTCCGAAGTATGGCCAGAAGTGTGGCTCATGCCGCAATCTCCCTGTTTCTTGAAACGCCATGTCCAAATGCGGACTGATTTGCAGCATACAACTTTAACGAAATCAAGTCATGAGGCAATTCTATGTCATAGAGGCATAGGGCCCGCTCTAACCGACTCCGCGACATCGCTTCGTTGCCACCCGCGGCCGGAGCCGTCATCTTGGCGAATCGTCGATATCGGACCGAGGTGTTGGTGTTGAGCGGCAAAGCAAGACCGAACAAGGGCGCGGTGGCTTGCGGCCACCCGGAGACTGCGGCCGCGGTACGGGAGATCCTGGAGGACGGCGGCAACGCCTTCGATGCCGCGCTCGCCGGATTCTGCGCGGCGGTGGTCTGCGAGCCGGTTCTGTGCTCCCTGGGCGGCGGTGGCTTCCTGCTCGCCAGCCCGTCAAAGGGCCCGCCCTGCCTTTACGATTTCTTCGTTCAAACGCCGCGCCGGCGGCGGCCTCACGGCGAGGTCGACTTCTATCCGATCACGGCCGATTTCGGCACCGCGACCCAGGAGTTTCATATCGGCCTTGGCGCGACTGCCACGCCCGGTGCGGTCGGCGGCCTGTTCGAGGTGCATCGTGACCTCGCGCGCCTGCCGATGCGCAGGCTGGTCGAGCCGGCCATCCGCCTGGCCAGCGTGGGGGCCGCGGTGCGGCCGATCGACGCCTATGTGTTCCGGGTGATCGCCCCGATTCTCCTGGCCGGCGACGAGTCGAGAGAGGTGTTCAGTCCAGCCGGTGGCGAACTGTTGTCCGAGGGCGATCGGCTGGTCCAGCCGGCACTCGCCGACGCGCTCGAAGCGCTTGCCCGAGAGGGCGCCGAGCTGTTCTACCACGGCGAGCTCGCCCAGCGCTTGCTGCGCAGCTGCCGCGAACAGGGCGGGCAGCTGACCGCCAAGGACCTCGCCGGCTATCGCGTCGAGCGGCGCCGGCCCCTGGAACGGCACTATCACGATGCCCGCATCCTGACCAACCCGCCGCCCTCCTCCGGCGGCATCCTGATCGCCTTCGCGCTCGAGTTGCTGGCGGGCCAGGACTTGAGCGATCAGGACTTCGGCTCCGCGGCGCATCTGGGGTTGCTGGCGAAGGTCATGGCCCTGACCAACCGGGCCCGCATCGAAAGCCGGTTGCACGAAGCGCTCGACGAGGCCGAGGAGGCCGCGGCGGCGGCCCGTCTGCTGGACCCGGACCTGTTGGCCGCCTATGCCCGCGAGGTCGCCGGCCATGCCGCCAGCGCACGCGGCACGACCCATATCAGCGTGATCGATGCCGCCGGCAACCTAGCCGCCCTCAGCCTGTCCAACGGCGAGGGCTGCGGCACCATGCTGCCGGGCAGCGGCATCATGCTGAACAACATGCTGGGCGAAGAAGACCTGAACCCGCGCGGTTTCCACCTCTGGCCGGTGGACAGCCGCATCTCCTCGATGATGGCGCCCAGCCTGGCGTTTCTCGCCGACGGCACCGTGGCGGCGCTGGGCTCGGGTGGGTCGAACCGCATACGCACGGCGATCCTTCAGGTCCTGGTGAACATGATCGACTTCGGTCAGGACGCCGGCTCGGCGGTCGCCGCACCGCGGCTGCATCACGAGGGCGGCCGCGCCAACCTGGAGGCCGGCTTCGACGACGCGGGCAAAAGGGCGGTTGCGGCTTTGTCAGCGGAGCTGATCGACTGGCCGCGCGACAGCTTCTTTTTCGGCGGCGTCCACACCGCGACACGAAGCGCCGACGGCGTCCTGGCAGCTGCCGGTGACCCCCGCCGACAGGGGGCCGGCCTGGTCGCCTAGGCGGCCTCGGAGCTGTTGCGCGACTTGACGATGTAGGCCTTGGCGCAGTGCACGTCGCAGTAGGGCTTGCCCGCCACCGCGGCATCGCCGCAGAAGTGGAAGCTGGGATCGCCCGGGTCGCCGATCGGCCACAGGCAGCCTGGCCCGCCGCCGCGGTGCTTGGCCCGTCGCGGTGCCGGCCTGGGCTCCACTTTCGGCACCACTTCCAAAGCCGGCGGTGATTTGACCACGGTCTGAGGCGGCCGCTGCAAGATCGGCTTGCGCGGCCTGGGAATCGCGCGCTCGGCACGGATCGGCGACGGTCGCGCCGGCAGCTTGAGCCGGTGGGCCTTGCCGATGACCGCATTCTTGGAGATGCCCAACAGCTTGCCGATGTGCGAGGCGCTGTGGCCGGAGTCCCACAAGCGGGTCAGCTCGTGAATTCGTTCGTCTGTCCAGGTCATATGTCTGTCCCTTCGAGTTGCCCTATATATAGTAGGGGCGTCTATATTTTGTGCAATCTCGTATCACCCCTACGATATAAGGTAGGCAATTCGGAGTCCAGCGGTTGCTTGGCAAATCCTGCCCGCTCAGCCAAAAGAGGGCCTGATGATGATCGTTCTGTTCACCGATTTCGGCCTGGAAGGTCCCTATGTGGGCCAAATGAAGGCGGTGATGCTGGGCGAGGCGCCGGGCGTTCCGCAGGTCGACCTGGTGGCCGATGCGCCGGCCTTCGACGCTCGGGCATCCGCCTATTTGCTGGCCGCCACGGCGTTGGCCTTCCCGACCGAAAGCGTCTTCCTGGCGGTGGTCGATCCCGGTGTCGGCGGCGACCGGGGGGCGCTGGTGATTGCCGCCGACGGACGGCACTTTGTCGGTCCGGACAACGGCCTGCTCGCGGTCGCCGCCGCCCAGGCACGGACGGCGCGGGCCTGGCGGATCACCTGGAACCCGGAGCGGCTTTCGGCTTCGTTTCACGGCCGTGACCTGTTCGCGCCGGTGGCCGCACGCCTGGCGCTCGGCGAGCTACCCCCCGGCGAACCGATGGCCGTGGATCAACTGGTCGGCGCCGGCTGGCCGAGCGATCTGCCAGAGCTTGTCTACCTGGACCGATTTGGCAACGCCGCCACGGGTCTGCGCGCCGCCAGCCTGCCGGCGGATGCGGTCTTGAGCGTCGGCGGGCAAGAGCTCGGACGCGCACGCACTTTCTCGGACGTGGCGCCGGGCACCGCCTTCTGGTACGAGAACGCCAACGGCCTGGCCGAAATCGCGGCCAATCAGGCGCGCGCCGACCGGTTGCTCGGTTTGAAGGTCGGTGACTCGGTCGAGGTGGCGGGTGATACGGGTAACGAGACGAGGAACGATGACGCCTAAAACACCCGGCGCCGGCGCAACGGGATTCTGGGTCGGCCTGGCCGCCATGACGCTGGTGGTGACCGGCTCCAACGTCGCGGTGCAGTACCCGATCAACGACTGGCTGACCTGGGGCGCGCTGACCTATCCAGCGGCCTTTCTGGTCACCGACCTGACCAACCGCGCGCTCGGGCCGGCGGTCGCGCGGCGGGTTGTCTATGCCGGGTTTGCGCTCGCCGTGCTGATGTCGATCCATTTCGCGACCTGGCGCATAGCACTGGCATCGGGCACCGCCTTCCTGGTCGCTCAACTGCTCGACATCGTCATCTTCGACCGTCTGCGACGGGCCGTCTGGTGGCAGGCGCCGCTAACTTCGTCGGGCCTGGCCTCCGCGGTCGATACCGTGCTGTTCTTCAGCTTGGCATTCGTCGGCACCGGCCTGCCCTGGATCACCTGGGCGCTCGGCGACTATGGAGCCAAGCTCGCCATGGCCTTGCTCCTGCTGATTCCCTTCCGCGTGCTCATGCCGGCGTCCCGGCCGCACGGCGCGGAAAGCGCAAGAACCTGATACCATCAGTCGCGGCGCAACTGCTCGAAGTAGGCGACGAGCGACTCGATCTCCTGGCGGCTCAGCGACAGATCGGGCATGACCTCGTGAGGTGTCGAGAGCCAAGCACGCAAGCGCTCGGGCGTGGATGAGGATCTCTTGGCGATTGCCGCGAAGGGCGGTGCCCGGTCGTTGGCCTGGTTCGCTTCCACCGCATGACACCCGGTGCACCAGCGCTGGGCCAGTTGACGGCCGTTCTGGGCGTCGCCCGCCGCAACCGAACCGAAAGACAGCAGAGCACACAAAGCAAACGCCAGCGCGGCGACGCCACGGTCAACAGGAACCGACATTTGGGTCCTCACATAAGGTGATCCGGAAAAGCTCGAACTGGTCCGTCCGCAGGGCATCGAATGTCCGCTTGTCGGTGCAGTGCACCTTGGCCATGACCACAAGGCGGCCGTCCAGATCGCGTTCGATGACGTGACTCAGGAAGCCGACCTCGCAATCCTGCTCCTCGGCAATCTGTTCGGCAAGTTCGCTCTGCCAGGCTTGGGCGGCGGCCGGGCGCGGCAGGGTGACAGCCAGCGCGAGAACCACGACCAGGACGACCAAGACAAGCAAGGCAATATGCCGGCGAAGGGCCATGTGCCAACCTCACGAAACGACCGGCGCAAAGCGGCGGCGGAGCCCTGAAGACCTACCGAGTCGCGCGTTGGAGCGCATTGATTTGCCTCAAGAGAGAGATTTGCGACGATGGCCTATCCTCGAGCGCATTTTTGGCGCTAGACTTGGAGTCGCTTCCGGTGAGGACGGGCATCCGCCGCTGCCACGAGACAGCGTCCGATCCGCCGGACCGGCAACACAGTGGGGATTTCGCACCCTGGGGATTTGACCATGAACATCGTGATCGAACAGGCCGATTTCCGGCGGCTCTCACCCGGAACACAGCAGGAAATCATCGAGCAGCTGGCGGGCAGGTCCCTGACCCAACATGAGACGCACGGGCACCGCGCGCGGCTCTTCTGGCGCCGGCCCGTGGATCTCTCGCCTGACCTCGCGCTGAAGCTGGTTCATGGCCTTGGTGAGATCCACCGCAAGCGCCTCGAAGTGCTGGTGGAAAAGGGCGGGCGGGCCAGCATGAAGGAACTTCTGGCGGTCTCCGGCGACACCGACTGGCACGTCTTGTCCCACTTTCAGAGCGTCCTGGGCAGACGCCTGCGCCGTCTTGTCGAGGACCCGGAAAAGAAGGCCGAGCTGATCAAGTGGGATTTCGACTCGACCGAGTGGAACAGCGACCGCACCACCATCGTCGACGGCATCTACTACTGCAGCGAAACCACCGCGGCGGCGCTCCGCGAGGTGCTCAAGCCCGCTCACTAGGAAGCCTGGCGCAATCGGATCGGAACTGGCGAGGGCTGACCGCCGGCGTGGAACCCGACGCTGCCAGGGTTGCTGACCCGAACCTGACGGTCTGCCGAGGAAGGCCGGTTACTTTTTGGTAACCTTTATTTAGTTTCTGAAACATTCAACCCCGCAATATGCACGAGAGGCAATCGCACATGTCCTTGGGCCTGCACGAGTCGAGATGGCGGCGGCGCCGGACTTTCCGGTGGAGGGTCATCAAGGCTTTGCTCGTGCTGGCACTGCTGTTGGCCGCCGGGCTGTTCGCCTACGAGACCGGCTCCATGCTGGCCCAGATACCGGTGCGCAGTCTGGAGCAACAGGTTGCCCGGCTGAACCAGGACATCGAAGCGCTGCGCCAAGCCAACGCCGAACTGACCGCCAGCGCCCGAGCCGCCAAGGAGAGCGAGGCCGAGTGGCAGCAACGCTACAAGGCGGACGCGCCGGTCGGCGAGAACAAGGAGCTGTTCAATCTGCTGCGCGACCGCATGGCCGCCGGTATCGAGGCGCGCCGCCTGGCCTTCGTCATCGAGTCGGCCAGCAACGGCCGGTCCTGCAACGAGGGCGCGGCGACCAAGCGCTTCATGGTCCAGACGCCACTCTATCAGGGCGCCAACGACCAAGTCAGCTTCGGCAAGGAGACCATCACCATCACCGCCGAGGGCGCCAACGCGGTCAACGACTCGGGCAAAGCCGAGGGCTGGTTCGATCCGGCCAAGCCGGTCACCGTGCGCTTTACCGAGATCGGCGGCAAAACCTCTGTGAAGACCGGCACGCTGCCGCTGCACCATGCCATGGTGGCCGGCGGACAGGAATACCGCTTCACCGTCGTGAGCGGTCCCACGGGCTTCGTCAAGGTCAGCGGCAAACGCTGCAAATTCCCCTGACGCGCTTTCCGCATCCGGTCCGAAACTGGACCGAATAAAGTTTCCCAACGACCAGAGAGGGGCCGATTAGGGGCCGGACTCTCGTTGTCACAAAGATGTCACGGCGCGCCATTAGGGCATCCCGCGAGGTGCGCCCTGGCGCGCACCGCAGTCTTTCCTATAATCGCTACTTCCCCGACATCGGGGGGCTCAACCGGGAGAGGGAAGGAATGATGATTCTCAGGACCACACTGGCCGTCGCAACCGCCACCTTGCTTGCTTTCGCGGGCACGTCGGGCGCTTCGGCCGATGACGATGACGACGACAATGCCTGCGGCAGCGTCAAGGGCAAGGTGCTGTGCACCGCCTACGACGGCGTGAGCGACGATCTTCTGACCGCCGGCCTGGGCAAGGAGGGCCTTGCGTCGCCAACCGCGCCCGGCTTCGCCAACCCGGCCAGCCCGACCGTCGCCGAGCTGCGCCGCCTGGCGATCTACAGCAACTACCGCGCCCTGGTCGACACCAGCGCGGGCGGCGGCTACGGCACGCTCTACGGCCCCAACGTCGCGGCCGACGGCACGGTGACCGGCGAGCCGGGCCTGATCGCCGGGCTCGAGTTCATCGCCTATGCCGGATCGGCGCGCGAGAACGTCACCATGATGGTGCAGGTCCCGGCCGGTTTCGACCCCGGGGCGCCGTGCATTGTGACCGCCCCCTCCTCCGGCTCGCGCGGCGTCTACGGCGCGATCGGCACGGCCGGCGAGTGGGGCCTGAAGAACGGCTGCGCCGTCGCCTACACCGACAAGGGGACCGGCATGGGCGCCCATGACCTGCAGGACAACACGGTCGGCTTGATCACCGGCAAACGGGACGACGCCAAGGACGCCGGCCGGAAGTCCAACTTCACCGCGCGGCTCGGCCGGGGCAAACGCGAAGCCTTCAACGCGGCGACGCCCGACCGCTTCGCCTGGAAGCACGCGCACTCGCGGCTCAACCCCGAAAGGGACTGGGGCCGCGACGTGCTGCGCTCGGTCGAGTTCGCCTTCGAGGTGCTGAACCGGGAATTCCCC
>JBFJPL010000138.1:0-10507 GCA_041617155.1 Kiloniellales bacterium
AACTGCTCCTCGATGTTCAACTCGTCCGGCGTGGGATCGAACCGGTCGAAAACTGCCTGTTTGGTCAATGCGATGTCGGCGGTCGTCGGTACGCTGATCTCGGTCGTTGCCGATGAACTGTTGTTGCCCACATCGGGGTCTTCGGTATCTGCCGTGACATCGGCGGCGACCACCGCGGTGCCCGCCGCTTCAACGGCGAACTCGAGCGTGAAAGTGTTGAAGTCGCCGCTCTGCATGATGCCGCCGCTGCAGGCGTTGCCGGAACAAGAGAACCCGTTGCCCGCTTGAAAGCCAATGCTCGTGCGGCGCAGGATCGCCGATGGGAAAGAGAAGGAGAAGGCCACTCCATTGGCCGTATCCGGGCCCCCGTTCTCCACCCGGAACCTGTACTCTACAATACCACCCACCTGAGCCGTCGCCGGTGCGCTCACCACACTCACCGACATGTCCGCGTTCGAAGCCGCCGTGATCGCGAACACAGCGGCGTGCGTGAAACCCTGTAGGGTCGTACCCGCGCCCGCAACCTGCCCGACCCCGTTAACCGAGGTAGCCGAACTGGTAGAACCACCCAGTGTTCCGAGGTCGCGCAATCCGTCCTCGGCCGTCCAGACGAACGCGCGGTCTTCCCCCGCCGCAGTCTTGCTGCTGCCCACGACCTGTCCGAGATCGTTGACCGAGGTCGCTTCGCTCGAAGCACCGCCGAGCGTGCCGAGGTCGATCATGCCGCCCGATGGCGTCCACAGGAACGCATGGCTTTCGCTTGTGTCCGTGGTGCTTGTTCCGACGACTTGGCCAACCGCGTTGATGTCGCTCGCGCTGCTCGACGACCCGGGCAGAAGGCCGAGGGTGCCGAGATCAACCATTCCGTCGTTGGTGGACCAAAGGAAAGCATGCTCCTGCCCGCCATCGGAAAGGCTGGTGCCGACCACCTGTCCACCTTCATTGACGGCCCGGGCGTCGCTCCAGGATTCCAACAGGCCGCCGAGCGTGCCGAGATCCTCCATGGCCCCCTCGGCCGTCCGCTGGTAGGCGTGTATTTCGCCCATGTCCGTGGTGCTTTGCCCGACGACCTGCCCGCTGTCGCTCACGTGGCTTGCACTGCTTGAGAACTCCACCAGGCCGCCGAGCACCCCGAGATCGCTCATCCCCTGGGCAGCCGCCCACAGGAAGCCGTGCATTTCGCCCAGAACGGTCGTGCTCTCCCCCACCACCTGTCCAAGATCGTTGACGTAGAACGCCCGGCTGTCCGCCCCACCCAGCGTGCCGAGGTCGACCATGAGGTCGTTGACGCCGTCCAGGTCGTCGTCCCGGAACCACAGGTCGGGGGCGCCGTCGCCATCGCTATCCTCCGGAGTCACGATGATGCCGTGAACCCCGCCCAGCGCCGTCTCGCTCCAGCCGACCACCTGGCCCAGGCCGTTGATCGCGCTGGCCATGCTGGTGCCGCCGGTCGCTGCCGGCCCGCCGATCAAGGTGCCGAGGTCGACCATGCCGGCCTGGGGCGTCCACACGAAGGCGTGCTCGATTGGCGAGTCGGTTGCGGGATCCAACCCGGTCCAGCTGACGATGCTGGAGCCGACCACCTGCCCGAGGTCATTGATGCCGCGGGCCGTGCTTTCCGGGTGCTTGTCCGCCCATTCCACCGGGGTGATGTCCCCGGCCAGCGAACCCAGGTCAATTGGCTCGTATTGAGCCGAACGTGCAGTCGCAAAAGTTAGAGACGTTAGTAAAAAAACATATAGCCCGACTCGGCTAGCCCACCCCGCCATAATACTATCCTCCAGTAGTATGACATACGTCTTTTTGATACTCCCCGGTCACTTATGCCCTCTTGTTATATCGTTAGGTTATCAAATCACCAAACAAAATTACGTGACGGTGCTGAAACGCCAGCGTAGGTACAGCGCCTTGCAGCCGCTGTTGCCACATCCAATCAAGCTAGAATACTTGCGGTCAGTCCGTGGCGACGAGCCCGGCTTCACCGCTATCGCACACGGCATCGATGACCGCCGCGGGCTGCCCTTCCGGCGCGCCGTCCGGCATCACTCGCCGGTCGGTCATTTACACTGGGGCACGTCTTTGGTCGGCGTACAAACGGATACGCCGCGCGGTCGGTGCCGCGACGAGAGCGCCGAACGGACACCCCTTTTCGTCGTACGCCGAGCTTTGAAAGATCTCAGCCTAGAAGCAGCCCGCAGGCGATCAAGTTAGCCCCAGGAGGTTGCCCTCGCCGTCTTGCGGGATGGGATCGCCCGGCGCGAAGACCGCGGTGAAAGGCTTGAGGCCGTCTTGGTTGTCCGGCGAAACGCCGAGCGACCGCAGGCATTCGCCGAACAGGATGCCGATATCGCTGTAGAGCGCGTCGCGCGCCTCCGCGGGCAAATTGTCGTGCCCGACCTGGTGCGCCTCCTCGACCGCCGACACCACGCTGGCCAGCATCGGCCGCCGCTCGTCCTCCCCCATGGCCGCGAAATGCTCGGCGGCAAACCAGGCATGCTCGGGCAGAACGTTGACGTAGCCGACGTCGTCCGCGCCGACCACGAACCCGTCGTCCTGGACCTGCGCGTAGATCGGCGAGTCCGGGCCGTTGGGGCCGACGTAGACGATCTTGACCGACATGGCGCCACCTCGCTGTCCGTGCCTAGCGACCTCTATTCAAAGCACGGCAAGTCTTAAGATCGCGCAAACCCCGCGGCGCCCGCCTCCCTACCGCGCCCCGGCCTTCTCCAGCACCGCATGCAGCAGCACCTCGCAACCGGCGGCGAGGTCCTCGGGCGTGGCGTTCTCGATCTCGTTGTGGCTGATGCCGTTTTCGCAGGGCACGAAGATCATGCCGGTCGGCGCGACCTTGGCCATGTAGACCGCGTCGTGGCCGGCGCCGCTGATGATCTCGCGATGGCTATGGCCGTAGCGTTCGGCGCCCGCCTTGACCGCGGCGACGCAGGCCGGGTCGAAGGGTGTCGCGCCGAAGTGCCAGATCTCCTCGAGCTCGAGTTTCAGGCCGCCGCGCTCCGCCGCGACCTCGGCCGCCTGGCGCAGCGCCTGGTCCATGCCGGCGAGCCGCCCATCGGTCGGGTGGCGCAGGTCGACGGTCAGGAAGACCTCGCCCGGGATCACGTTGCGGCTGTTCGGTTTGGACACGATCATGCCGACCGTGGCGCAGGCGTCGGGCTGGAAGCTGATGCCGATGCGGTTGACCGCGGTGACGATCGCCGCCGCGCCGACCAGGGCGTCATGGCGGCGCGCCATGGGCGTCGGGCCGGCGTGGGCCTCCTGTCCGGTCAGGGTGATCTCGTACCAGCGCTGGCCCTGCGCGCCGGTCACCACGCCGATGGTCTTGTCCTCGGCCTCAAGGATCGGGCCTTGCTCGATGTGGGCCTCGAAGTAGGCGCCGACCGGTCGGCCGCCGCAGCCCTCGCCCTTGTAGCCGATGCGCGCCAGTTCCTGGCCGATGGTCTTGCCGTCCATGTCGGCCCGGCCCTGGGCGTAGTCCAGCTCGAAGACGCCGGCAAAGGCGCCCGAGCCGATCATGGCCGGGGCGAAGCGGCTGCCCTCCTCGTTGGTCCAGACCACGACCTCGACCGGCGCCTCGGTCTCGACGCCGTGGTCGTTGAGGCTGCGCAGCACCTCGAGGCCGGCCAGCACGCCATAGGCGCCGTCGAACTTGCCGCCGGTCGGCTGGCTGTCCAGGTGGCTGCCGGTCATGACCGGCGGCAGGTCCGGGTTGCGGCCCGGCCGGCGCGCGAAGATATTGCCCATGGCGTCGAAACCGACGTTGCAACCGGCCTCCTCGCACCAGCGGGTGAACAGCGCCCGGCTCTCGCGATCCAGGTCGGTCAGCGCCAGGCGGCAGACGCCGCCCTTGGCCGTGGCGCCGATCCCGGCCATTTCCATCAGGCTGTCCCACAGCCGCTTGCCGTCGATCGTCAGGTTTTCCATGGCGCCTCACCCCCGGTCCGTTTGCCCAGTTGCCCGGGCCAGACTATCGCGAGGACGCGTCGCGGTCCAAGCCGGATAAGCCGGTACTGGCGGTAATCGCGGCGAGTCTCTAACTTGGGCCCATGCACGGCGGAAAACTGCTCTATCCGGTACTGGGCACCGGCTGCTTCTTCGCTCTCTTCTGGCTCGGCTATGTCGTGGCCCACCAGATCGGCCTGCACCCCATTACCGGCGTGGTGATCGCCCTGGTGACCGGCGGTGCCGGCGTGAGCTTGGTGGTGCGGCTCGAACGGCTCGACCCCGACATCTGAAAACCCCGCTAGGCCGTTACGGCCGGCGCTTGGCTGCGCATGGTCTCCAGCATGGAACCCTCCTGCGGCTCCCGGTTGAGGTTCCAGGAGATCGAGATTCGCGGCGCGTCGCCCGTGTGGGGATTGACGCAATGGACCAGTTGTCCGGGGAAGATGATCATGGTCCCCGGCGGCAGCTTGAGGCGCACCGGATTGGTCATCAGGCCCGGCTTCGCCACGCAGCAGGGCGGGTAGCGCGGGTCGACGATAGAGAACAGCCCACTGTTCGGGTCGTCCGGGTCGTCGTCGCCAGTTGCCAGCATGTAGACCACGCTGGCCGCCGCCCGCAGATGACTGTGGGGCATGATGTAGTCGCCGCGGCGGTAGATATTGGATTAGGAGAGGTCGACCGAGGCTTCCTCCTGGCCGAGCGCGCGCTTGAAGAAGGCGACGGCCCGGGCGTCGATCAGCTCGGCATCCGGCGAGTCCCACTCGTGCAGGCCGTAGAGCTTGGTCCCGCCCATGGAGCGCGCGCGCTGCGCGGCAGACTCCGGCCTGGCCGCAAGCTCGAGGATCTTGGCGGTCAGCCCGGGATGGTAGTCGTCGCTGTCGCGAAACCGGGTGCGCAGGACCGTGCGCTGCTCGTCCAGGGCCGTGATCTCCTGGTCGGCCGCCCAGACCGCTAGGCGTTGCGCCCCCGGATCGTTTTTCCGCTCGTCCATGGCCTGCTCATCCTTCCGCCGCCTCTTCGTAGTGTGGCCGCCAGCAACCCAGACATCTGGTGAAGGTGTAGGCCGCCGGCCCGACCACCAGCGTTTCCGCCGCTTGCCCGACGTTGCCGCCCAGGGCGCTGAACGGGACGGTCGCGACAAAAGCGACGGTGCCGAGCACGGTCATCACCAGGGAGAGCGGTCGCACCACGAGGCCGTCTATGATCATCTCGACCGGGCCCGGGCCGGCCAAATGATTCGCCGCAATTTGACTTGAAGCGGCATGGCCGCGGGTTTCCGCCGTGCCTCCCTCGCCGGCCCAGACGCGGTTCGCAGGGAGAACCGTCGCCAGGACTAACAGCGCGATCAGGAACCAAGCGCCGGTGGCTCTCGAAAACATGTCCATCTACCCACCTCGTAAAACCCCACCTTCTAGGCCGCGGGAGTTACCACCGCGTTAGGATTAGTCGAACCGCCAGCGGATATCCACCACCAAGCGCTCTAGTGGTCTAAATCAGACATATGGGTCCCCTAGGACGGCCTTCCGAGGTCATCCGGCTAGGCGCGTGGCGCGGGGGGGCTCGCAAGGCCGCCCGAAGGGTCGCCTTTGCCGCTTCCTCGGGGCGTCAGACACGCTTGACGATGCGCACAGCATCGCCCGCGCGCGCCTTCCTACCAAGGAAGCAGCAAAGGCGATCCTAGGGGGTACCATATGTCTGTTCTAGACCACTAGGCGGTAGTCTGCCGCCCTATGGGTGTTGTATAGAAGAGTCATGACAAGCCGCGAGGTGAATTCGGTGCACGTGGTCGGCGGCGGCCTCGCCGGCAGCGAAGCGGCATGGCAAATCGCCCGAGCCGGGGTCCCCGTCGTCCTGCACGAGATGCGGCCGTTGCGCCCGACCGAGGCCCATCTCACGGAAGGATTGGCCGAGCTGGTCTGCTCCAACTCGTTCCGATCCGATGACGCCGCGCACAACGCGGTCGGCCTGTTGCACGAGGAGATGCGCCGCCTCGACTCCCTGATCATGGCCGCCGGCGACGCCAACAAGGTGCCCGCCGGCGGCGCCCTGGCGGTCGACCGGATCGGCTTCTCCGACCATGTGACCGCGCACCTGGAAGCCGAACCCCTGGTCGAGATCCGCCGCGAGGAAATCGCCGGTCTGCCGCCGCGGGACTGGGATTCGGTGATCGTGGCGACCGGCCCGCTGACCTCGCCGGCCCTGGGCGCGGCGATCGGCGAACTCACCGGAGAGGCGTATCTGGCCTTCTTCGACGCCATCGCGCCGATCGTGCACAAGGAGTCGATCGACTTCACCAAGGCTTGGTTCCAGTCGCGCTACGACAAGGCGGGACCGGGCGGCGACGGCGCGGACTACATCAACTGCCCGCTCGACCGGCCGCAGTACGAGGCCTTCATCGCGGCGCTGATCGCCGGCGAGAAGACCCAATTCAAGGAGTGGGAGACCTCGACGCCCTACTTCGAGGGCTGCCTGCCGGTCGAGGTCATGGCGGAGCGCGGTTTGGAGACCTTGCGCTTCGGCCCGATGAAGCCGGTCGGCTTGACCGATCCCCGTTCCGGCCTCAGGCCGCACGCCGTGGTGCAGTTGCGCCAGGACAACGCGCTCGGCACGCTCTACAACATGGTCGGCTTCCAGACCAAGCTGAAGTACGCCGAACAGACGCGCATCTTCCGCATGATCCCCGGGCTCGAACGGGCCGAGTTCGCGCGCCTGGGCGGGCTGCACCGCAACACCTTCATCAATTCGCCCCGGCTGCTCGACCAAAGTCTGCGCCTCAAGGCGGACCCGCGCCTCATGTTCGCCGGCCAGATCACCGGAGTCGAAGGCTATGTGGAATCGGCGGCGATCGGTCTTTTGGCCGGCCGCTTCGCCGCGGCCGAACGCCTCGGCCGCCCGCTCGACCGCCCGCCGCCGACCACGGCGCACGGCGCCCTGCTCGGCCATATCACCGGCGGCGCCAGCGCCAGCACCTTCCAGCCGATGAACGTCAACTTCGGCCTGCTCCCGCCGCTGCCGAGCGTCGCCGGCAAGAAGGTCAAGAAAAAGGAGCGCAAGCCCGCGCTCTCGGCCCGCGCCTTGTCCGACTTAGGTGAATGGCTGGCCGGCTTGCTGCAGGCGGCGGAGTAGACGATGCGAGACGGGAGGGCGCCGCATCGGTTCAAGCAAATCGAGAATTTGCTTTGTGTTCGTCGAGAAACCATCAGTAGAGGGAGGGCATTTGTTATGCGCTATTGTTTTGGTGCGGTGTTTTTGAGCCTGGCCGTCGCGGCGTCGCCGGCGCTGGCCGACGCGACCGCAAAGATCCTCAATACCGACAGCAAGGAGATCGGCAACGCCACCTTCGAGCAGACCAAGATCGGGGTTCTCATTACGGTCGAGGTCACGGGTCTGTCGCCGGGGCCGCACGGCATCCACCTGCACAGCGTTGGCACCTGCGAACCGGATTTCAAGGCCTCCAAGGGTCACATCAACCCCGACGGCGTAGAGCACGGGCTGCGCAACCCGGCGGGACCCGACAACGGCGACCTGCCGAACATCTTCGCGGCAGCCGACGGCAAGGCGCAGGCCGAGATCTTCACGACCCTGGTATCTCTGAGCGGGGGCAAGGCCGCGCTGCTCGACCAGGACGGCTCCGCCTTGATCATCCACGCCAACCGGGACGATCACATGGCCCAGCCGATCGGCGGGGCCGGCGACCGCGTCGCCTGCGGGGTGATCAAGTAGCGGCGGTCCGCGTCTAGAATCGGCCGTGCAACCGCGCCCAGGCCAGGCGCCAGACGTTGGCCGGCGCGGGCGCTTGAACGGTCACGGCAAAGCAGTCGTGTCCCGCTTTGCCCAAGATCGCGAGATAGCGCGCCGCGAGGGTGGCAGGCAGCAGGGCCGGCAAGGCCGTTGCAGCCGCCTCGCGCCTCGAGCCTGCCGCCCTAGCAAGATGTTCGCGCGCGCGCCCGGCGATTCGCTCCACGATCCGGTTCAGCTCCGGTGACGGTCGAAGCTCGAACAGCTCGCCGAGATTCAGGCCGGCCTCCTCGATCAGGTCGCGCGGTAGGTAAATCCGCCTCTGGCGGGCGTGGAAAGGCACCGCCCGAAGCAATCCGGTGAGCGCCCAGGCGAGGCCGACGTGACGCCCGGCGACTTCGCCGTGGGCATCGGCGGCGCCAAGGGTTTCGAGCGCCAACAGGACCAGGCTGGCCGAGGTCGCGTCGGCATAGACCTCGAGCCGCTCGAGCGTCTCGGGCGCCTCGCCGTCCAGGTCGAATTCGCGGCCGTCGATCAGGCGGTCGAAATGGGCTCGGGTCAGCCCGTATCGCCGGACCGCCTCGCCGAGCGGTGTGATGACTTCATGGCGCCGCGGCCGGCCGTGGTAGACCTCCTCGATCGCCTCGCGCCACCACTGCAGGCGGATTCGGCCCAGCATCGCTTCGCTGACCACCTCGGCGGTTTTGGCGACCTCCAGGTTGAAGGCGTAGAGCGCGAACAGCGCCTCGCGCCGCGCCGCCGGCGCGAACAGGCAGGTCAGATAGCGATCGTGGTCGTAGCGACGAACCTCGCGCGCGCAATATGAGGCTTCGGCTGTCTCGGCCATGGTGCTGATTGATCGCAGCCGGCCGCTGGCAAGACAAGCTCCGTCTCGCTTGGCAAGCGCCGCCGCGCGTTTCATAATTGGCGCGTTGATTTCGAGTCGCAACGCCGTCACGCACCCCCGCGCGGCGGCCGTCTTCACCTAAACGCCTCTCTGACATTCGGGGAAAGGTCGGAAAAATGGCTGCCATCCTGTCGAACCTCAGAAACACGGTGATCGCCGGATTCGTTTTGTCGGTGGTCCTCTTCATCCTCTACTACGCGGTCCAGGGCTATTCGGGCGTCGCCTTCGGCGCCTTCTTCTTCCGCTGGCTTCACGTGCTCAGCGGCGTCATGTGGATCGGTCTGCTGTGGTACTTCAACTTCGTCCAGATCCCCAACATGGGCAAGATTCCCGACGAACAGAAGCCGGCGATCGGCAAGGTGATCGCGCCGGCCGCGCTGTGGTGGTTCCGCTGGGGCGCCATGGCGACCATCGTGACCGGTCTGATCCTGGCGTGGATGAACAACTATCTGGTCGAAGCCATCGCCATTGGCTTTATCGACGGCGTGCCCAAGCACATGGCGATCGGCATCGGCATGTGGCTGGGCGCGATCATGTGGTTCAACGTCTGGTTCGTGATCTGGCCGAACCAGAAGCGGGCGCTCGGCATCGTCGAGGCCGACGCCGACAGCAAGGCCAAGTCGGCGCGCACCGCGATGCTGTTCTCGCGCACCAACACGCTCTTGTCGATCCCCATGCTGTTCGCCATGGTCTCGGCGCAGAACATCTATTGAGCGTCTTCAGGTAGCAACGAAAGGGGGCCATCGGGCCCCCTTTTTCTTTCTCGCCGACCTCCGGCCGCCCCTAGTCAACCGCGATCAGGGCCGCGGCGACCCGGCGTTCCTCCGACAGCAAGACGTTATAGGTGCGACATGCGGCGCCGGTGCCCATGGCTTCCAGCACCGGCCCGGCGGCGCGCACCGCCGCGCGCAGCGCCGGCGAAATGAACGCCGCCTTGGCGCCGCAGCCGAGCAGCAGGACCTCGAGGCCGTCGGAACCGGCCAGCACCGCCTCCAGGCTTTCCAGGGTTATGTCCGAGATGTCGCCGACCGACCAAGCCAGGGTCCGCTCGGGAAGCACCAGGACGGAGCCTTGATAAGCCACGCCCGCGACCCGAAAGCCGCCGCCGCCGTAGGCCTCGACCACCTGGCGGCCGGCCGGAATCATCGGCGTTACATCGACCATGGCCCATGATAGCCCAAGGCAATCGTTCAGGGCTTGAAATTTTTCCCGAATATATTATAATACACATTATCATATACATAAAAGGACGGCAACATGAAGACCGAGCGCTTGACCTTGCTGTTGACCCCGGAGGAAAAGGCCGAAATGGCCGCGCGGGCCGATGCCATGGGAATCAGCGCGAGCGAGTTGGTCCGCCGCGCAGTCAGGTCCTATAACCCCGAATTCGACACCGACGCCGTTCAGACCTTGGCCGACGAGTTGGCGACGGCGGTTAGGAAGACCGACAAGAAGGTCAATGCCGCACTGGCTCAACTGCGCACGTTCGAGGCTTTCTTCGCAGATCCCGAGGCGCGCCGGGCCGAGGCCCGGGCCGCGCTCGAGCGCGATGAGCTTGAATGGCCGTTCGCGAGTCCGGTCGCCCCGAAGTCCAGGCGGAAAACGTCAGCGAAATCCAGCGGGGCAGCCAGGCCATGAGCGCCTGGGACGATCTCAAGAAGAGCATCCGCAAAATCGTCTTGATGGAGGAAAAGCTCAACCAGCTTTCCGACGGCCTCTCGTCCATGAGCCAGCAGATGATGGACCACGAGAAACGCCTGATCCGCATCGAGACCATGATCGAACTGGCCCAAGCGCGCGGCGGCGCCGGCCCCAAACGGCTGAGCTAGGAGCCTGTCCGAGTATTGCTCACGGGCTGCACCGCGTTTTCAAGGCCTTGGGCTAGGACGGTGCCGCGCCGCG
>JBFJPL010000139.1:0-10365 GCA_041617155.1 Kiloniellales bacterium
CACCAGGAGAACTGGCAGCGATGCCTGGCCCGTTCGCCGCCCTGCTGCACGACCTCGCAAACGGTCTCCGGGAAGCGCGGATCGGCGAGCCGGTTCATCACCACGTGGGCGACCGCGGCCATACCCGAGGCAGGCTCGTTGCGCGCCTCGTGGTAGATATTGAGCGTGAGGCAGTCGAGCGCTTTCTTGACCTCGGCCCGGGTCGAGATCTGATCGGAAAGCTCGAATTCAAGGCCGCGCAAGCCATTGGTCGTCGCGGCGGCGGCACCTTGGAAGTCGGCCTCGATCAAGGTCGCCATCGCCGAATCCTCGCTTGGCATAGCGACCCGCGGCCGCCCCAAGACCGGTTCGCTGATAAAGGGTGCTTCGGCCAAGGCCCGCTCGATTTGGGCGCCGTCCGGTGCTATCGGCTGTTTCAGAGGCTCGGCCCGGGCAGTTGCCGCAACGCCGAGGACACCGGCGGTGGCCAAGATCATGGCAGCGCCAAGAAGCGGCCGACTCGATAATCTGCGGGCAAGACTTCTTGCGCTGTCGTTGTTGGCGCCGTTTTGGTTGGATCGTGCTGCCACTATCACGATTGATCCCTTCCCCGGCTCATTGTGTCGGGACGAATATTACAAATAATTAGACACTACGTCAAGTATTATTTGTGAATAAACTAAATATAGTTATCTATATGTTAAAACAATGATTTTACAAAAGAGAAAATCTCATATACATCTCAAAATAACACTGTGTCATCGAACGACTATTTGGTCGTTTCCGAGGAATGAAAATCAATAAATGCGGTAGATGTTGGTAGTTAAACGAAATATTGCGATGTTTATTTGCTTTGTTCTTTGAGTACTCTTGAGGAAACTTACTGCCAATATGCACCGGCTACAGTTTGCAGCTACAGGCGTAGTCCAGAGTACAGGTCGTAATCTTGTCCTCCGCTTCGATCTTGCAGTGGCGTGCCTTGTCGAAGGCATCGATCGCCGTTTCTATTCGCTCGGCGGCACACTCCTTCAGTTCGAAAGGCTGCAGGGACCCGCGTCTCCTGAAGCGCTGGCAAATGCTGCTGCAATTCTCCTGGGCCTGTTCCACCAGTTCCTCGCAAAGCGCATAGTAAGCGGTCTGGCAGCTTTCCGCGCCGACCTTCTGCTGGTCGCTGACGACGGGCATGTCGATCTCATCGATATTGCACCGGGCCGCGTCCTGCGCGCCGGCGGAGAACGCGCCCAACAGGGCCAGAACTACCGACAGGACGACAGGGCGAGCGCACCGTTTGGACTTTCTTGCGGTCTTGTTCATCTCGATCCGATCCCACTCTTGGCGCCGCGGCCCGACCCGGGGCCAGCGCCCGACTCGGCACCGCGCCATTCGCGCGCCAGGATAGCGGGCGGCAGTTAGAAAGTGCTTTATGGCGCCGTGGCGCGCCCCAAATTTATCACGCGACTTCCGTGTGGAGGCCCTTCCGTTCGGTCGCCATAATGCCCATCTGGACGTTCTCGGTCGGGTCGAGGCCGGACGTCGGCTTTTTTTCGGGCTCGCCGCCAAGGCGGCCAAGAAGAACGGGGGGTGCCGGGTAGGAAATGTCTGCAGAACCCTCCCAGGAACCGGCGGCTGCGGCGCCCGGTGCCGGTACCAAAGCCTTTTCATTCCAGGACTTGGCGGTCACTCTGGGCCTGCCCCTGCTGTTCGTGATGGCCTGGATCGTGCCGGAACGGCTTTGGCCGCGCATGTGCCGGGCGATCGGCCCGCTGGCGGTACCGATGCTGGCCGGAGATGTACCGGCTTTGATCGGCCTGATCCGGCGTACCTTGGGCAAGAACCGCGTCGAGGAAGCGCCGGAGGTCATTCTCGACGAGCTGGCCGGCGAGCAGATCCTCTCCATCCTGCAGCTGCTCAAGGGCTACCGGCCGGGCGGCTGGAAGCCGGCGATCGAGCTGCGCGGCAAGGATCACATCGAGGCGGCCCTGGCGCGCGGCCATGGCGCGATTCTTTGGGTCAGCTATTCGGTTTACGGCGACCTCATCTCGAAGATGGCGCTCCATCGGGCCGGTCTTGCGGTCAGCCATTTGAGCCGCGCCAGCCACGGCTTCTCAGATACCCGTTTCGGCGCGCGCTTTCTCAACCGGCTGCAGACCGCGATCGAGGACCGCTATATCGGCGAACGGGTTTCGCTGACGGTCAAGGGAGCCGCCGCGGCGCTCGACCATCTGCGCGAGCGTCTCGGCAACAACGGCGTGGTGACCTTCACGGTCCACCGAAACGCCAAGCGCCTGGCCTCGGTACCCTTCATGGAGGGACAGATGCATCTCGCGCCCGGCGCGCCGGTACTGGCGCGCAAGGCCAGTGCACCGCTCCTCCCGGTCTTCGCCTTTCGGGACAAGGCTGGCGGCCTGACGGTCACCGTCGGCGCGCCGCTCGAGCTGTCCGAGGCGCTCACGACCGAGGCCGCCGTGGAACAGGCGGCCCGGCAATATGCCGCGGCGCTCGACCCCTATGTGCGCCGTTATCCCGGTCAATGGCGCGGCTGGCTTCACCTCTGATCGGCGCTAGCGGCGGCGCTAAGACGGCGGGCGCTTCCAAAGTGAGCGCCCCTCGGCATGCTGCCACGCCACAAGGCCGGGCAGGCTGACCAGCAGCTCGCGGGCGCGGGTGGCGAGCGACAGGGCGAGCATGAACTCCGGCGCGAGACCGAGCAGGCCGCCGAGCACGACGAAGCCGCCTTCCTGAACGCCCCATCCGCCGGGCACAAAGAAAACGGCACCGCGCAGCGCCCCGGTCAGGCTTTTCAGCATGAGCGCTTCCCACAACGTGATCGGCAGGCCCATCAGGCTGGCCGCCAGCCAGACCTCGGCGGTCAGGGCGGTCCGCGCGACCAGGCGGAGCGCCGAGGCCAGGATGATCCGGCCGGGCCGGGCGTAAAGCGATTTGATCCGCCCGTCCAAGGCCACCGCATTGTCGATGATCCCGTTCCAGGCCGCCGAATTCCCGGCCCTGCCGAGGAACCGGGCGAGAAACCCAAAGGTGCCGGCGTGCTGGACCATTATAAAGCCGGCTATGCCGGCTGCCAGCAGCGTGCTGGCGATCAGGGCGCCGTAGACCAAGCCGCCGTCGGCCTGGATGATCACCAGCGCGCCGATGCCGACCAAGCCCCAGAGAACCAGGGATATGGCCTGGACGGTCTTGTCGACCACCACGGAAGCCCCCGCCTCGGTGCCGCGGCTGCCCGACTGCATCACGATGCGCGCCTTCACCACTTCGCCGCCGAGACCGGCCACCGGCAGCAGCATGTCGACCGACAGACCCATCCACATGGCGCGCAAGCTGTCGGCGAAACGCGGCGCCCGGCCCGGCCCGAACAGCAGGGCCCAGGAAGCCGCGGCGAACAGCAGGTGCGGCAGAAAGGCCAAAGGCAGCAGCAACACCCCGGCGCCCAGCGCGGCGAGCGCGGCGGCGACCGTGCCGAAGCCCTGCCACGCCACCATGACGGTCACGGTGGCCAGGCCGAGCAGCAGTCCGATCATGGTCAGTCGCTTCGTCATGGGGCGTGCAAGAGACCCGGAAACCGCGCCCGCTGCAAGACCCCTCGCGCCCGCCCGCCGCGCGGCCGGGAAAATGGCGCTTTGCGCTCGAACCAGCAGGCTCTACGATTATCCAAGGCGAGTGATCGAACAACAGACGACAGGGGGACGACATGAAAAGACGCACCAAAATCATCGCATTGGGCTCGGTCATCGGTGCCTTTGCGCTGGGCGGCATGGCGGCCCAGGTGCTCGGCCAGTCGAACGCCTGGATGCAGGCGATCAACAACAACGGCATCATCGAGTTCCAGAAGAAAGGCGGTGACAGCGCGAAGAAGGGCGCGGTCACGATCGATTTCTTCGGCCACGCGGCCTTCAAGATCACCTCGCCCTCGGGCTATTCGATGCTGTTCGATCCCTGGCGCAACGACCCCTCGGGGGCCTGGGGCATCTGGTTCCTGGAGGAGTTTCCCGACGTCGTGGTCGACGCCGTGCTCTCGACCCACGCGCACTTCGACCACGATGCGATCGAGCGGCCGCAAGCCTCCATGGTGCTCGACCGCATGGCCGGCAGCTACGCGTTCGCCGACGTGAAGATCACCGGCCTGGCCGACAAGCACACCTGCGAGGCACCGGGCTGGTACAAGTGGACCGACGCAATGCCCGAGTTCGGGCAGGAGGCTTGCCCGCCGAACAACCTGGGCCATCTGGACAACATCATCTTCACGGTCGAAACCGGCGGCATGAAGGTCGCGGTCTGGGGCGACAACCGGCACAACCCGGCCGACCACATCTGGGCCGGCCTGAAGGATATCGACGTGCTGATCCTGCCGATCGACGCCTCGCAGCACATTCTGAGCTATGAGCAGTCGAACGCCATAGTCGACAAGCTCGACCCGAACGTGATCATACCGGAGCACTATCTGACCAAGGGCGCGTCGATCACCCTGACCACGCTCGGCACCGCCGAGGAATGGGTCGATCAACAGCAGGGCGCGATCAAGCTGGAGACCGCGACGCTGAAGCTGGATCCCGACAAGGTGAACAGCATGAAGCGCCAGATCATCTACTTCGGCGCCAACCACCTGAAGGAATAGCGCGCCGGTCGCGGCACCTGCGGTCAAAGAACCCCCATGCGGCAACTTGGGCGACTGCCGGGACCGACTCTTCTACTCCTGGGCCTGCTGGCGGGCGGCATGGCCCAGGCGCATTTTCTGCTCAATATCAGCATCCGGGTAATTCACGTGGAGCACCTGGACAACGGGTTGCGGGTCTACCTGCGCGTGCCCATGCCGCTGCTGGTCGCCAACCTGGTCGGCCCGGAACAGGCCGACGGCACCCGCGTGCCGGCGCCCTATACCAGCAATCGGTTCGAGCAGGGCGAGCTCATGCACTACCTCGACCAAGAGGCCCTGCGGGACGACCCGGAGGGCCTGGCGATGCTGGTTGCCGACGGTCACGAGCTCTTCGTGAACGACCAACCGCTCGACCCCGTGATCGAGGCGATCCGGGTCCATCCGGCGACCCATCAACCGATCTTCTCGAACCTGGAGCAGGCGCGGGCCGCCTTGCAGGGGCCGGTTTACCCGGCGGACGCTCAGGCCGCCTACGTCGGCGATACGGTGGTCGATGTCGTGCTGTTCTACCGCACGGCGGGACCGGTCGACGACTTCGCCTTCGCCAGCCGCCTGAGGCCGGGCATCGAAGGCGAGGAGCGGTTCGCCAACCTGCTGCTCGATCACGCCGGCGGCGAGACAAAGATCTACCGCGCCCAAGGCATGCTCGACACGCCGATAACGGTTTCACGCTCGATCCTGACCGCGGCCGCCACATTCGTGACCGAGGGCGTGCGGCACATCCTGGACGGCAGCGACCACGTGCTTTTCGTGCTGTGCCTGACGATCGGCGCGGTCACGCTGGGCAGCCTACTGTGGCGAGTGACCGGTTTCACGATCGGCCACACCATCACCTTGATCGCCGGGTTTCTGGGCTATGCGCCAGATGGCGCGTGGTTCGTTCCCACGGTCGAGGCGGCCATCGCGCTCTCGATCATCTATGCCGGCGTGGTCGCCCTGATGAAACGGTCCGGCGCCGCCACCTTCTGGATCACCACCGCCATCGGCCTGCTCCACGGCTTCGGTTTCGCCTTCGTCCTGCAGGAGATATTGAAGATCGATTCGCCGAACCTTGGCGTCAGTCTGCTGTCCTTCAACCTGGGCGTCGAGCTCGGCCAGATTGCCATCGTGCTGGCGGTCTGGCCGCTCCTGCATCTGGTGCAGCGCCACCGTCCGACCTGGGCCCGGGCCGGTCGGGTTGCCATCGCGCTGCCGTGCATAGCCGTTGCGGCGCTTTGGACCGGCGAGCGCCTGGGCCTGCTGATCCAACAAGGCCTGACCTGAGAGCTGCCGCGCCGATCCGAGGGGTCTTGCCGAATGAAAGCTATCGACAGCGCTGCCGGGGTCCTCGCCTACTGGTTCGGCGAGGGCATGGCCGAGCGCTGGTTCAAGAAGGATCCGGCCTTCGACCGTGAGATCCGCGACCGGCTTCTGCCGCTCTACCGGCGCGCCGCGGCCGGCGAGCTGGACGATTGGCCGGTGAACGCCGAAGGCGCGCTGGCCCTGATCATCCTGCTCGACCAGGTGCCGCGCAACCTGTTCCGGGGGGAGTCGCGCGCCTTCGCGACCGATGCCGAGGCGCTGGCCCTGGCCAAGCAGAGCATCGAGCGGGGCTTGGACCGCGAACTCCGGCAGGTCGAGCGGGTGTTCCTCTACCTGCCCCTGGAGCACAGCGAGAGTTTGGCCGACCAGGACGACTGCGTCCGTCTCATCGGACAGCTGGACGAAAACAAGGAGTGGCGCGACTACGCGATCCAACACCGCGAGATCATCGCCCGCTTCGGCCGCTTCCCCCATCGCAATGCCGTGCTCGGCCGAGCAACCACGCCCGAGGAGGCGGAGTTCCTGGCAAAGCCCGACACGTCCTTTTGAGGACTCCGCCCGCCGCCGGTCGGCGCCCGGTGCTCAGCCGTCGCCCTGGGACTCGCCGCCGCCGGCCTCGACCTTGCGCAGCCGCGGCGGCGAGGGCGCCTGCGATGCCCGCCCGCTAAGCGCATCGGTAAGCTGGCCGAGGTTCTTGAGGTGCAGGTCGCGCTGCGGCAGGGGGATGGTGATTCCGGCCTCGCGCAAGGCCTTTTCGATGGCGACCAGCAGGTCGCTTCGAACCCGGAACATATTCTCGACGTTGCCGATAAAGCCGCGGGCCTCGAACTCCATGGCGTTTTCGCCCAGACGCATGAAGAGCGCGAAGGGCGCCGGCCAGTTGACGACTTCGGCGTGTTCCTTGAGGCAGCGGTTCAGGACCTCCAAGACCTGGTCGGCGTCCGAGCCGTAGGCCACGCGGACCGGCACGTCAACCCGCCCGATGCGGTCCTTGTGGGTCCAGTTGGTGACCGCCATCGAGATGATCTCGCTGTTCGGGATCATGATCGAGGCGTGCTGGAAGGTCTCGATCTCGGTGGCGCGCAACTTGATGTGCTTCACGAAACCCTCGTTGGTGCCGACGATGACCCAGTCGCCGACCTTGATCGGCCGCTCGATCAGCAGGATCATGCCGGAAACGAAATTGTTGACGACGTTCTGCAAGCCGAAGCCGATACCGACCGACAGCGCGCCGAAGATCAGCGCCAGGTTGGTCAGGTCCAGGCCCATGGCGGCAACGCCGAGCGCCAAAGCGACCACCAGGCCCATGTAGCCGAAACCGGCCGACAGCGAGTGGCGCAGGCCGGTATCCAGGCCGGTGCGCGGCAGTACCCTCTCGGTCAGCAGGCGCTGCAGCATGCGGGTCAGCAACAGCGCGGCCAGGAACACGCCGATCGCGACCAGGATATCGGTGATCGAGATGGTGACGTTGCCGATGGCGATGCCCTGCAGGGCCTGCTTGGTCCAGGTCCACATGTCGCCCAGGGGCACGCCCCAGACGGTCAGGATCAGGAAGATGCCGCTGGAGAAGATCACCAGGTCGAGCAGCGCGCGGGCCCAGAACTTGAACAGGCTGCGGGTCCCGTGCCGGACCGCCAGATGGTCGCGCAGGAACCTGGCTCTCAGCGTCATGCCGATCAGCTCGCGGGTCAGGCCCCGGACCAGGAACAGGCCGCCGACCACGACACCGCTGGCCAGCAGGCTCCCCGACAGATAGGCGCCGAGCCGGGCGTAACCGACCAGCGTCGCGCCGAAGGCGACCAGCGCGACCAAGCTGATGATCAACCTGAGCCCGGCCCAGAGGGAGCCGATCCCCAACGACGCCGCCGCCTCGGGACCGTCCGGTCTGGCCGCGCCGCGCGTGCGGTCCGCGACCCAAAGGCGACCGCGCACCAGGGCCAGGACGCCACCGGCCACGAGCGTGGTAATGGTGAATTCGAACAGCGAGGTCAGCGACGGCGAGAAGGCGCCGCGTTTGTCCAGCAGCCAGAAAAACAGACCGACCGCGAAGACGCTGGCCAGGAAGGTGATGCGGTGGTTGATCGTTCGTGCGTTGTTGGGCGTCAGCGCGACCAGACGCCAGGCCGGCAATTCGGGCGCCAGGACCGCGCGCGGCAGGGCAAAGGCCAGAACCAGGAAAATCAGGACGATGCAGAGCGCGACCATGGTCTCGCCGAACAGGCCGGTAAACAGCGACCGATGGGAGGCGATGGCATAGAGCGGCCCGCCGAAGATCAGCGCCGGGACGATGCCCAGGGCCAGGCCTTCGGAAATACCGGCGGAGAGCCGCCTTGCGTAGCTCGGGTTGTCGACCGACGGGTCGCGGCCCATCCAATGGATCAGGGCGAGGCGGATGCCGACCCCGAGCGCCAGCGCGAGGCCGAGCACCAGGGCAATCCGGTTGAACGGCGCCGCTTCCCGTTCTGACGGCGTCAGGCCCCGCCACCAGTCGAACGGCGCGTTCGCCAGAGCGGTCACGAAGGCGAAAAACTCCGGCACCGCCGTGCTCACCGTGCTCGGCGCCAGGGGTGCGGGGAAGCGTTTCAACAGGGCCTCGACCGCCTGGTCGAAAGTCTGCGTCGAAATCCTCTGGGCCAGCTCGTTGCTGCGGTTTCTGGCCAGGACGGCCTGCTTGATGCGCGTCTCGTAGTTGGCGATTTCTTCGGTGAGCTTTCTGCGTTCGGTGGCGATCGCCTCGAATTCCGGCGGCTCACCCTCGGCGGGCGGCGGTCCCAGCGCCCCGGCCCTGGTGCGCAGCGGCCTCAAGAGGATCTCGGTCTTGGCTTCGATCTCCAGGGCTGCCGCCCGCAGCTCGGCCAAGCGCCGTTTCAGCGTATTCGCCCGGGCGGCGGGCACGGTCGCCCGCCGGCTCAGCTCCTGTTCGATCAGGTCGAGCGACTGGTTCCAGTCCTCGACGATGACGCCGAACGGCCTTTGGGTGCTCTGCGCCTGCGCGCCGGCGGTCGAATGGCCGAGGGCGGCCAGCACGAGCAGCAGAATGGCGGTTCGTCGGAGAAACAAGGCAGGGCCCGTTGACTGTGAAGCCGGGCGCCACACTAACACAAGCATTCGAAGCGGGCACAGAGCGCTTTGTCGATGGACCCCTGCGAACCGAACGGACCGGCGTCGGCCGCTTCGCCGTCCAGGCCTGACTCAGAAATCGAGTCCGAGCTGGGTAGCGGTCCGGCGGATCGCCCGCTGCGCCGCCGCCCGCGACTCGAATCGCGCGAGCGCCTTGCGCAGGGCCGATCGCGCCTGTTCTTTCTTGCCCAACACGGCGTATGAGCGGATCAGCATCTGCCAGCCTTCCAGGTCGTCGGGCTCACCATCCAGCCGCTCGGCCAACCGGGCCACCATGCCCTCGATCATCTGGCCGCGCTCGGCAGTCGTCATCTGCGCCGCGGCCGCCACGTCGTTCCGGCTCGGGCCGCGGCCGCCGCTCGTTTCTCCGGCCTCGCGGAGGCCTAGCTCGGCAGCGGTTTGCCGGATTTGCTGTTGTACAAAGGGGGCCGTGGCGTAGAGCCCGGCAACCTCGTCGAGCGCTCTGCGCGCGGCCTCGCGGTCGCCGCGGCGGGACTCGGCCCGCGCGACGGAGAGCCAGCCCTGCCAGTCCTTGGGATTTTGCTTCAAGCTGTCGCGCAGGGCCGCCACGGGACCGCCATTCGCCGACGCCGCCAGGTCCGCCTCGCGCAGGACGGTGGCCGGGTCGAGCTCGAGCAGGTCGGCCATGTCGCGGACCGCCTTGAGCACCACGGACCGCCAAGGCGCATTGGCCGGGGTGTCGGCCAGCAGATCCTGCCAGCGCGCCAGGGCGACGTGGTAGTTCTGCGCTTGGGCTTCGAAGAGCGCCAGGTAATACCGTGCCCGTGGATCCTCGGGTTGTGCCGCGGCGGCTTGCTCGAAGGCCAGGCGCGCTGCCCGGGTCACCCGGTTGCCCTGGGCCTGGGTCAGGGCTTCCGCATAGGCCGAGAGCAGGCCCGGGCGGGCGCTGTCCAGCTCCAGCGCCCGGCGGTAGGTCTCGGCGGCGTCCCGATAGCGTTGCAGGTGAAAGTATGTGCGGGCCAACAGCGTCCAGCCGTCGATATCCTCGGGCTGGGCTTCGAGCTGCTGGCGCAGCAACGCGGCGCGGCTCGCGATATCACCGGAGCGGGATCGTTCGCGTTGCTGCTGCGCCAGGCGCTCGGTCAGGGGTTGGCTTGGCAACCCGGGCGCGCCGGTCAGGCCATAGAGTCCGAGCGAGCCGACGAGCAGGAACACGGCCACGGCCCCGGCGGCCAGTGGCGCCCGCCGCGAAGCAGCCGATCTCGGGTTCGGGCGCCCGGCGGCGGCGAGCAGGCGGCGCTGGATCTCGAGACGTGCGGCGGCGGCTTGGTCGC
>JBFJPL010000140.1:0-10283 GCA_041617155.1 Kiloniellales bacterium
CGCCCGACTATCCACGACCTTCGACGAAAGACCAACTAACTTTTGCCGTGTCCCGCACTCATATCCGGCGCCTGCATCGAGGTCTTGCTCATGGCCCGGCGCACCGCCTCGGTGTGCTGGCCGAGGGCGGGTGCGCTACCCGTTTCGCCGGCGGCTGGGTCACTCCAACGCACCGGTGGGGCGGGGATTTTCACGATCTCGCCATTGCGGTTCCTGGCCGAATGTCGCCTAAGGGCATCGTGCCCGGAGACGGCGGCGACGGAGTTGACCGACCCAAAGGCGATCGACGCGTCGCGCAAGCGTCGCCGGAAGGCGGACAGCGAGAGGGTCGTCGTGACCGAGAGGATCTCACGGTCCAGCGCGTCGCGGTTGGCCACGCGCAGGGCGTTCGAGCAAAATCTGGGATCGCCCGCCAGCTTCTCGCGTTCGAGCACCTGACGGCAAAAGCGATGCCACTCGCGCTCGTTTTGGATCGACACGATGACCTCTTCGCCTGCGGCGCTGGCATAGGCGCCATAGGGGGCGATCGAGGGGTGCCGGAGACCTTCCCGTGCCGGCGTGCCCGCGCCGTAGTCGTTGTGGATCAACGGCACGGTCATCCATTCCGCGGCCACGTCGAACAGGGATAGCTTCAGCCCGGCACCCTCGCCGCACCGCGAACGGCGGTAGAGCGCCTCCAATATCGCCGCGTGGGCAGTCATGCCGGCGCCGATATCGCAGATCGACACGCCGATTCGGCCAAATGACTCCGGGCCGCCGGAGACGGCGACCAGTCCGCTCTCCGCCTGAACCAGCAGGTCGTAGGCCTTCATGTCGCGCCAAGCTTCGGCCTCGCCGTAGCCCGAGATATCGCAGGTAATGAGTGCCGGCTTGCGCTCGCGCAACGCCTCTGAGCCGAATCCCGCCCGCTCGAGAGCGCCGGGCGCCAGGTTCTGGACGAAAACATCGGCCGCCATGATGAGATCATCGAGCAGGGCCGCGTCGTCGGCCTCCTTGAAGTCCAGAACCACCGATTCCTTGCCCTGGTTGAGCCAGACGAAATAGGAGCTTTCGCCTCGTGCGGCGCCATCGTAGCCGCGGGCGAAATCGCCGCCGGGGCGCTCGATCTTCACGACGCGGGCGCCGGCCGCAGCCAGGCGCGCGGTGCAGAGCGGCGCGGCGACGGCTTGCTCGACGGCAACCACGAGCAGACCTTCCAGAGGCTTCATCAGAAACTCCGGGGCAGATCGAGCACGTGCTCTGCCAGATAGCTGAGGATCAGGTTGGTCGAGATCGGCGCGATCTGGTAAAGCCGCGTCTCGCGGAACTTACGTTCGATGTGATACTCCCGGGCGAAGGCGAAGCCGCCGTGGGTCTGCATGCAGGTATCCCCGGCGCGCCACGAGGCTTCGGAAGCCAGCATCTTGGCCATGTTGGCCTCGGCGGCGCATTTTTCGCCCGCGTCGAACAGGCCGGCGGCACGCTCGACCATCAGTGCGGCGGCCTCGGTCTCGGCGTAGGCCCGCGCGATCGGGAACTGGATGCCCTGGTTTTGCCCGATCGGCCGGCCGAACACCACGCGCTGCTTGGCGTAGGCCGTGGCCTTGTCGATGAAGTAACGCGCGTCGCCGATGCATTCGGCCGCGATCAGGATTCGCTCGGCGTTCATGCCGTCGAGAATGACCCGGAACCCCTTGCCCTCCGCGCCGAGCAGGTTATCCGCCGGGACCTCCAGGTCGTCGAAAAACAGCTCGCAGGAATGGTGGTTGATCATGGCGTCGATCGGCTGGACCGTGAGCCCCTTGCCGACCGCTTCGCGCAGATCGACGATGAAAGCGGACAGACCGTCGGTCTTGCGGGCGCATTGGTCGCGCGGCGTGGTGCGCGCCAGCAGCACCATGAGGTCCGAGTGCTCGACCCGGCTGATCCAGACCTTCTGGCCCTTGATCACATAGCGGTCGCCCTGCTTGCGGGCCGTCGTCTTCAGATTGGTCGTGTCGGTGCCGGTGCTCGGCTCGGTGACGCCGAAGCTTTGCAGCCTCAGTTCACCGGCGGCGATCTTGGGCAGGTAGGTCTGCTTCTGGGATTCCGAGCCGTGCCGGAGCAGCGAGCCCATGACGTACATCTGCGCATGGCAAGCGCCGGCATGGGCGCCGGCACGGCTGACCTCCTCCATGATCGCTGCGGCCTCGGCAATGCCCAGTCCTGTGCCGCCATAGTCTTCCGGTATGAGCGCCGCCAGGTAGCCCGCCTCGGTGAGGGCGCCGACGAATTCGGTCGGATAGCCGTTTGCCGCGTCCAGCCGCAGCCAGTAATTTTCATCGAAGCGTTGGCATAGCGCTTTGACCCCGTTGCGAATTTCTTGAAGATGGGTCGTGCGATCCGAGTCCGTCATGACCACCTCTAAACGGGCCGGCCGGGCTCACGAAAGCGTCGCCGGCCCGTCACGCTTGCGGTTGAACGATGGTCGGACGATATCGAACCGTCGCCGATGAAAGAACCGAATTATGTGGTTCACCGGCTTTTGACACGCCCCTCCAGCTTCGGCGCGACCGTGCCCTTGGCGGCGATGTAGTCCATGACCACCGTGGCCATCAGCTTGCCGCCGGACGGATCGATCAAGGGTTTGCCGCGGGTGAGAGCCGCATAGCCGTCGCCGCCGCCGTAAATATAGTCGTTGGTCGCCAGCTTGTAGCTCTTGTTGCGATCGAGCTCCGCGCCGCCGACTTTGGCGGAGACGATCCGCTGGCCCTTGGGCGCCGACGGATCGAATACCATGGTCATGCCGGACAGGTGGGGAAACCTGCCGCCGATGTTCTCGATCTCCGACACGCCGTTTTCCAGAGCGCCCAGAAGGTCGCCGCCGGACAGTTCGATCAAGACGACCAGGTTGCCGAAGGGCAGCTCGCTGAGAACGTCCTTTTGGGTCAGGGTCGTGCCGGGGTCGTAGGTCCGGTCGCCGCGTATGCCGCCGCCGTTGGTCAGGCCCACTTCCGCCCCCACGCTCTCGCGCAGGGCATCGGCGATCAGATTGCCGAAGCCGGTCTCCATGGTCCGGATCGTGCTGCGCCGGGAATCCAGCTCGACCGCCGTCTTGCCGACCGGCTGGCCCAGTTCCTCGTCGAGCTTCAAGTTGTAGGCGTCGACGATGGGCTTGACCTTGGGGTCCGGCGCCACGCCCCTGGTCGACAGCATCCGCCACTGCGGCAGCACCTCGACCGTTGACTTGCCGCGCTTCTCGACCCGCTCGACCGACAGATCGACGGCCGCCAGATAGTGCGCGTCATACCCGGCCTTTTGGATCAGCACGCCGCGTTCGTAGTAGGTTATGGGTTCGTGGTCATGGCCGCCCAGGACCAGGTGAATGCCCTTGACCGATCTGATCAAGGCACGGTCGTCGGCGATGTTCATATGGGTCAGTGCGACAATCACATCGGCGCCGGCCTGCTCTAGCTGTTTCACGGCCGATTCCGCCGTATCGATCAGCGGTGCAAAGCTGATGCCGGAGCCGGGCGAGGACAGGGTGGCGGTTTCCGGCGCGAGCAGCCCGAAGAAGCCGACCTTGAAATCACCCACACCGATCGTGTGGATCGCTGTCAAGCCGGCAGCAGGCTTGCCGTCCTTGCCCAACACGTTGGCGCCCAGCCACGGAAAGCTCGATTCGCCGAACCGTTGCTCGGCGACCTCCGGGCCGAAATCGAACTCGTGGTTGCCGGGCACGGCGACGTCCGTCCCGAGCTTGTTCATCAGCTCGACCATCTGGGCGCCCTTGAACTTCCGCGAGAGGATCGAGGGCGACAGGAGATCGCCGCCGAAGGTCGTGATGCTGTGCGCGGCCGCCGCCCGCTCGGCCTGGAGCAAGGTCATCAGTTCGGCCAAGCCGCCCTTGCCGCGCTTGGGGGAGATTTCGTAGACGTCGTTGGTGTGCAAGAATGTGATCTTGGTCGGCGCCGCCTGGGCGCCGGCAGCGATCAGCAGCAGGATCACGCCTGACACCAGCGCCAGAACAGAAATCTTGATGGTTTTCAGCATGCTTCCCCCTCCTGCTCAATCCGGGCAATATTTGGTACTAACCAAACGGCACCTCAGGACGTAGTCTAAACCACAGGCCAGCAAGTGCGAAACCAGTGATGGAAAGAATCGGCCAAGGTTCACGGACCTGATCTGCAAACGGCTCAATCCGAACGGGGGAGACGAAGATGCTAAAATACCTTTTGACAATCGGCATGATGCTCGGACTGGCCATGGGCCCGGCCCAGGCGGCGGATCTCGAGCCGGCCGTGGTTTTCGACATGGGCGGCAAGTTCGACAAGTCGTTCAACGAGGGCGTCTTCAACGGCGTCGAGAAATTCCGCAAGGAAACCGGCATCAAATATCGCGAGTTCGAGGTCACCAACACCACGCAGCGCGAACAGGCCCTGCGCAGGATGGCCCAACGGGGTGCCGACCCCGTTTTGGGTGTTGGTTTTGCCCAGGGCCCGGCTCTCGAGAAGGTTGCCAAGGAGTATCCCAACGTCCGCTTCACCATCATCGATTCGGTGGTCGATTTGCCGAACGTGCAATCCGTCATCTTCAAGGAGCATGAAGGCTCGTTTCTGGTCGGCGTGCTGGCCGCCGAGGCCTCGAAGACCGGCAAGGTCGGCTTCGTCGGCGGCATGGACATTCCGTTGATCCGGCGCTTTGCCTGCGGTTACGTGCAGGGGGTCAAGCGTGTCAATCCGGACGCCGAGGTGTTTCAGAACATGACCGGGTCCACGCCGGCGGCGTGGAACAACCCGACCAAGGGCTCGGAGCTGGCCAAGAGCCAATTCGATCGCGGCGCCGACGTGGTCTACGCCGCAGCCGGCGGCACCGGCATCGGCGTCTACCAGGCGGCCAAGGACGCCGGCAAGCTGGCGATCGGCGTCGATTCGAACCAGAACTACCTGCATCCCGGCACCATGCTGACCTCGATGCTGAAGCGGGTCGACGTGGCCGCCTACAGCGCCTTCAAGGGCGCCAAGGACGGCACATGGAAGCCCGGCATCCGCAATCTGGGCCTGGCCGAGAACGGCGTCGGCTGGGCGCTCGACGAGCACAACAAGGACCTGGTCTCGGCCAAGATGATAGAATCGGTCGATCGGGCGTCCAAGGACATCGTCGCCGGCCACATCAAGGTGCACGACTACATGGCAGACAATAGCTGCCCGTTCTAATGGCCGGAGCCTAGCATCCCGTCGAAGGCCTTTTGAGTCATGGGCGTGTGTGAAGTCCCGGCGCGGCGGGTGCCATGAGCGAGACGCCCGCCAAGCTGCCAGTCTGGGTTGATCTGATTCTGATCCCGCTGATCAACTTGGCGATGGCGCTCGCCGTGTCCGGCCTGATCGTTCTGGCGATCGGCGAGAGCCCCCTGGAAGCCTTGGATTTCATGTTGACGGGCGCCTTCGGCTACGACCAGGCGCTCGGCTACACGCTCTACTATACGACCAACTTCATCTTTACCGGCTTGGCCGTCGCCGTCGCCTTCCACGCGGGACTGTTCAATATCGGCGGCGAGGGGCAGGCCTATATCGGCGGCCTGGGTCTCGGTCTGGTCTGCCTGGCGTTTGATCAGAGCCTACCGTTCTTTCTGATTTTGCCGCTCGCCATCGTGGCCTCGGCCGCCTTCGGTGCGGCCTGGGCCTTCGTGCCGGCCTACCTCCAGGCCTATCGGGGCAGCCACATCGTCATCACGACGATCATGTTCAATTTCATCGCCTCGGCTTTGATGGTCTACCTGCTGGTCAACGTGCTGATCGAACCGGGCCAGATGTCGCCCCAGACCCGCGCCTTCGCGGCGAGCGGCCAGCTGCCCTACGTGCACGAAGCTCTCGCCTGGATCGGCATCGAGGTTGCGCCGTCGCCGCTCAATCTCTCGATACTTTGGGCGCTGGTCTGCTGCTTTCTGGTGTGGATCTTCATCTGGCGCACCCGCTGGGGCTATGAACTGCGCGCCGTGGGGCTCAACGCGGCGGCCGCCGGCTACGCTGGCATCAGCTCGCGGCGCATGATTCTGCTGGCCATGGGCGTTTCCGGCGCCTTGGCCGGTTTCGTCGCGCTGAACGAACTGATGGGCGTGCAGCACAGGATCATGATCGACTTCACCGCCGGTTATGGCTTCACCGGAATCGCGGTTTCCCTCATGGGCCGCAACCACCCGGTGGGGATCGTCATGGCCAGCCTGCTGTTCGGGGTGCTGTACCAGGGTGGGTCCGAACTGGCCTTCGAGGTGCCAAGGATAAATCGTGACGTGGTCGTGGTGATCCAGGGGCTGGTGATCCTGTTCAGCGGCGCGCTGGCATACATGTTCACGCCCTATATCGAGGCTTTGTACCTGCGTTTTGCTCGGCCGAGCATGGCGGCGGAGTAAACCATGGCCGATTTCTTCCTGCTGTTCGTGCTGACCCTCGACTCGACCCTTCGTCTCGCGACGCCGTTGGTGCTGGCCGCGCTGGCCGGGCTGTTCGCGGAACGCTCCGGCGTCATCGATATCAGCCTGGAAGGCAAGATGTTGGGCAGTGCTTTCGTGGCCGCCGCGACGGCGACGGCCACCGGTTCGGCCTGGCTTGGACTGCTGGCCGGAATTCTGGCCTCGGTCGCGCTTGCCATGCTTCACGGCTTCGCCTGCATCACCCACCGGGGCAACCAGGTGGTGAGCGGACTGGCGATCAACATGCTGATGGCCGGCCTGACCGTGACTTTGGGCAACGCCTTCTACGGCCAGGGCGGTCAGACCCCGCCGCTGCCGGACGAGGCGCGCTTTTTGGAGCTGGTCTGGCCGGGTGCCGAGACCTTTTCGCGGGTGCCGCTGCTGGGCACGCTCTATGCCGAGCTCCTGAGCGGCCACAACATCCTGGTTTACGGCGCGTTCCTGACCGTGCCGCTGACCTGGTGGGTGGTCTATCGTACCCGCTTCGGTCTGCGTCTCAGGGCGGTCGGCGAAAATCCCGCGGCGGTCGACACCGCGGGGATCTCGGTCACCCATTTGCGCTACCTCGCGATGCTTTGCTGTGGGGTGCTGTGCGGCATCGCCGGAGCTTATCTCTCGACCGCGCAGAACGCGGCCTTCGGGCGCGACATGACGGCCGGACAGGGCTATATCGCGCTGGCGGCGATGATCTTCGGCAAGTGGCGGCCGGTGCCGGCCATGCTCGCCTGCCTGTTGTTCGGCTTCCTCGATGCGGCGGCGGCGCGGCTGCAGGGCGTGCATTTGCCGCTGACCGGTGAAATCCCGGTACAGCTCTTTCAGGCGCTGCCCTATATACTGACGGTCGTTCTTTTGGCCGGCTTCATGGGCACCGCCGTGGCACCCAAAGCGAGCGGAACACCCTATATCAAGGACCGCTGAGCGGAATGGCAGAGATGATCGAGTTCGCCGCCCTCTGGCCCGAAGCCTCACCGTGAACGACTCGAGCGCCAAGGCCATCGCGACGATTCGCGCGCGCATCGATGGGCGCCTTCCGAAGGTCGCCGTCATCCTCGGCTCCGGCCTTGCCGGCTTCGCCGAGGCGCTCGAGGATCGCCTCGTGATTGCCAACCGGGACCTCCCGGGCTTTCCCCATCCCTCGGTCACCGGCCACGCCGGTGACCTTGTGTTCGGCGCTTTGGGCGGGTGTCAGGTCGCGGTCATGACCGGCCGCACTCATTTCTACGAGACCGGACGCGCCGACCGCATGAAGACACCGCTCAGCGCGCTGCGCGCGCTCGGTTGCGAGATTCTGATCCTAACCAACGCGGCCGGTAGCCTGCGGCCGGACGCGGGTCCGGGGTGCCTGATGCTGATCACCGACCACATCAACCTGAGCGGGACCAACCCGCTGATCGGCCCGGGCGACGACACCCGCTTCGTCGATCTGATCGATTGCTACGATCCCGAGCTGCGCGAGCGGGCGCTTCAGAGCGCCGCGGCCCAGGGCGTCGAGCTCCACCAGGGCGTCTATATGTGGTTCTCCGGACCCAGCTTCGAGACACCGGCCGAGATCCGCATGGCCAAGCTGCTCGGCGCCGATGTCGTCGGCATGTCGACGGTGCCCGAGGCGATCGTCGCCCGCCAGCTCGGCTTCAGAGTGCTCGCGGTTTCGGCCATCACCAACATGGCGGCGGGGTTGGACGACCAGCCTTTGGATCACGGGCAGACGGTGGCAAAGGCGGCAAAGGCGCTCGATGGCATGACCCGTCTCTTGACCGCGCTCCTCCGAGGGCTGGGGCAGACGCCGTGAACGCGCGCTTTCCGGCGGAACCCGGCGGACGGCTCTCCAGGGCAATGCTGGCGAGCTTCGAGGACGACGGCTTCCTCGTGCTCGAGGGCTTTGTCGATCCTGCCGCCTGCGATGCCCTGATGGAGCGCGCCGGAGAGCTGGTGCGGGCATTCGAGCCGAAGCAATCCGCCACGATCTTCTCGACCCTCTCCGAAGTCCATGCCGTGGACGACTATTTCGCCACCTCCGGCGGCAAGATCCGGTTCTTTTTCGAGGAGCAGGCCTTCGACCGCCATGGCCACCTGCGCCAGACCAAGGAATTGTCGATCAACAAGATCGGCCATGCGTTGCATGACCTGGACCCGGTCTTCGAGAGCTTCTCTCGCCAGCCCGCCTTGGCCGCGCTGGTCGCGGCTCTGGGCCTGGCCGAACCGTTGCTGCTTCAGTCCATGTATATCTTCAAGCAACCGCACATCGGCGGCGAGGTGGTGTGCCACCAGGACGCGAGCTTCCTCTATACCGAGCCGTCGAGCGTGATCGGTCTGTGGTTTGCCCTGGAGGACGCGACGCTGGAGAACGGCTGCTTGTGGGTTCTGCCCGGATTTCATAGGTGCCCGCCGAGGACGCGCTTCCGCCGGGGCGCGGCGGGGCTTCACACGGAAATACTTGACCCGACGCCGTGGCCCGATGCGGCACGGGTGCCGCTCGAGGTTCGGCAGGGCGCGCTCGTGGTGCTGCATGGGCACCTGCCGCACCTGAGTGGCCCGAACCGCTCAGCCCGGTCGCGCCACGCCTATTCGCTGCACGTCATCGATGGCCGTGCGCACTACCCCGGGGACAACTGGCTACAGCGCCCGCCCGAGCTGCCGCTGAGGGGGTTCTGATGCTAGTGGTGAGCTTTGGCAGAAGGAGCCGTCAGGGATGAACGACCCGGAATACGCCCTGCGCGAGGAGATCATCGCGTGCTGCCGGCGCATGGCCGACATGGGCATCAACCAAGGCACCTCCGGCAACATCAGCGCGCGTTGGCAAAAGGGCCTGTTGCTGACGCCGAGCGGCCTCGACTACGACGCCATGGCACCGGAAGACATCGTCTTCATGCGCATGGACGGTAGCCACGACGGGGCTCTTGCGCCCTCCTCGGAATGGCGCTTCCACCGCGATATCCTGAAGTCCCGCAAGGATGTCCACGCGGTGGTCCATGCCCACCCGATCTACTGTACCGCGCTTGCGATCGCACAGCGCGACATCCCGGCGGTGCACTACATGATCGCCGCGGCCGGCGGCCCGACGGTGCGCTGCGCGGCCTACGCGACCTTCGGCACCGAGGAACTCTCGAAGCACGCGGTGAAGGCGCTGGAGAATCGCATGGCCTGCCTGCTCGCCAACCACGGCATGATCGCCTGCGGCGTTAGCCTGAAGAAGGCCCTGTGGCTGGCCGGAGAGCTCGAAACCCTGGCGCGGCAGTACATTATCAGCCTGCAGCTGGGCGAACCTCGAATCCTGCCCGACGACGAGATCGCCCGGGTGATGGAGAAATTCAAGACCTATGGCCCGCGCGACAAGACTGGAGCTTCTTGACCGCGACGGGCCGGCGTCAAAGATATCGAAAGGCGAATATCCTGGAAATCTACGTCGACGGTGATGCCTGCCCGGTGAAGCAGGAAGTGCTGCGCGTCGCCGAGCGCCACGGCCTGGCCGTCCATATGGTCAGCAACGTCTGGCTACGCGTGGCCGACAGTCCGCTGATCAATCGGGTGGTGGTGTCCGAGGGGCCCGATGCCGCGGACGATTGGATCGCCGGACGCATCGGCGCCGACGACATCGCGGTGACGGCCGATATCCCGCTGGCCGCGCGCTGCCTGAAAAGCGGCGCCAGCGTCCTCGGCCCGACCGGCAAGCCCTTTACCGAGGCCGGCATTGGCATGGCGCTGGCCCTGCGCGATCTGAAGGCGCATCTGCGCGAAACCGGCGAGATCAAGGGTTACGTGCCGAATTTCACCAAACAGGATCGCTCGCGCTTTCTGAGCGCGCTCGACGAGACCATTCAGGCGCTCCGCCGACGGCGCTAGGGCATTTTTCAATCAG
>JBFJPL010000141.1:0-10247 GCA_041617155.1 Kiloniellales bacterium
CCCGGCCTCCGGTCGGACGCAATGGCCTCCTGGGTGCGTTGCGGCGCTTGCCCGATGCGCAAGGCATCGCGCTTCACACCGCGCCTACCCAGGAGGCCGTTTCGTCCCATCAAATGAGTCATTATCAACGACCTTTGGTATTGCGGGCCATCCTGGCTTGGGAGCGATCGGCCAATCGGCACGACGCCTGGTCGGCAAAAAAACACCCCGCCTCGAAAGGGCGGGGTGAGTTGAAAGGGAGGCACATGCATTATCACAGCAGGAAAGATGTAATGCATAAGTAGTAGTATATTCGATTTGTCCTAACAAATGCCTAATGCTGCCATGGTGCCATTTACCACAGGTCGAAGGCAGACTACCGACGACTTCGAGGTATGATGGAAACGCGCCGAAAGACTGTCCTACGGGTCGAGGCCATGCCGTTCGAATGGGTCGCGCCGCCGACCACGGCGCGTTCAGGAAGCTTTGATCAGGCGAACCGAGTCGAGGCGCCGGATATTGCCTTCAAGAACCGCACCGGATTCGATTTCTAGAATTTCCTGGGCGATATCGCCGGTCACCTTGGCGTCTTTGGTCAGCACCACCTTGTTGGCCTCTACTTGGCCGCTGAAGGTCCCGCAGATGCGCACGGTCTCGGCGGCAATCGCGCTGTTGATGACGGGTTGCTCACCCAGCGTCAGGGTGCGGCAGGTAATATTGCCATCGATCCGGCCATCGATCTTGATGTCACCGGTGCTGACAAGATCCCCGACAATGGTCAGATCAGAGCCGATTACCGAATGCTGAATCGGCCGGCGCATGCCGTTGCGTTCCCTGAGTTTTGTCAGCGGGTCCGAATCGGAACCCTTTTTGCCCTTGAAAGCCAACTTCCAACTCCTCCGAAATATCGCCACTTTTGTTATAAAAATGCAGAAGGCCTCTTAAAATTCATTTAAATGCACATGAAACTTACTAGTAGTGCGAAGTCAAGCCACGATCAGCTTTTTGCTCCTTGCCAGCGACCACATGGGCCCGGCCGCGATGCGTTTCGGGCCGCCGTTGCCGAAACCGAAGAACGGGAAAAAGCCGTCTTCAACGGCTGCGCTTGCAAAAGATCTGTGCAATGATCCCTGCCAACAGGGGCATCGATGCAAGCCCAACCGCCGCGAGGCAATGACAAAGGGAGGACAGTGTATGCCTGGGACCGGACGAGGTTGGACACGCCGCCATCTGCTGATCACGGCCACCGCAATCGGCTTGTTGACGGGCGCCTGGTCACAGCCGAGCGAGGCGGCCGAACTGGATAGCATCCATTTTCTGATTCCCGGCGGCGCCGGCGGCGGCTGGGACGGCACGGCGCGCGGTGTCGGCGAGGCTCTCACGAAGTCCGGGTTGGTCGACGCGGCCTCCTACCAGAATTTGTCCGGCGGTGGCGGCGGCAAGGCGATCGCCCATATCATCGAAACCGCCCAGAAACAGCAGGGCACCTTGATGGTCAACTCGACGCCGATCATCATCCGCTCGCTGCAAAAAGTCTTTCCTCAGTCGTTCCGTGACCTGACGCCGATTGCCTCCGTCATCGCCGACTACGGCGCCTTCGTGGTGCGCGCCGATTCGCCCTATCAGTCCTGGCAGGAGGTACTCGAGGCCTATAAGGCCAACCCCGGCACGGTCAAGATAGCCGGCGGCTCGGTGCGCGGCAGCATGGATCACCTGGTGGCCGCCATGGCCTTCCAGGCCGCGGGCGAGGATCCCCTGAAGGTACGCTATATTGCCTACGACGCGGGCGGCAAGGCCCTCGCCGGCCTGCTGTCGGGGGAGACCCAGTTGCTGTCGACCGGATTGGGCGAGGTCCTGGCTCAGCACAAACAGGGGCAGGTGCGTATCCTGGCCATCACCGCCGAACAGCGGATCGGCGACCTGCCCGACGTGCCGACCTTGAGGGACTTGGGACACGACGTGTTTTTCGCCAACTGGCGTGGCTTTTTCGGCGCGCCGGAGCTGCCGGAGGCTCAAGCCGAGGCCTATGCCAACGTGCTCGGCAAGATGTACCGGACCGAGGCCTGGGAAGCGGTGCGCAGTCGCAACGGCTGGGGCAACCTGTTCAAGCCACGGGATGAGTTTGTCGCCTTTCTGGAGAATCAGGAGAAGGTCATTGGCGACCTGATGCGCCAGTTGGGCGTGCTGCAGAACTAGTTCTATCGAACAGCCGCAGTCGCGACCCACAGCATGTCCCGCGATCGCCTGAGCGCCCTCATTCTGCTCGGACTTTCGATCGGCTATGGTGTCCTCGCCTTTCGGATCAAACTGTTTCCCGGCAGCGAGTTCGAGCTCTTCACGGCGCGAACCATGCCGGTCGGCCTGGCGGTTGCCGGCAGCATCGTCTCCTTCCTGATGCTGGTGCTGCCGTCACGGACGGCCGGGGACGAGCCCGCCCGGAAAGTCCTGAACTGGGGCAAGGTGGCGGCGCTCTGCGGCCTGATGCTGTTTTACGGCGCGACCATTACGCGCCTCGGGTTCCTGGCCTCCACCTGGCTGTTCCTGGCGGGCGGCATTCTCCTGCTCGGCGAACGCCGATGGGCGGTGGTTCTCGGCCTGTCGGTCGCGGTCGCGGTCGGATTCTGGGTGTTGCTCAGCAAGCTGCTTGGAATCTACCTGGAGCCGGGACTGCTGCTCTGATGATTGGGCGCGAGGCCGAGGCACGATGATCGAAGGCATTCTGAGCGGCATCACCACGGCGCTGACACCGACCAATTTAATGATGGTGTTCATCGGCTGTTTTGCCGGCACCTTCATCGGCATGCTGCCCGGCCTGGGGCCGATATCCGCGATCGCGTTGATGATCCCCATCACCTATGGCTTCGATCCGGCGGCCGGTCTGATCCTGATGGCAGGCGTCTACTACGGCGCCATTTTCGGCGGTTCGACCTCATCGATCCTGATCAATGCACCCGGCGTGGCCGGCACCGTGGCCACGGCTTTCGATGGCTACCCGCTGGCCAAGGCCGGGCATGCCGGCAAGGCGCTGGCGATCGCCGCCTATGCTTCCTTTTCCGGCGGCACGATCGCCGCCGTTTTCCTGCTGCTCGCCGCGCCGGCGCTGGCGACGGTGGCGCTCAGCTTTCAGTCCGCCGACTACTTCGCGCTCATGGTGCTGGGCCTGACCGCCGTCTCGGCTTTCGCCGGCCAGGGCCAGTTCCTGAAAGCGATCATGATGACCATCGTCGGCCTGATGCTGGCGACCATTGGCACCGACGCGGCGGAAGGCATCCAGCGCTTCACTTTCGGACGGCTCGACCTGCTCGACGGCATTTCCTTCCTGCTGCTGGCCATGGCGACCTTCGCGCTGTCCGAGGCTCTGATGACGATCCTCAAGGGCGACAAGTTGAGCGAGGAGGCGCACAAGGCAACCCGCGGCCAAGTCGGCAGCCTGAAGCTAACCCGAGAAGAGGTGAAGCACATCGCACCCAGCATCGGCCGTTCCTCGATCCTGGGATTCCTTATCGGCGTGTTACCGGGCGCGGGCGCGACGATCGCCTCTTTCCTGGCCTACGGCATGGAGCGCAACTTCGCCAGCGCGGCGGAAAAGCTCAAGTTCGGCAAAGGCTCGCTACGCGGCCTGGCAGCCCCGGAAACCGCCAACAACGCCGCCTGCTCGGGCTCCTTCGTGCCGCTGTTGACGCTGGGCATCCCGGGCTCGGGCACGACCGCGGTGATGCTGGGCGCCCTGCTCTCCTACAACGTCCAGCCCGGACCGCAGCTGTTCATCGAACGGCCGGAGGTGTTCTGGTCGGTGATCATCTCGATGTACATCGGCAACATCGTGCTGCTGATCCTGAACCTGCCGCTGATTCCCTACATCTCCCGCCTGCTGGTGCTGCCGTCAAATCTCCTGGTGCCGCTGATCCTGTTCTTCTCGCTGGTCGGCGTCTACCTCGTGTCGTTCAATACCTTCGACATCTACCTGATGGTGGTCTTCGCGGTGATCGCCCTCGGGCTGCGCCTGTTCAATTATCCGCTCGCGCCTCTGATACTCGGATTCATCCTTGGCGGCATGATGGAGGAAAACCTGCGCCGGGCCCTCAACATCTACGACGGCTACAGCTTCCTCTGGGAGCGACCGCTGACGCTCTGCATCATGCTGGTAACGGCGTTTGTGATCGCCGTGCCGGTGGTCCAGGGATTCCGCCAGAAGCGCGCCATCGAGCAGGCCGGTGAAGGCGGCTGAGTCGGCACCGGCCTCTCACGCCTATCGCGCCGACGTCCGAATGAGTGTATTGTAGCAGGTCCGGTTCAACTCTGCATTGGCGGCATCGATCGCCTGCGGTGTCGAACCGAGTGCGAGGAGCAGACATGAGCGATCTGCGACAGCTTCAACCGAAAAATGGGGACGTCAAACATGACCCGCATGCGACCGATGAAGCTTGTCGCCTGCACGATGCTGGCCGGCCTGCTGGCCGTGCCCGGAATCGTTTACGGCGACGATGACGATGACGATGACCTCGAGGTTAAGTTCGGAGCCAGACTGAGCGGTGCCGAGGAGGTGCCGGCGGTCGATACCGACACCAGCGGACGCTTCAGGGTCCGATTCAACGGCGCCCTGACCTCTGGCGAGTATCGGCTGCGCGTCAATGAAGGTCAAAGGGTAACGCAGGCGCATCTGCACTGCGCGCCGCGCGGCGCCAACGGACCGGTCGTTGTGTTCCTGGCCGGGCTCCATGATCGGGGATGGGACGTGGACGGCAAGTGGATCAACAATGCGACGGTTACCGATGCCAACGTCATCCAGGGGGCGACGCCGAGCGCCACCTGTCCGGAGGATATCGACGACCTCGCCGACCTGGTTGCGGCGATGGACAACGGCAATATCTATGTGAACGTTCACACCAGGGCCCGTCCCAGCGGTGAAGTGCGCGGTCAGGTCGCGGCAAAGGACGACGACGACTGACTGCCCGAGTTTCCTGTTTTGACGCACCCGGGGCCAAACCCGCCCCGGGTGCCTTCTTTCCGCGTCCGACCGCCTCCTGGCAGCCAATGCTTAACACTTGCGGGCTAGATTGGCTCTCGAAGCGATAGAGCATCAATGCTTGGGGTTGCGGACCGGAGATGCCGTGGGATCGTCGGACAGGAGGGCGCCACGACGTCGTTTGGCGAACCATGGCGCGCCGCGCGACGCCGGCCAGGATCGGCATCGGCCTGGCCATCGGTTTCGTGATTCTTGGTCTGGCCGACCCTCTATCGTCGAACCTGGAGGGCGGCACCGAGGCCCGCCTCGACCCGACGACAAGGCCCGGTACACCGCTCAGGGTCGAGCGGGACGTGCGGTCCGGATTCGGTCAACTGGCGTTAGGCCGCCTGGAACGGATTGTCGGCCGGGTTGCCGATGCGACCGACTCCTGCCTAAGGGCCGCCACGATAAATCGGCGCGGCACGCAGAGAGCCGAACTCAGCCGCTTGTTCGAGATCCTTTCGAGCAGCGTCCTAGGGCACGAACTGTTGAAACGCGCGGGGCGCGAGGACGTCTACATCTGTGTCGACCGCGACACCCCATTGCTCGGCTATTACCGCGCCGGCATGCGCCTGATCGGCCTCAATCCCGCATTAAACGAGGGCCAGAAGATCGTGTTTCTGGCCCATGAACTGGCCCATGTGCCGCAGCATGGCGTCTATTCCGACAACCGGCTTTTCCCGCCCCACGACCTGATCCTGCTGCGCCGTGTGCGAGAGGCGACCGCCGAGGCCGTGGCGACACGGGTTGCCTGGCAGCTGCGGCTGGGCGGCTATGAAGCTGCCTGGCGGGAAAAGAAAGCCGATCGGTTCTACGGCGATATCGTTCAGGCCTTCGCCGAGGCACTCGGCCAAGACCCGAGGCACGAGAACGAACTCGCGGCGGCACGGGCGGCTTTCGATCAGTGGTTCGCGGAGATCCGACGTCTCGACCTCTACGATCGCATGACGGTCGATCACCTGCGCCGCATTTCCGGTGATCACATGGGCCTAGTCTCGCCGCGCCGTGAGTTGACCCATTGGTTCCTCGCCGGCATTGCGCGGCTCGACGGTCGAACGCGGCTTTTCGAGACCGCCGGTCGGCCGCTGACCGATATCCACTACACGGGCAAACTGTCGGTCCGGAACGCCGGCCTCGTGGAAAGCCTCCTGGAAGGGGCCGATGCCTGGTCCGAGGCCTTGCCACCCGGCGCCAGTGCCTCGAGGACGGCTACCGGCGAGCCCTGGGCGGTTCTGCGCAGCGACCCCTAGATTTCAGCACCGGGCTATGGACCGGTGCGGGCGTTGGCGGCAAACTGCCGGGCCCCACCGCACGAGGGCTTGGCCAGGAACCCATCGCCATGAACGTCTATCACATATGGTGCAACCTCAAGGACGGCGTGAAGGACACCGAGTTCACCGATCGGGCGGAGCGCTATTTCGAGCATTTGAAGCAGCAGGGGCTAATCGCCGGCTACCGCATCACGCGCCGTCAGCTCGGCCTTGGCCCGTCACACCTGCCGGAATTCCACCTGACCCTCGACACCGAGAATCTGGCCCAACTCGATCGTGCCTTCTCCCACGTGGCTTCGCGCGGCGAGCCGGTCGAGAGCTTCCACCACGGGGTCAACTCGCTGGTCTGCGACGTCTTCTTCGCGCTCTACAGGGATTTTCCCGACGCGGTCAGGTTGCGCGGCGAGGAGAAGTTCTAGGACAGCCAGCGCTAGTGCAAGGTGAGTTCGCAGCCGGTGTAACGCCACTCGGTCGGCTGGATGATGCCCATACATGCCACGCGCACGGTATGCAGCTTGCCGTCCAGCTCGCTCTGCCAGAACGACAGGAAGCCGTTGAGCCTGGGAAAGTCCGGCACCTGGTCGAGTTCCTGCCAGATGAAGGTTTGGAGCAGGTTCTCGTGATCCGGCATGTAATAGAGGATCTCCGCCGTCGTCAGGCGGTAGTCGTTGAGCATCAGTTTCATATCGCCCATGGCTTTGCTCTCCTGGCAATGGGCCGGACCCGCCCCCCTGGCGGTATCCGTAAAGGCCGTTTTCGGCCACCTAGAATGGCGCGAAGTGGATGCTATTTAGTTAATGAATCGGTTAACACCGCTTTACCATAGCGGGGCGTGACCGCGGAGCATCGGCTCTGCTATGGTCGCCCGCGATACGAAATGAGGAAAGGACGCACCATGACCGCCTGTATCGTCGGCTGGAGCCACACGCCGTTCGGCAAGCACGGGAACGAGGACGTCGAGTCCTTGATCCTCAAGGTCGCAACCCAGGCCGTGGCGGACGCTGGGCTGGAGCCGGACGAGATCGACGAGATCGTGCTGGGCACCTACAACGAAGGCTTTTCGCCCCAGGGCTTTCCCTCGTCGCTGGTTTTACAGGCCGACGAGCGTTTCCGCTTTAAGCCGGCGACCCGGGTCGAGAACGCCTGCGCCACGGGTTCCGCCGCGATCCATCAGGGCCTGAAGACGATCGAGGCCAAACGGGCCCGCTTCGTCCTGGTGGTCGGCGTCGAGCACATGACCGGTCTGCCGGGGCCGGAGATCGGCGGCGTGCTGCTCAAGGCCGCCTACCTCAAGGAGGAAGGCGAGATCGAGGGCGGCTTCGCCGGGGTTTTCGGGCGTATCGCCCAGCAGTACTTTCAAAAACACGGCGATCAGTCCGACGCACTGGCCGCGATCGCCGCCAAGAACCACAAGAACGGCGTGGCCAACCCCTATGCCCAGCTGCGCAAGGATCTGGGCTATGACTTCTGCCGCAACGTCTCCGACAAGAACCCGCTGGTCGCCGGCCCGCTGAAGCGGACCGACTGTTCGCTGGTCTCCGACGGCGCGGCGGCGCTGGTCCTGACCGACGTGGAAACCGCGCTCACCCGGCCCAAGGCCGTGGTGTTCCGCGGCACGGCGCAAGCCAACGACTTCCTGCCCATGAGCAGGCGCGACATCATCCTGTTCGAAGGCTGCGAGGTGGCCTGGGGCCGAGCACTGGAAAAGGCCGGCCTGACGCTGGACGACCTGTCGCTGGTCGAGACCCACGACTGCTTCACCATCGCCGAATTGCTGGAATACGAGGCCATGGGCCTGACGCCCCGCGGCCAGGGCGCCAAGGCGATCCTCGAGGGATGGACCGCGAAGGACGGCCGGCTGCCGGTCAACCCCTCGGGCGGGCTAAAATCCAAGGGCCACCCGATCGGCGCGACCGGGGTGTCGATGCACGTCATGTCCGCGCTGCAGGTTCGCGGCGAGGCCGGCGAGATGCAGGTGCCGGACGCCAAGCTGGCGGGCATCTTCAACATGGGCGGCGCGGCGGTCGCAAACTACGTTTCGATCCTCGAGCCGCTGCGCTGAGCGGGCGGGGCCGATCCAATAGCGAATCAGGGAGAGCAAGCGGCATGTTCAAGGCACTGGTCCTGGAGGAAAACGCGGGCAAGGTAACGGCATCGATCCAGGATTTGGAGGATACGCGCCTGCCCGACGGCGACGTCACGGTGGCGGTGGACTATTCCAATCTCAACTACAAGGACGGCATGATCGTCAACGGCCTCGGCCGCCTGGTACGGCAGTACCCGCATGTGCCCGGTGTCGACTTCGCCGGCACGGTGAGCGAGAGCGCCCACTCGGACTTCGCGGTCGGCGACAAGGTCGTGCTGACCGGTTGGCGCGTCGGTGAAGCCCACTGGGGCGGCTATGCCCAGAAGGCCCGGGTCAAGGGCGACTGGCTGGTGCCCCTGCCCAAGGCTCTCGACACCAAGCGGGCCATGGCCATCGGCACGGCCGGCTTCACCGCAATGCTGGCCGTCATGGCACTCGAGGAGCACGGCCTGACGCCCGAAAAGGGCGAGGTCCTGGTAACCGGGGCGGCCGGCGGTGTCGGCTCCGTGGCGGTCGCCGTTCTGGCCAAGCTGGGCTATCAGGTAGCGGCTTCGACCGGGCGTGCCGCAACCCACGATTATCTGCGTACTCTGGGCGCCACAAGCATCGTCGAGCGCGCCGAACTGGCGGAGCCGGCCGCTCGGCCGCTCGACAAGGAGCGCTGGGCCGGGGCCATAGACTCGGTCGGCGGCACGACCTTGGCCCATCTCTTGACCCAAATGGCCTATCAAGGCTCGGTCGCGGCGGTCGGGCTGGCTGGCGGCAACAAGCTGGAGACCACGGTGATCCCCTTCCTTCTGCGTGGCGTGAACCTGCTCGGCATCGATTCCGTCATGTGTCCGGCCGAACGGCGCAAGGCCGCCTGGCAACGGCTCACGATCGATCTACCCCTGGACAAGCTGGACGGCATGATCAACGAGGCCGCCCTCGGCGACGTGCCGCGCCTGGCCGGCGAGATCTTGAAGGGCCAGGTCAAGGGACGCGCGGTGATCGACGTCAACGCCTGAGTGCATGGCCGGTCTCCAAGGCCTTGTTCACAATCGGATTTTTGCCAGACTCACTCGATTCCACTATGCTGTCGGTGGAAAAAACGAGGACCGGGCAGGACGCCGACGATGGGTAAACTTGCCACTGCTCTTGTGATGTCATCGGCCCTGGTGGCCTTGATATTCGACGTATCCGCGCGATCGCTGGCCCAGGAGGCACCGGTCGACGGTAGCTATGGTCTGACCCTTTACGAAAAGGCCGCCGAGCGAGGCTCGGCCGAAGCGGCCTATCGGCTCGGCCAGATTCATCAAGCTGGCCACGGTGTCCCGGCCGACGCGGCGCGTGCGCGAATTTGGTTCCATCGGGCCGCCGAGAAAGGCTTTCTGCCGGCCCAGCTCAAACTCGGTGCCATGCTGCAGACCGGCCTCGGTGGCCCGGTCGATCTCGCCGAGGCGGCGCGGTGGTACCGGGCGGCGGCGGTCCAAGGCTCCGCCGCGGCCCAATACAATCTGGCCAGCTTGCTGGAATACGGCCGGGGCGGCACGGCCGATCCTGCCGCGGCGGCCGAACTCTACGAAGCGGCCGCGCGGGCGGGCGTTTCGGAAGCCGCGGTCCAGCTTGCGCTCATGTTCATGGAAGGACGCGGCGTCGCCGAGAGCCAGGTCTCGGCGCTCGCCTGGCTTTCCGTCGCGGCCAAGGATGGTGTGGCCGGAGCGGCGGCACTGGCCGACCAGCTTGCCGCAAAGATGAGTGCGGGAGAGAAACAAGCAGCCGCCGCACAGGCGGCCGCGGTCCGTCCCTAGCCCGCATTTCTCACACTGTCCATGGTCTGCGCGGCGCTGTCCCGCCGACAGGGCAGGAAAGCCGTGCGGCGCGATGCCGGCGCATCGGGCAAGCGGCTTGACGCACCCTGTCG
>JBFJPL010000142.1:0-10202 GCA_041617155.1 Kiloniellales bacterium
CATCTCGGGACGGCTCTCCTTCAGCAGCTCGAAGGACTGGGCCAACGGATCGAAGGCCATCGGGTCGATCTCGAGGCCGCGCGGGTTGGTGAAGATGTGGAAGCCGGAGAAGCCGCCGTAGACCGCCCAGGGCACGCCCCGCGCCGCCAAGACCAGGTTTAGCCGCGCGCGCAGATCGGCGGCCAGCGCCTCGGCCCGCTGGCAGGCATCGCTCGTGCCGACGATGCCCAGCGCCGCGACGCCGGCGGCGGCGGAGATGGGATTGGCGTTGAAGGTGCCCGGGTGGTCGACCTTCTCGCGGCCGGCGGCCTTGGCGGCGGCGAAATCGAGCCCGTCCAGGATGTCGCGGCGGCCGGCCACCGCGCCGCCCGGCAGCCCGCCGGCCAGGATCTTGGCGAAGGTGGACAGGTCGGGGGTGACGCCGAAGTGGGCCTGGGCGCCGCCCGGGGCGACCCGGAAGCCGGTGATCACCTCGTCGAAGATCAGCAGCACGTCCCTGGCCGCGGTCGCTTCGCGCAGCGCGCCGAGGAAGCCATCGCCGTGCGGCACCTTGCCGAAAGAGCCGCCGGTCGGCTCCAGGATCACCGCCGCGATGTCGTCGCGCGCCGCCAGGGTGGCCCGCAGCGCCGCGACGTCGCCGGGTGGCAGCAGGATGATGCTGTCGGTCACGCCGGGCACCACGCCGGCGGTCGGCGTGCCGTCGAAATGGGAGTGGTAACCGGAGGCCATGTGGTCGTGCCAGCCGTGGAAGTGGGTCATGAAGCGGACCAGCTTGTCACGGCCGGTGTGGGCGCGGGCGAGCCGAAGCGCCAGGTGTGTCGCCTCGGTGCCCGAGGACGTGAAGCGCAGCTTTTCGGCACAGGGCACCAGCCGGGTCACGGCCTGCGCCCAGCGCAGCTCGAGCTCGTGGTTGGCGCCGAAGTGCGTGCCCTTGCCGAGCGCGGCCTGCACGGCAGCCAGAACCTCGGGATGGTTGTGGCCGAGAAGGAGCGCCCCGTGGCCGCCGAAGAAGTCGAGGTACTGGTTGCCGTCAACATCCCATTTGCGCGCCCCTTCGGCTCGCTCGACGTAGATGCCGTAGGGCCTGAGATAGCGCGAGTCGTGGGTGATGCCGCTGGGCAGGCACTCGGCGGCCTCGGCCGCCAGGCCGGCCGAGCGCCGGGTGCGCTCCCGGTAGGCGGCTTCGATCTTGGAGTTGGAGAGAATGGTCGCGGACATGGTGAGGCTCTCTGTAACTGGCGGTTAGTCCAACAGACGCGGCAGCCATAGCACGAAATCGGGCCATAGCGAGACGACCACGATGACAAAGAGGTGGCTGGCGAAGAACGGCAGCGAGGCGAGGATCGCCCGCTCGTAGGTGACACCGGCGATCTGCGAGGCGGTCATCAGGGTCATGCCGACCGGCGGCGTGATATTGGCAACGTTGAGGGCGATGATCATGACGATGGCGAAATGCAGCGGGTCGAAGCCGAGCTGCAGCATGGCCGGCACCAGCACCGGCGCGACCACGACCAGCGCCGGGAGCACGTCGAGCACCGTGCCGATCAGGATCAGGAGCAGGTTGACCAGCATGATCTGCACCACCGGGTCCTTGCTGACCGTCGCGATCAGCTCCGCCGCGTCGCGCGCGATGCCGGAGCGGGTGACGAACCAGCCGAGCACGGTCGAGGTGGCGAGCAGGAAGAAGACCACGCCGCTGAAACGCACGGTCGTCACCAGGGCTTGGCGGACCTTGTCCAGGGTCAGGCTGCGGTAGACCAGGAAACCGATCGCAACCGTATAGACCGCGGCGAAGGCCGAAGCCTCGGTGATCGTCGTCAAGCCGCCCAGGATGCCGCCCAGGATGATCACCGGCACCAAGAGCGCCGGGATCGAGCTGAAGAAGGCCCTGAGCGCCACCGCGAGCGTTTCGCCCCCGTGCTTCGGATAGCCGCGCCGCCAGGAGATGATGCCGCTCGCCACCAACAAGGAGCCGGCCATCAGCAAGCCCGGCAGGATCCCGGCGGCGAACAGGTCGATGACCGAGACGTCCCTGAGGATCGAGGCATAAACCACCATCACAATAGAGGGCGGAATGATCGGCCCGATGATCGAGGAACAGGCGGTCACCGCCGCGCTGTAGTCGGCGTCGTAGCCCTCCTTCTTCATGGCCGGGATCAAGAGCTTGCCGATCGCCACGGTATCGGTGATGGCCGCGCCGGTGAGCCCGGCGAAGAACACGCTGACGGTGATGTTGACGTGGCTTAGCGCGCCGCGAATGCGGCCCAGCGCGGCGTTGTTGAAGGTGATCAGGCGCTGGGTCAGTCCGGCGTGGTTCATCAGCTCCGCGGTGAAGATGAAATAGGGCACCGCCATCAGCACGTAGCCCGCGACGCCCGAGAACATGCGGTCGGCCAGGATGCTCAGGTAGTCGGTCCCGCCGAGCGAGACCGCGCCGGCGAGCCCAGCGGCGACCATGACCAGGGCGATCGGGGCGCCGATCAGAAGCACCACGGCGAACACCAGGAGAGCGGCGGTCATTCGCCGGACTCCTTGAGCAGCGTCGAGATCTCCTCGGCCACACCGTGGGTCGATTCCACGAGCTGCAGGCCGTTGACCACGTGGATAAGCAGGATCACGCCGGTCACCGGCACGGCCGCGGCGACCCAGCGGTGGTGCACCTGGAACTGGTCCGAGACCATGTAATACTGGGTCGAGTTCAGGAAGAACTCCCAGCCGTACCAGATCAGCAGCACGCCGAGCAGGGCGATCAGCGCCACGTTGACGTAGCCGAGCGCCGTGGCGATGCGCGTCGGCAGGTGCCGCACCACCATGCCCATGGCGACGTGCTCGCCGGTGCGAAAAGCGACCGTGATGCTCATCAGGCCGATCCAGGGGATGAAGAGGCGCGCCAGCGAATAGGTCCAACTGAGCGCGGCGCCGGTCACCACCATGTAGAAAAAGCCGACGAAGGAGATCGCCAGCATGACCAGCACGCAACCGACGCAGGCCCAGATCACGGCCTGGTTGACCGCGTCGCTCGCCCTCTGGAGACGCGCTAGCATGGTGATCGTTCGCCCCCCATTTCGCGCTCAGCGGCCAAGACTCGAAGCCAATCGCCGTCGAAGCGCACGGCCCCTCACCCTCCCACGGCTTCGTCGCGGGCACCTCCCTCTCGCCGAGGAGAGGGACAGGGTGAGGGGGCTATCGGTGCTGGAGGCCGGGCCCTAGTTGCCGTAAGTGGCCATCTCGGAGTCGCCCAGGTCCTTGGCGATTCGGTCGACCTCGGCCCACAGCGAGTCGACCAGCTGCTCCTTGACGCCGAAGTCCTTGGTGATCCATTGCTTCCAGGCCGGGCGGGCGACCGCGGCCATCTTGGCCTTCTCCTCGGCGCCGAGGATATGGCATTCCTTGAAGTTTTGGCACGACGCGTTCCAGCCCTGCACCGCCGCCAGCGTGGCGAAGCCGTGCGACATCTTGGTCGCCTCGCGGGCCGAGCTGATGACGATCCGCTTGTAGTTGTCCGGCAGGGTCTGGAACCACTTGTCGCTGACCATCCAGGAGATCGAGTTGTAAACGTGGCCGCTCCAGGTGGTGTAGTCGTTCACCTCCCACAGCTTGAAGGCCAGACTGACGCCGGGCGCGTTGAACTGGCCGTCGGCCAGCCCGGTGCCGAGCGCGGTCACCACCTCGCCCCACGGCAGCGGCGTGGCCGAGGCGCCGAGCGCCTTCATGGTGGCGACGTGGGCCGGGTTTTCCTCGACCCTGATCTTCAGGCCCTTGATGTCGTCGACCGACTTGATCAGGCGCTTGTTGTTGGTGAAGGCGACGAATCCGCCGCCGTCGTCGAAGGTGCCGAGGTAGCGCAGCCCGCTCGAAGTGATTGCACCGCGCATGAAGTTGGCATGCCAGGGCCCGTCGAAGTAGGCGCGCGCCACGTTGTAGTTGGGAAACAGGAAGGGCGTCGTGATGATCTGGTATTCGCGGAAGAACGACGACATGGCGCCCGAGGACATGACCGCCGACTGCACGGTCTTGCCGATCTGCGCTTCCTTGCCGGCCTCGACCTCGGAGCCGAGCTGACCGCCGCCGAAGATCTGCACGTCGATGTCGCCGTTGGTGGCGGCCTCGACCAGGGATTCGAAATGCACCAGCGCCGGGTGGACCTCGTTGTTGGTCAGGTCCTCCGGCAGCAGGTGCGGGATGACCATCTTGTATTCGGCCGCGCCCGCCGGCGCGCCGCCGAGCCCGAGCGGCAAGGCGGCCGCGGCCGCGAAGCCCAAGGCCAGGGCGGAGCGCCGCGCCCAGCCCATCGATGATCCGGTTTTCGCGAAGTATGCCATCTGACCCTCCCATGATTTCGTTTTTTCTTGTTGGACTTGTGCCAACGGAAATCATCTTAGGGCCAGGCGCAACGAGGTGACAAATCCTTTCGCCCAGCGGGCAGGCCGCCCGTTGGGGCAGAGACGGGTATTTACCGCGGCTCGAACGGCGCCGGACCGGCCGCCGCACGCAGGGCCATCACCATGTCCCGGACCGCGCCGATCACCGTCTCGGGATCGTCGAGCGGTACCTGGTGACCACTTTCGCTGGCGATCAGGGGAGCGGGGCCGTGCAGCTCGGCGGCCAGGTCGGTCTGCAGTTGCAGCCAGATGTCCTCCATGCGGCCGTCGGCGGTGACGGCGTCCCATTCGCGGTTGCCGTGGACCAGCACGCTGGCGGGCAGGACCGGCGTGGCGGTCGCGCGGACCTCGGCGATGCTGCGCGGCACGTTGCGCAGCTCGTTGAACATGTAGGAGCGGGACTTGTCGCTGCTCGCCAGTTCGTAGGCCAACTCCTTGTATTCCTGGGGAATGCCGTAGGTCAGGATCTTGGGGCTGCTGTAGACGATGCCGCGCGGCTCGGTCGGGACGTTGATGCCGTTGCGGGCGAAGCGGTCGTACTGATCGGCGTGCATGGAATCGACCAGCACCAGACCGGCCACCTCGCGGCGGAAGCGGCTGGCGTAGTAGAGCGACACCAGGCCGCCGAAGGAATGGCCGACCAGGACCACGGGCGTTTCGATCCGTGCGTTGTCCAGCAGGGCGCGCAGCTCGCCGGTGATCCGGGAGACCGTGCGCGGCTTGGGCCCACGCTCGCTCCAGCCATAGCCGGCGCGGTCGTAGCTGCAGACCCGGGTGAAGCGGCCGATGCCCGGCTGCGCGCGCACCCAGTCGAGATGGTTGCCGCCGATGCCGGCCTCGAGCACGACGGTCGGCGCACCCTCGCCGACGCAGTGTAAGTGAAGCCGATGACCGCCAACCGAGACCAGCTCGCCGAACGGCCGGTCCGGGCCGTAAGGCGCCACGGCCAGGGTCGGCGCCGAGGTCGCGAGCGATAGGCCGATCAGGGCGGCGGCCGAAGCCGCCAAAGCCGCGGCGACCAGCAGCCGGTGCCGCTTCGTTTCGGCGTGCCCGAGCAGGGCAAGCAAAAAGCGCAAGAAAGAATCCACCTCTTGGATCGAAGCTTCCTGCCGGTTAGAGATACCTTCGACCGGTGATCCTGGATGCGGAATGGTTAATGCTTTGTTGATGCCGCCCCTAAAAGTCTTGGGCTTCCTCGCCTTCGCCGCATGGCTCGGCCCCGGCACCGGCTTGGCCGAGGGCCTGCTGGCCCAGGCCACCGGTGGCCGGCAGCAGGCGTGCCGGGACGTGGCCCAGGACCAGGCCGCGACGGGCGGCGCCGGGAACCCGCGTGCGCTCAACTTCACCCTGTTCAAGGCGACCGAACGCGGTTGCCGCGACCTGGCCGAGCAGCTGATCGAAGCCGGCGCATCGGTCGCGGCCCGGGACCGCTTCGGCAACACGGCGCTGTTGATCGCCGCCCGCTCGGGCCACCATGAGCTGGTGGCCTTCCTGCTCGACCAAGGCTCGGACCTGCACCAGCGCAACCTCGCCGGCGGCACCGCGTTGATCGGCGCGGCCCGGGCCAACCGGCGGCGCGTCGCCGGGCTGCTGATCGAAGCCGGGGCCGACGTGAACGCGGCGAACCGCAAGGGGGTGACCGCGCTGAGCGCCGCCAGCTTCAACGGCAACGAACGCCTCGTGAAGCTGCTGTTGGAACGGGGCGCCGATGCCACGCTACGTGACAGCAGCGGCAAGGGCGCCCTGGCCTACGCGGCGGGCAAGGGCTTCAGGTCGATCGTCGCGTTGCTGCTGGACGCCGGGGTCGAGGTCAACACGCGCTTCGGCAACGAGCTCACCGCGCTGATGTGGGCGGCCGGCCACGGCAACGACGTGCCGGAGGCCGAGGGCCTGGAAACCGTAAAGCTGCTGCTGGAACGAGGCGCGCGGCTCGACCTCCTCGACAACCGGGGCCGCTCCGCCCTGATGATCTCCGCGGAGCGGGGCCACCCGCGGATCGCGGCCTTCCTGATCGCGAAGGGCGCCAGGCCGGATCGCCGGGACAACCAAGGAAAGACCGCCCTCGACCTCGCCCGCGACGACGCGGTGCGCCGGGCGATCGGAAACGGCGAGTGACGCGGTAAGTCACATCCCGGCCAGATAGCGTGCCATGGCGACGATGGCCGCGGCGTCGTAGGAGGCCAGGAGCGAGGACTTCGCCGGTGCGTTCTTGCGCGTCTTCTGCTTGAAATCGAGCATGGTGCGCTCCAGGTAGCTGGCCTTCTGGCCGGCCAGCCGCGGCACCCGGCTGTTGCCCTCGTAGCCGCCCAGGTGGCACTGCACGCACTGTCCCGCCGACGCCGCCGTTTCGCCCTGCGCGACGTCCCGGTCGCTCGACCGGAAGCCGGTCGCCGGCCAGGCCTGCTCGGAGAAGTGCTGCGCGAGCCCCTGCATCTCCTCTTTCGAGAGATCGGCAACGATCTCGCTCATGATCTCGTGCTGCCGCCGGCCGGCCTTGTAGTCTTTCAGCTGCACGTAGGTGTAATAGAAGTGCTGGCCCCAGATGATCGGCACCTGCGAGTCTTCCGGGAGGCCCGCCGCGCCGTGACAGGTCGTGCAGAGCGCGATCCGCTCCTCCAGCTCCGCCGCGGCGGCCAAGCCGCCCTGGCCGAGCAGCAGAAACCCGGCCAGCAGCAGGCCCACGGCCCGGCCCGATCGAAAGATTGCGGGACCGCCCCTGGAGACGGTCCCGCACAAACGGCTGATCGCCGGTCGAGAGGCCAAAGACGCCTCAGTCGGCCAGCGTGAAGGCGAGGATGTTGTTGCCTCGCTTATAGTTGAGCTGGGTATTTCCGCCGGCGGCGACGACGATGTACTGCTTGCCCTCGACGGTGTAGGAGGCCGGCGGCGCATTGACGCCGGCGCCCGCCTGGAACTTCCAGAGGACGCTGCCGGTCTCCGCGTCATAGGCCTTGAAGTAGCCGTTGCCCTCGCCGGTGAACAGCAGGCCGCCGGCGGTTGCCAGGACGCCGCCGATCATCGGCTGCTCGGTCTTCACCTTCCAGCGGATCTTGCCTGTATTGTAGTCCACCGCGGTGATATTGCCCCACTGGGCCTCGCTCGGGATCACCTTGAAGGCGCCGCCCAGCCACAGCTTGCCGGCCGGATAGGCCGAGCTTTCGACATGGTAGGTCATGGGCTGGTGCAGGTTGATGGCGTAGGTCAGCTTGAGCGCCGGATTGATCGCCATGGGCGACCACTCGACGCCGCCGTTGGCGCCGGGCAGCATGCGCGCGCCCTCCGCGGTCGGCAGGGTCCACATGTCCTCCTGCGGCACCATCGCCTCGGAGAAGCGCACCAGGCTGCAGTCGCGGCGGTCGTGGACGTAGACGTGCCCGGTCTTGCCGCCGTGCAGCAGACCCGGCACGGTTTCACCCTTGGCGTTGACCACGTCGGTCAGGATCGGCGGGCTGACCGCGTCCAGATCCCAGACGTCGTGGGCGATGTACTGGAAGTGACAGATGTACTCGCCGGTGTCCAAATCGACTGCGACCAGGGAGTCGGTGTAGAGGTTGTCGCCCGGACGCAAGCTGCCGTCGAGGTCGGGCGAGGGATTGCCGACCACGAAGTAGACACGGTTGGTCTCGAGATCGACCGCCGGGTTTTGCCAGACGCCGCCGCCCAAGGTCTTGTAAGGATCGCCCAATGCCTTGAGCGCGGCCTTCTCGGCCTTGATGTCGCGGTGCATGTCGCGGCCCGTGGCGTCCTTCTCGGCCCAGACGCCGGCCGAATCCTCCGGGGTGGTGTGGAAGGTCCAGAGCAGCTTTCCGGACTCCGCGTCGTAGGCCTTGACGAAGCCGCGGATGCCGTATTCGCCGCCGTTGGTGCCGATCAGGATCTTGCCGTCGACCGCCGTCGGCGCCATGGTCTCGCTGTAGCCCAGTTCGGGATCGGCGATCTGCTGCTCCCAGACCTGCTTGCCGGTCTTGGCGTCGAGCGCCACCAGCTTGGCGTCCAGCGTGCCCATGTAGACCCGATCGCCGTGGACCGCCACGCCGCGGTTGTTGGGCCCGCAGCAGTAGGTCGTGATCGGCCCCATCTTGTGCTTGTGGTGCCAGATCTGCTCGCCGGTCCGGGCGTTCAACGCATAGACGTGGTTGAAGGCGGTGGTCACGTACATGATGCCGTTGACCACGATCGGTGTCGTCTCCATGGTCTCGACGATCTCGGTCTGGAAGATCCAGGCCGGCCGCAGGCTCTTGACGTTCGAGGTGTTGATCTGGCGCGCCGGGTAGTAACGCGTCTGGTCGTAGTTGGCGTTGGTGTGCAGGAAGTTGTTGCCGTCGCTCGCCGCCCGGCTGAGCATGTCCTGGGTCACCGCCTGCATGTCGCCATAGAGCGTGCCCTGCCCGGTTTCTCCGGCAAGCGCGGCCGTCGAAACGGTCGCGGTCAGCACCACGCCGCCCAAGGCGCGCGATATCAAGGATAGCTGTTTTCGCATCTGTTCCTCCCTAGAACGGCGGTGTTCGCCCCGCCATCTTTTGTGTTCGTGGTTGTCGACTCGTAGGCTATCGGGGCCAGCTTAGCCCCATTCCAATTCGCAAGACAACAGAGGTGGCCGCATTCCCCGCGCGGTTGTTCCTGTATCCGGGCATTTTCCGCGCCGTTCGGCTGTTGACTTCATTGCCGGTCTGCCGCTCAAATCTCAACGCTCGACGGGGGTGGGGTTCCATGGGATGGCAAAGGTGCAGCCCAGCATGACCGAGACGCGCGCCCACAAGATCCGCGCCTGCGCGCTGGTGCTGCTGCTCGCGGCGCTGCCGCTTCCGCCCGCCTGGGCCAAGGGCACCGGCCTGGTCTTCGTCAGCAACGAGAAGGACAGCACCATCACCGTGCTCGACGCGAACGACCAAGTGATCAAGACGATTGAGACCTGCGCTCGGCCGCGCGGCATGCATTTCAGCCACGACCGCACCCAGTTCTATGTCGGCTGCGCCGACGACTCGCAGATCGCCGTCTACGACGTGGCCAGCCAGAAGCTGATCCGGCGCATCCGCAACGTCGAGGAGCCGGAGACCTTCGACCTGCACCCCAACGGCCGGCACCTCTACGTCTCCAACGAGGAGGACTCGACCGCGACGGTCCTGGACGTGGAGACCGGCGAGCTGATCGCCGAGTTCGACACCGGCGACGAGCCGGAAGGCGTGCAGGTCACCAGTGACGGCAAGCTGGTCTTCGTCGCCTCCGAGGCGGCCAACCTGGTCCACGTCATCGATGTCGAGGCCGGCGCGGTGATCAAGGACATCCTGGTCGACACCCGGCCCCGGCGCTTTGCGCTGACGCCCGACGAAACGGAGCTTTGGGTCTCCGCCGAGCTCGCCGGCATCGTCGACATCATCGACCTGGCAAGCCTGACGATCGTCGCCGACATCCCGTTCCTGCCGACCGGCTTCCGCAAGGAGCAGGTGACCCCGGTCGACGTCCTGATCACGCGCGACGGCCGGCGCGCCTATGTCGCGCTGGGCCGGGCCAACCACGTCGCCGTGGTCGACGTGAAGGCGCGCCGGGTCGAGGACTACCTGCTGGTCGGCAAGCGCGCCTGGGGCCTGGCGCTGAGCGCGGACGAAAAGCGCCTCTACGTCGCCAACGGCCTGTCCGACGACATCTCGATCGTCGACACCGAACGCCTCAAGGTGATCAAGTCGATCCCGGTCGGCCGCGTCCCCTACGGCATCCTGATCGACGACCGCTAGAGCCTTATCCATTCGAATAGAATCGGTGCCGGCCCGCTCCCCCTCCCGGCCGCCCACGGAATCGTATGATATGGGCGGCCGGGAGGGG
>JBFJPL010000143.1:0-10173 GCA_041617155.1 Kiloniellales bacterium
CACAACGAAGGGACCCGGGTCTTGGCTTTGTCCTCCTTTCTGGCCCAGTACCGGAAGGTCGGCTAAAGGCCGCCAAGCCGGTCGAATTCGGGCCGATCGGCGGCCGCCGCCGGCCCAAAAGGCCAGCTCCCGCGCAATCAGCCACATGGTCGCTCAGACTCGATCGGCGGACAAATCGGTCGCCGCGGCGCCCCCGGCGGTTCGCCGGCCGGCGCCGGGCCCGGGCAAGCCGTGACCGCCCGGCCGGAAATCTCGATCGCGCCGCTCGGCACCGGCAAGCTGTCCGACCGGCGGTGGCGGATGGTCGAGGAGATCTTCGACCTGTCCTCGTCGCGGCAAGGGTTCGACAGCCCGGACGGGAAGCTACGGTTTTTCGACCGCTGGACCGGCTACTACCGGCTCAACGAACCGCGGCATTTCCTCCTCGCCACAGCCCCGGGGGGGCGCGTCGCGGGATACCTGAGCGGCTGCACCGACAGTCGGGCGGCACGGCGGCTTTACAGTGATATTCCCTACTATGCCGTCTTCGAAGATCTCTTCGAGACCTATCCCGCCCACCTGCACGTCAACTGCCACCCCGATTTCCGCGGCCGGGGCATCGGCACCCAACTGGTCGAGGCCTTCACCGAAGACTGCCGCAGGGCCGATCTGGCCGGCGTGCACCTCGTCACCAGCCCGGGGGCCCGGAATGTCGGCTTCTATCGCCGCTGCGGCTTCGATTTTTCGCTGATCCGCCGCTGGCGCGGGACGGAGTTGCTGTTTCTCGCCAGGGCGCTCCGCCCAGCCAGAGCCGGGCTACGGCAAAGACCTAGAAAGGCAAGGTAAAGGGCAGTTTCTGCGGCAGGTCGACCACTCCCAGCTCGGCCGCGGCGTAAAGACCGCCGGCCAGCAGAAGAGCCACCATCAGGAACCATTTCAGCTTGCCGCCGGAGGTCGCCTCGTCCAGCCGTGGCGCCGCCGCGCCGGCGGATTGCGTGGCCAGCCATTGCTCGGCCAAGCCCTGTTCGGCGTCTTCATAGGCGCCCATCTCCAGCTTGGTGCGGACATAGTCGGCGCCCAGTGCCTCGAACTTCTGGAAGGCGCGCTGGGTCGGCTCATCTTGCTGGATCATGACTTGGTCCTCGCTTCTGTTGCAGCCGAGCTGCGACAGGCCGAAGTTTCCCTTCCGCCGCCGCGATCCGGCTGCCGCGCACGATGCGGTCCGCTCAAGGTATTTTTTCCTATCTCGCGTCGGTTACGGCCGTTTTGCGAACGTTACGCGCCTGTGGTGAATTCCTCGTAAAGGAGATTTCGGGATTGACGCATCGGCTCCCGGCGATCATGGCGCTGCCGGCCGCCGCCGACGGATCGTTCGGCCGCGGCCGCTCCACGATCCAGCCAAGCAGGTCAGCGTGTCAACGTCGTGCGTGACGGCGGATGCCCCTGCAAGACGGTCCGATCACGGCAGAACGGCCCAGGGCGTGACCGGCACGGGGTGCCGCACCACGAGCACGGGACATACGGCGTGACGGACCACCTTGTCGGCGTTGCTGCCGAGCAGGAAGTCCTTTCGTTCGGGTCGGTGGGACCCCATGACGATCAGGTCGGCGTTCACGTCCAAAGCCACCCGCAGGATCTCCCGGTAGACCGATCCCAATGCGACGATCTTCTCGACCGTCAGGTCGCTTGGGATCTTTTCCCCGACCACGGCATCGAGGCGCTCCCGGCTGCGTCCGATCAGCCGCTTGTTGGCGTTCGCCGAGCTGAACGGCGCGCCCATGGAGACGCCCACGTCCGGCACGACCGTCATGGCGTGCAGCCGCGCACCGAACTGCCGGGCCAGCTCGGTCGCGATGAGCAGGACCGTGGGCGAGGAAGTCTCGTCTTCCGTATCGATCGGCAGCAGGATGTTCCGGTAGAGCTTGGCCATGGTTCCAACCGGGCGAACGACGGGAGTCTCGATCCTGACCCGGCCAGGCACGCCCACGTCGCGCTCGCCTGATCGGGCCGCCGAGTTTAGGTGATCGGCGTGGCGACCCGCTTGACCTGGATCAAGCCATCCCAGGGAATGGCGGTGCGGACTAGCCGAAGCTCGTTATGGCCGAACCCATGACGCACCGTGCGGAACGCCCTTGGATGGCGACCTATCCCGAAGGGCTGGATTGGCACGCGGAGATAGCGCCGCGGCCGCTCTTCGCGTTGTTCGATGATGCCGTGGAAGTGCTACGCGCATCATTGCTTCATTGACTTCCTGGACAAGACCTACACTCACCAGGAGGCCGGCGAGATCGTCGGCCGGCTGACACAAGGTCTGCGCATGCTCGGTGTTGCGAGGGACGGCTGCATACCGGCGACTTGGGCTACATGGACCGGGACGGCTACACCTACCTGGTCGACCGCCTCAAGGATATGATCAAGACCGGCGGCTACGCGGTCGATGCTCGCTCGGTGGAGGCCGCGATCCGGCTCCATCCCGCGGTTGCCGAGGTCGCGGTGCTCGGTTTGCCCGACTCCTATTGAGGGCAGAAGGTCACCGCCGTCGTCGTTCCGGCGCCGGGCCGGGAATTGCGGGGAGACGCGCTGCTGGCGTTCCTGCAGGACAAGCTCTCGCCGGCCGAGCTCCTGGCCGCGCCGACCGCCGGCTCGGGCAAGGCCCCGGCAACACCGGTCGAGACCGGCCCCGGACGGCGGCCGGAATAGCGCCGGCCCGCTCCCGGGGCCGCCGGCGATTTCGGGCCGGTTATCTCGCCGGTTCGCGCAAACCCTTCAAGATCGCCATGCCCATGGCAAGGAAGATCAGGATGGTTGCCATGCCGGCGCGCTGGCTGGCGAAGATATCGGTCGCAAAGGCAAGCACCAACGGCCCCAGAAAGGCGGTCGACTTGTCGGCAAGCGCGTAGAGGCCGAACATCTCGGTTTCCCGACCCCTCGGGGCGAGCCGCGCCATGAGGCTGCGGCCGGCGGCCTGGGCCGGGCCGACGAAGATGCCGAGCGCGACGCCGAAGATCCAGAATATCGGCCTTGATTGGACCAGGACCAGGATGCAACCGAACAAGGTCAAGCCGAGCAAGGCGATCAGGATCGTGCGTTTCGGGCCGATCCAGTCGTCGACCCAGGCGAAGGCCAGCGCACCCAATCCGGCCGAGACGTTGAGCGCGATGCCGAAGCGCAGAACCTCGTCAAAGTGCATTCCGAAGGTTCCCGCGGCATAGATGGCGCCGAACGCGAAAAGCGTGGTGAGCCCGTTGGTGTAGCAAAGATGGGCCAGCAGGAAGCGCACGATGTCGGCGTGGCGCCTGGCGGTTCGCAGTGTGTCCCACAGTGTCCGAAGACCCTCGCGCACCGTCTGCATCAGCGGCAGGCCGGTCGCCGAACGGTCCGGCGTGAACAGAAAAAGCGGCAGCGAGAAGGCGACGAACCAAAGGCCGACCACGACGGCGGCCATGCGTTGCGGCTCGGCCTTCTCCGCGTCGAGGGCGGTCGACGAAATCCCGCCCTGCGCCACAATCAGGACCAGGAAGAGGCAAGCCAAACCGCCAAGATAGCCCAGGCCCCAGCCCCAACCGGAGACCCGCCCCCGCAAACCGGCCGGCACCAGCGTCGGCAGCATGGCATTGTAGAACACCATGCCGAGGCTGAAAGCGACGGAGGCCAAGAGCAGCAGCACGAGGGCGGGCCGAACATCATCGCTCGAGGGCTCGATGAACCACATCAGGACGGTCGCGGTGACGCAAACCAGGGTGCAGGCCAGAAGCCAGGGCTTGCGCCGGCCGCGCTTGTCCGCGATGGCCCCGAGAACCGGACTGACCAAGGCGACGACCAGGGCGGAAAGGCTGAGGGTCCGCCCCCATAGAACCGTGCCGACTAGGGGATCCGGCGCCACGGTTTGGGTGAAGTAGGTCGAGAAGACGAAGGTGATGATCACCGTCGAAAAGGCGGAGTTCGCCCAGTCGTAGAGACACCAGGAGAAGACACCGAGGCCCGGTCTCTCACCGTTCAAGGTCCGGCTCTCCGCAGAACTCCAGAATCCTGGCGCGGGTCGCGTCGCGCAGCCGCAAGGCCGCGGCGAAGTCGTCGCCGTCCGGAGTGATTGGCGGGCTCACGGTCACCTCTACCGCGCCGCGCCTGGGAAACCAGTGATCGCTCCGCATGACCGAGCGCGTGCCCCGGATGGCGACGGGAACCACCGGCAGCTCCGTGTGGCCGGCCACGACGAAGGCGCCGAGGTGGAACGGCAAAAGTCCCGGCACGCGCGTGAACGTACCTTCCGGGAAGAACACCAGCCGCGCGCCGGCGCTGGCCGCGGAGAGCACCCGCTTCAGCTCCTGCGCGCTGGCCTCCCGGTCGAGCCGCTCGACGAAGACCGCGCCGAGGCGTCTCAGGATCGGCCCGGCGAAAAACTGCGGTTCCAGTTCCTTCTTCGCGACGAAGGCCATCTTGCCGGGAATGGCGGCGGCCAGGACCAGGCCGTCGAGATAGCTCGAATGGTTCGCCACGACAATGCAGCGGGCCCGGCCCAGCGCCTCGAGGCCCCGTACCTTCAAGGGGATCGCCAGAAGCCGCAGCGCCAACCGCGCCGCGCGGTGGAGCACCGCCCAGCGCCAGCCTTCACGGGGCAGAATAAGGGCCAGCGGCCAGCCGAGGGCGGCCAGCAGACCGAGCACGACCCACCAGTAGCCGGCATAGAGCAGGCTTGCCAGGGCACGCAGGCCACGGCGCGCCTGCGGCCTCAGTCCGGCGAGGGTCAGGCGGACGATCTGCCACCAGAGCGCGCTTGGCTTGGCGCCGATCGCGCCGCTTTCGTAAAGGTCGCGCGCGGCGGCCCGGCGGATCTTGCCGCTCGACGTCTTGGGCACCGTGCGCGGCGGGGCCAGAACGACGTCGTCCGGCGGTGTTTCCAGTATGCCCAAGACGATCTCGGCCACCCGGCGCCGCAGCTCGGCCAAGGTCTCGGCATCGGTCTCCCGCGTTTCCGCGAGGATGACCACGCGCTCGGTGCCCGAGCCGGGATCGTGGCTGCCGAACACGGCCGTGCAGCCTTTGCGCAGCCCCTCGACCTCGCCGACCGCCTCCTCGACCTCGTGCGGATAGATGTTCCGGCCGGCTCGAATGATGACGTCCTTGATCCGCCCGGTGATGAACACGTCGCCGCCGGCCTCGTAGGCGAGATCGCCGGTGTCGAGCCAATCGCCGACGAAAAGCTCCCGGTTCTTCGCCGCGTTGCGGAAGTACCCGCCGGTCGCCGAAGGGCCGCGAAAGTGCAAGCGTCCCTGGCGCCGCTCGCCGAGTTCCCGGCCCGTCGCATCGACGATTCGGATCTCGTGTCCGGGCAGGGGCCGCCCGCAAGCGACGAATTCGATGGCGGTCGCATCGTCCGCCTTGGCGGGGACCGCTTCTTGCTCGGCGCTCAAGGTAGCGCGCTCGATGCGGTCGATGATCGGCGGCCGGCCGGGTGGCGGAAAGGCAAGGCCCACCGCGTTTTCGGCCAAGCCGTAAACCGGCGCCATGGCCTCGGCGCGAAAGCCGTAGCGCGCGAAGCGATCGGTAAACCGCCGGACCGTGTCGGCGCTGATCGGCTCGGCGCCGTTGGCCATGAAACGCAGCGAGCCGAGGTCGAGACCTTCGATGCTTTCGTCATCGATCTTGTGCAGACAGAGTTCGAAGGCGAAATTCGGCGCGGCGGAAAGGGTGCCGCCATGGCGATCGATGGTCCAAAGCCAGCGCTCCGGGCGGGCGAGAAAGCTCAGCGGCGACATGATGACCGTCGGTGCCGCGTAGTAGAGGCAGCCGAGCCACGCGCCGATCAACCCCATGTCGTGGTACAGCGGCAGCCAGCTCACGAAGACGTCGGAAGAGCTCGCCTCCATCTGGTCGCCCATAACCCGAATGTTGCTGAGCAGATTGTGATGGCTGAGCACGACCCCTTTCGGATCGCCCGTGCTGCCGGAGGTGTATTGAATGAGGGCCATGGCCTCCGCCTCGGCCAGCCGGGGCAGGCCGGCGGCACCGGAGGCCTCGAGCTCCGTCACCGTGACCACCGCCTCGAGGGCCGTTACCTGCGACCTCAACAGGGCGGTCAGGGGACGGGCCTCGGGCCCGGCGATCAAGAGGCTGGTTTCGGCGTTGCTCAGAATCTTGGCCTGACGCCGCAGGTGTTCCTCGATCTGCGATCTGCGCATCGGCGGATAGATCGGCACCGGAACGCCGCCGGCATAGAGCACGCCGAAGAAGGCGGTGAAGAAGGCCGCGCCCGTGGGCAACATGATGGCCACCCGTTCCGTCGGAGCAAGCCCGCGCTCCCGCAGTCCGGATGCAACGGCCCGAGCGCGCTTGGCCAGTCTTTCATAGGTGATCGTCTCTTCTCGACCGCCCGCCGTGGGAAGCAGGATGTGCGGCCGCTCGCCATGGGCCTGGACATGCCAGTCCAGCACTTCCGGAAGCGTGGCCGCCTCGCGCGGCGCGGCCTCGGCCGCCTCGAGCACGCCGAGAGCGGCCTCCACCTCGACGGCCGGACCCTCCCCCGCCCCGGCCGCAAGCAAGGCGGTGAGAAGATCGCCGGGCGTCTCGGCCGCGCCGAGCAGGGCTTCCGGAAGCTTGACGTCGAACGCGCGCTCCAGCCGGTACAGCAGCTCGACGCGGCCCAGACTGTCGAAGCCCAGGTCCCGATCCAGCTGGCTGTCGAGTCGCAACTCCATCTTTCGCCCGCGCTTCGGATGCAACTCCTCCGCCAAGCCGCCGACCAGGCGAAGCAAGCGCCCGGCCGCGTCCCGCTCAGCGGGCGCGGCGGCGCCTGATGACCTGCCTTCCGATCGGTTCAATGCCTGGTGTTTGTGCGACACAGCCACATCCCATGATCGCCGACACCGATGCGAGCGCTAACAGACCCATGCGGTGGCGTCATTGATCTGAGTCCGATGCCTCGGCCCACCCTGGAACTGGCCGGCGCAGGGTGAAACGCGCGTTGCCGGCCCCTCGTTGGCATTCATTGCCATGAAACCGATCGCCGATGCTGTCGGTCCCAACGGGTCTGCGCCCTATCGCCCCCAGGGGTTGAGCGAACAAGGCGCGGAGCATCACCGCAAGGGGGCCTGACGACGCAAAAGAAGGCGATTGTAGAGCCAGGCGATCATGAGGCCGGCGATAAGGCCGTCGACGAAGCCCCAAACCGCACCGGCGATGCTGCCGACAAGCGTGGGGCTAAAACCAATGTACAAACTGGATAGGGCCGCGGCCACCGGCACGCCCCAGCCAAACCACCCAGCCATGATGCCGAGAACGAACACGAACACACCGGATGTTATGCCGAAGGCGAGGCCAAAGCTCACCACGCCTATCGTCGTATGATGCTGGTCTAGCGCCATGTTCCCTTCCTTCCACTTTGAGGTCAGCCAACCAAAATCGGAAGGGGTTTTATCGCACGCTCGAATCCCCCGTGATGTGACGCAGATCAAAATTGGATCGGGACCGGGCAGCACAGCCCGGTTTTTTCCGCGGGCCGTATCCTGGCGGCACCGGGTCGGATTTGCTCCGGCGCGGGCTGCCGGTACGATCGGCGATCAGCCAGGGCTGATTGAACGAAGCGGTCGCGCCGTCGAGCGGGTCCGGCGCGGTGGGAAGCCGGAGCGAGGATGCTCGTGAAGCCGTCGATTGCGGTCATCTTGTCGATACTGTTGGGTCCGCACGCGACATTTGGGCAAGAAGCGCTCAGGGTCGACACCACCTCGGCCCCGCCATTGGCGAATGATGAGCAAACCGGTTTCCACGACCAACTGACCAAGGCGGCGTTCAAGCGAATTGGCCGGGAGGTCTCCATCGTGTGGCTGCCGGCGAGCGCGAAGCTCGCTTCATTTCTTCTGCGCCTGTCCGAACACGCAGAGCAACGCGAACACGATCCCGAGAACATCTACACACCGATGAGCCGTAGTGAAATCGCCGATTATCTTGGCCTGACCCCCCGAGACGATTCGCAGAACCATTGGCCGGTCGAGGGATCGAGGCCCAATTGACGTACCTGAATCCAAACACGTTGCGAGCCTCGACCTGGACCGGCTGGTCGACTTGGCAAGCAGCGAAGGCTCCAACGGCGCCTTCTAACCGTCTTTGACCGAGATCAAAGACGATTTGGTACCCACGATGTACGCAGGACAGAAGGAGCAAAGCGCGTAAAACAGCGGCATGCCGCAGCCCTAGGCATTGCCCCGAGGAGGGGTAGCTCCTTCGCGCATGTAATGGAGTCAAGCATGACCGCGGGACCTCGGCAATGGAGACAGGCGGTAGCGGACTTCGATGATCGAACCAAGCTCGAGCTTGCGCAGATCGGTGTCGCCACCACGACATTGCCCATATTTTTGGCCAAGGGAAGATTGGCCGCATTCTTTCGGCTGGCGGGTGCCGGCCCAGACGTCGAGATCCAACCGATCCGGCGGTCTTTGATACCGGACGAACACCGGGCCCTTCTTAAGCACGGTCCCTGTCGTGGCCGGGTACGTGATCTTAAGGCGGAAACCCGCGCGGATCCGAGCCGTTGAACATCATGGCTGCGGAACACCGGGCAGGACATGGCGCAGATACCCCCCGCCGGATCATGATTTTGGGTGCCGCCGGGCGTGACTTTCACAATTTCAATGCCGTCTTTCGCGATGATGCGCATTTTCGGGTCGTTGCCTTTACGGCGACCCAGATTCCCGGCATTAGCGGGCGACGCTATCCGCCGGCCCTCGCCGGTGATCTTTATCCCGACGGCATAGCCGTAGAGGACGAAACGAATCTGGAGGCGATCTGCCGCCGCGAGAGTGTCCAGGAAGTGGTCTTCGCCTACAGCGACGTGCCCCATGCCCATGTCATGCACTTGGCTTCCCGCGCGCTTGCCGCCGGCGCCGACTTCCGCCTGCTGGGCCCCGACAGCACGATGCTCAAGTCGCGGCGCCCGGTCATCTCGGTGACCGCCATACGCACCGGCTGCGGCAAATCGCAGACGGCGCGCTGGTTGGCGCGACATATCGGCCAACGGGGTCTCCGGGTCGCTGCCCTGCGCCATCCCATGCCCTACGGCGACCTGGAGCAAGAGCGCGTGCAGCGCTTCGCCAACCGGGATGACCTTGAGGCAGCCGCCTGCACCGTCGAGGAGCGCGAGGAATACGAGCCCTATATCGCCGCGGGTCACGTCGTCTTCGCCGGCGTGGACTATGCCGACATCCTTGCAGCCGCCGAGAACGAGGCAGACCTGATCCTGTGGGACGGTGGCAACAACGACTTTGCCTTCATTCGGCCGAATCTAAGCATTGTCTTGGCCGATGCCTTGAGGCCCGGGCAGGCGTCGTCGCACTATCCGGGCGAGGCGGCGTTGCGCATGGCCGACGTGATCGTCGTCAACAAGGTCAATTCGGCGCCGCCAGCTCAAGTTGAGCGAGTTGTCGACGAGGTGCGGGCCATTAACCCGAAGGCACCGGTGATCCGTGCCGCCTCCGTGGTCCGCCTGGAGGACGGTGTTTCGCTGCGTGGCAAGCGCGTTCTGGTGGTCGAGGACGGCCCCACCATCACACATGGCGGCATGGCCTATGGCGCGGGATTCGTCGCCGCAACCAACTGCGAGGGGGCCGAGGTGGTGGATCCACGGCCCTTCGCCGCCGCGGAGATCCGCTCCGTGTTCGAGACTTATCGCCATATCGGTCCGGTGCTTCCGGCCGTCGGCTATGGGGCCGGCCAGCTGGCTGCCCTCGCGGAAACCATCAACCGGGCCGAGGTCGATGTCGTCGTCAGCGGGACGCCGGCGGACATCTCCTTGCTCGCCGCGCTCAACAAACCGGTGGTACGGGCCCGCTACGAGCTCGCCGATGCCGGGGACCCGACTCTCGGCAGCGTCGTCGACCAATGGCTGGACGAGCGCGGCTCGGCCGGCGGCTGAGCGGCAAGTTCCGGACCGCGCATCGCGGTCCGCGCGGAACAATCGCAGCACCGGGTTGCCGCCCGCTGACGGGCACTTGGCAGCCCATGCCGCAGAGGATGAAACCGATGGGCGTCGATCCAGCCCGCAATTCTCATACTGGCCATGGCCTGCGTCGCGTTCGGGCGGCGTGCTCGGCGAGGAGCAGGCCGAAAAGCGGTGCTGTAGCACCGGTCGAGGCCTTCGACGCGGCCGACACCCGGCTGGGCGCGACCCAGCGGGCGGCGTTGTCCGGCCGACAGGGTGCGTCA
>JBFJPL010000144.1:0-10052 GCA_041617155.1 Kiloniellales bacterium
GAGGTCCCTGCATGAGCGACGCGACACGAGAAACCAGCATAACCCGCCGGGCCTTGGTCTATCGCATCGGCCTGGGCGCCGCCGTGCTCGCCTTCGCGCCGCCCGCCACGGCAACCGCGACCGACGCGCCGATGGCGGAGATCTTGACACTGACCGGCGGCCGGATGCCGGTTGCTTCCGACCGCCTGTTGCTGGACATGCCACGGGTCTTCGCCAACGGCTTCACGGTGCCGATGACAATCACGGTGGAAAGCCCGATGAGCGAGACCGATCACGTGCGCCAGGTTCACGTGCTGGCGCCGGGCAACCCCTTCCTCAAGGTGGCGAGCTTTCACTTCACGCCGGACAGCGGCGAGGCCCGCGTTTCGACCCGAATCCGCCTCGCCCAGCCTCAGCACATCTATGCCCTTGCCGAGCTGAGCGACGGCTCCTTCCTGCTGGCCGAGACCTGGGTCGAGGTCAAGACCAACGGCTGCGCCGGCTGAGCGCCAGGAGGAGATCGCGACATGGCAAGCCCGGAACCCCGCATCCGTTTGCCGGAGAAGGTGACCAAGGGCGAGACCTTCCTGGTCCGCTCGCTGATCACCCACCGGATGGAAACCGGTCTGCGCAGCGACGGCGACGGCAATGTCATTCCGCGCAAGATCATCAACCGGTTCGTCTGCCGCTATAACGAGAAGGTGGTGTTCAGCGTCGAGCTGCACGAGGCCGTCTCCGCCAACCCTTACATGGAGTTCCACATCTTGGCGCGCGAGAGCGGCACGCTCGAATTCTTCTGGTACGAGGACGGCGGCGCAGTGTTCTCGACCAGTCGCGAACTGGTCGTGAGCTGACCGTCCCGCGTCAGCAAGCCAGCGGGAGGCCGAAATCATGGGCGCGAGACGGTCGATGTTGGCGCTTGCGGCGCGCGCCGCCCTCCTGCTTGGTGCCGGCGCCGCCGCGGCCCAGGACGGCGATCAGCGCGCCGCCTATCTGGCCGGCACCTGCGCGGCCTGCCATGCCGGCGCCAACGCGGCGCAGGCGATCCCGGGCCTGCGCGGCAGGGACTCGGAGGCCTTCGTCGCCGCCATCCACGACTACCGTTCGGGCCAACGCAAGAGCCAGATCATGGCCGCCGTGGCCGCCTCGCTGAGCGACGAGGAAATCGCTCTGCTGGCGCGCTACTTCGCGACGCTGGGCAAAGCGGGAGGGGCGCAGTGACCCATTGGAGTCGACGCAAAGTCGCCCTGCTGACCGCCGCCGCTGGCTTGGCGCCGCTTGCCGGCACGGCGCTCCGCTCGACGGCAACGCTGGCCCAGGCGCGCGCGCGCGTCGTCGTGGTCGGCGGCGGCGCCGGCGGCGCGACGGTCGCCAAGTACATGGCACGTGCCTCGGACCGTCTCGCGATCACACTGGTCGAGCCCGCGGCCGGCTATCGCACCTGCTTCTTCAGCAATCTCTACCTGGGCGGGCTGCGCTCGCTCGACTCCTTGGTCCACGGCTACGACACCCTGGCCTCGAAGTACGGCATCACGGTGGTCCGGGACTCCGCCGCCGGGATCGATCCGCAGCGCCGCCGCGTTCACCTCGCCGGCGGCGACAGCCTGGCCTACGACCGCTTGGTGGTGGCGCCCGGGATCGCCATCCGGTATGACGCGATTCCGGGCTACGACGCGGCGGCGAGCGGGGCGATGCCGCACGCCTGGGACGGCGGCCCGCAGATCACCGAGCTCAAGCGCCAGATCGAGAGCATGGACGACGGCGGCGTCTTCGTGCTGGCCGCGCCGCCCAACCCCTACCGCTGCCCGCCCGGCCCCTACGAGCGGGTCTCGATGGTCGCGCGCTACTTCAAGGCCCACAAGCCGAAAGCCAAGATCCTGGTGCTCGACGCCAAGAACAGCTTTTCCAAGCAAGCGCTGTTCCTCGACGCCTGGGCGCGGCACTATCCGGGAATGGTCGAATGGCTGCCGGCCGATTTCATCGGCGGCATCGAGAGCGTCGATGCCAAGACGCTGTCGATCAAAACCGCGGCCGAAACCTTCCAAGCCGCGGTCGCCAGCGTCATCCCGCCACAGACCGCGGGGCGCATCGCCCGCAACGCCGACCTGGCCGACGAGTCCGGCTGGTGCCCGGTCGATCCAAGCACCCTGGAGTCGACGCGCTACGCCGGCATTCACCTGGTCGGCGACGCGATCATCGCCGGCGCCATGCCGAAATCCGGCTTCGCCGCCAACAGCCAAGCCAAGGTCTGCGCCCAGGCCATCGTCGCCGCGCTGACCGGGGCGCCCGCCTTCGAGCCGCGCTTCTTCAACACCTGCTGGAGCTTCCTGGCCGAGCACGACGCGGTCAGCGTCGGCGCAAGCTACCGGGTCGAGGACGGCAAGATCGCCGCCGTCGATAGCTTCCTGAGCGGGTTCGAGGAGAGCACCGAGACCCGGGCCAACGCGGCCCGTCAGGCGGAAGTCTGGTACCGCGCCTTCGCCGAGGACATCTTCGGCTGAGCCGCGCGAAGCTCCGGCGCGCCGACCGGCGCCGGGTCGGCGAGACGCTCCAGGCGCAGCGAGTTCAGCACCACGAAGAGGCTCGATCCGGCCATCAGCGCCGCCGCCAGGACCGGCTGCAGCAGGCCGAGCGCCGCCAGGCTGAGGGCCGCCGCGTTGTAGGCCAGCACCCAGAGCAGGCTGGCCAACATGGTGCGGCGCACGGCGCGCGCCACGACCAAGATCCAGGGCAGGATATGCAAGCCTTCGGCGGGCAGCACCAGGTCCGCCGTCTCGCGCGCCAGATCGGTGGCGGAGCCGACCGCCAGGCCGACATCGGCGGCGGCCAGTACCGGGCCGTCGTTGACGCCGTCGCCGACCATGGCCACCGGCCCGCGGTTGCGGCGCAGATCCTCCAGGGCGGCCAGTTTGGCTTCCGGCGCCAGCTCGGCGTGCCATTGGTCGATGCCGAGCTCGGCCGCCACGCGCTCGGCCACCGCCGGCCGGTCGCCGGTCAGCAGCACGACGCTCAGGCGGGCGCGGCGTAGCGCGTCGATCACGTCCCGTGCGTCGGCGCGCACCGTGTCGTCGAAGGCCAGCACGGCGCGCACCCGGCCACCCCAGGCCAGGTGGACCAGGGAATGACCGGCACCGTCCAGTTGCCCCGCCCGCGCGGCCAGGTCGGCCGGCACGGGCCAGCCGAGCTCGGCCATCCAGCGCGCACTGCCCGCCGCCACCTCACGCCCGGCGACCGTGCCCCGGAGGCCGCGGCCGGGCACCACCGTCACCGCCTGCGCGGCCTGCGGCCGCAGGCCGCGCGCCTGAGCCGCTTCGATCACGCCACGCGCCAGGCTGTGCTCCGATTGCAGCTCCAGGCCGGCGGCGAGCGCCAGGGCCTCGGATGGGTCCACATCATCGGTCTCCAGGGCGGCCAGCCGGGGTCGGCCCTGGGTCAGCGTGCCGGTCTTGTCGAAGGCGACCACCCGCACGCGGCTCAGCGCCTCGACCACGGCACCGCCGCGCACCAGGCAGCCGTGACGCGCCAAGCGGCCGATGCCGAGCGAGTCCGCCATCGGCGCGGCCAGTCCCAAACCGCAGGGACAGGCGACGACCAGGACGGCGAGGCCGATCAACAGCGCCTGCTCCAGAGGCAGCGCGTCGGACCAGAACAGCACCGTCGCCGCCGCGAGCACAAGCACGAAGGGCACCAACATGCTTGCCGCCCGGTCGGCGAGACGGTGCATCGGGCTGCGCTGAGCCAGCGCCGCGCGCACCAACCGGCAGACCCGGGCCCAGCGTGTGTCGGTTCCGGCGGTATCGGCGCGCACCAGCAGCGGGCCGTCCAGAACGATGCTGCCGGCGACGACCCGGGCGCCCGGTGCCTTGTCCAGGTAGCGGCTCTCGCCGGTGATCACCGCCTCGTCGACATGGGCCTCGCCCTGCCGCACCAAACCGTCGACCGCGACGCGCTCGCCGGGACGCACCCGGACCAGCGTGCCGGCGGCGATCTCGCGGGCTCGCCGGCGCAGCTCCCGACCGCCCTCGAGCACCGTGGCCCATTGGCCTTCGGCCTCGAGCAGCGGTGCCAGGCTGCGCACCGCGCGCGCCCGGCCGACCGCCTCCAGATAGCGGCCGACGGTGAACAGCAGCAGCAGCATGGTCGCCGTGTCGAAGTAGAGCTGGTCGTCGCCGCGCAGCAGGCTGACCACGGAGTAGCCGTAGGCCGCGCTCGTGCCGAGCGCGATCAGCGTCGAGGAGGTCAGCCGGCCGCGCCGGCCGTGGAGCCAGGCGTCATAGATGAAAGGCCCGCCGAGGACGACCAGGACAGGCGTCGCCAACAACCAGAGCAGTAGATGGATCCAGGGTTGCACCTCCTGGTCGGCAACCTCGAAGGTGCCGGAATAGAGCAGTAGGCTGAGCAGCATGACGTTCATGGCGAAGAAGCCGCCAACGCCGATGCGGATCAGCAGCCAGGTCGCCTCCGACTCCTCGCCGATGCCGTGACGCACCTGGAAAGCCAGACAGCAGCCGTAACAGCAGAAGTGGTGCGACTCGCCGTGCACCATGCGGCGGGTCGCCGTTCCATCGGTCGGCAACAGGCAGTGGCTGCAGAGCGCGTTTTCGCTTGCCACCGCCATCAGTGGCCCATTCCGTGGCTCGCGAGGGGCAGCACCCCGCGCGCGATCGTGATCAGGCCGATCAGCAGGATAAAGCCGCCGGCGATCCAGACCCCGCGTTGGCGCCAGATCGGCTGAAGCATGCGGCCGACACCGCCCATCATGAGCATCGCCGGGAAGGTGCCGAGACCGAAGGCCGCCATGGTCAAGACCGCAGGCAGCGGATCCGCCGTGCTCGCCGCTTGGGCGACGAAGGCGTAGACCAAGGGGCAAGGCAGAAAGCCGTTGATGACGCCGAAGGCGAGCGGAGCAGTCGGGCCCGGCGCCCGCAACAGGCTGCGCAGGGACAGGACCAGAGTGCTGCCGGCGAAGCCGATCGCGTGGGCGCGCTGCAGTAGGCCGAAGAGCTGCAGGGCCATGACGACCATCAGCACCCCGGCGGCCAAGGTCAGAAGGCGCTGGCCGGTGAGCAGCGACCCGCCGAGCGGGCTGGTCATCGAATCCATTGCCATCTGGCCCGCCGCGCCGGCCAGGCCGCCCATGAAGAGATAGGTCGTGACCCGGCCGCTATTGTAGAGAAGGTGACGCAGCACAGTCGCCGGACGACCGCGCGGGTCGTGACCCAACGCGCAGGCGAAGCCGCCGCACATGCCGACGCAATGGAAGCTGCCGGCGAACCCCGCGACGAAGATCAGCAGATAGGAAGATAACCCGTTCAGACCGGTCATGGCGCCGGCTCCAATCCACCGCGCGTTGGCGCGCTGCGCCCGCGCCGCCGCTTAGTGCTTCTTAAGCCACAGCCAAGCCACCCAAACGAAGAACCCAATGGTGAAGGCCGCGAAGCTGAAGAATGCGATCGCCTGCTCCGCATCCAGCTCAGAGATCACGGCTACCGGATTTTCCATCATGGTCCGCCTCCTCAGAACGTCGTACCGAACACGTTTATCGCGAGCTCGATGAAGAGGAAGAGCAGGTTCAAGGCTGCGAACGCCAGGACAATCTTCGCCGCCATCATCATTCTCGCTCCTCTTGTCGTGTTTGCGTGTCGCGCGTGATCTGCTGCCTGCTTCGCCTAGTAGCCGAGGCCGGGCCCGAAGCTGCCCCAATAGCGGTACATGTAGTAGAGACCCCAGATCGCCAGGCCGAAGTAGACGACGATGAGCCAGAGCGGAATCTTCCCGTGATAGGCCTGGATGTAGCCGCCGGCGTAGTCTTCCTTGTCTTCGCTTGCGGGTCCGGCCGCCTCATTGGCGCTCGTCTCGCTGTTCTTCATCGTCCTCTCCCATTTCCACGCGATAGAATCGCTGGGCGATTTCCTCGACGTTGCTGAAATAGCCGGAAAGCGCCGCCCAAGCGAAGATACACAGGGCACCCAGGCTCATGAACAGGGCCACCATGAATTGAACGAAGGTTTCGGCCATGGTTCCGTCTCCTTGCCGCTATTGTTCGGCCGCCGTTTTGCTGGAAGCAAGCCGCGGCTCTGCCCCGACCACCTCCATGCCGCGCCGCCCGGCCCAAGCCTCGCCGCCAAATTCCGCCATCACGGGACCGTCGTCTCCGGACTCCGGCGGCACGTAGGCCCGCGCCGAGGAAGACGCCTTGAGCCGCGGGTCGTTGAGCGCCGAGCGGGCCTTCGCCGAGATCTTCAGCGGCTCGCCGGTCAGCGGGTCGGTAAAGGCCGAAAGCGCGAGAACATAGTAGGACAGGGCCCAGCGATCCTGGTCCGGGAAGGCATTCCGGTAGGACGGCATGGGGGTCCCGCTCAGACCCGTGCTGATGGTGCGGTACATGTCCTCCACCGCCGACCCGGACTTGAACTGGCCGGTCGTCAGGTCGGCCGGTGGGATCGGGTAGCCGAAGTCGTCCTTGAGGCCGGCCGCCTTCTCGCCGTCACCCTTGCCGGTATCGCCGTGGCATTCCCAACACTTGGCCTGCTGCCAGATCTCCTTGCCGCGGCTGAGCATCTCCGGCGAGGGCGTCGGCGGCAGACCGATGTAGAGCGGCTCTCCCGGCGGTTCCTCGACGAAGTAGGCGTAGGGGCGGGCCGGATCGCTGCGGTCGACCGCGAGCTCGTACTTGATGTACTGGATGACGGCGAGACGCTCGTCCTGGGTCAAGGAATGCCAGGGCGGCATCGCCGTACCGCGCACACCGCGGGTGATGGTCCGCAGCAAGTCGCCGTCGTGCGGCAGCGGGCCCTTGACCAGCTTGAACTTGAAGACGCCCAGGTTGAAGTTGCGCGGCCGCACCTTGTACATGAAGGTCGCCGCCGGTCCGTTGCCGTCGCCGGTGACGCCGTGGCAGCCGACGCAGCGGGCCTCGTAGACCTCGCGCCCGAAGGCGATCCATTCGTCCGAACGCGGCACCGAAGCGATCGAAGCCTCGAGCCGTTGCGGCTCGAAGACGCCGCGCCACTTGCCGCGATTCATGCCGAGCTTCTGGATATAGGCGATCAGCGCCGCCAGCTCCTCGGTCTCGGCGGCGATCTGCACGTCCTCGCCGGTGAATTCGTCGTTCGGCGTCAGGATGACCGGATAGCGGTCCTTGGCGCTGAGCGGCACGAACAGCAGACCCTCGGCGCTGGGCGTCAGGTTGATGGTCTGCTCGCCCGAGAAACTGAACAGCCCGTCGGTCGCCGGCGTCTGCTCGAGCGTGCGACGACCCTGCGAGTCATCGACGATCCTGACACGTTGCCCGGGGCGATCGAACAGGCCGGCAAATCTCGGCATGATCGAATCGCGCACGACCATGCGCGGGTCCCAGAAGTGCGCGTGGTGCCATTCGTCGCTGTACTTGAGCCCGACTCGGGTGAGATCGGGCCCGATGCGACGGGTCGAGAAGAGGTGCGGCGTGTCGAAGGCGTACTCGCCGGCCTGGCTGACCGGACCCCAGCGACGGGTCTCGCCGGTCACCGGCCGGACGAACTGCGAGTGGCAGTACCAGCAGCCCTCGCGAATGTAAATCTTGCGACCGCGGGCCTGCTGCTCGGTGTAGTCGGTGGCCTCGGAGACCATCCACTTGAGCTCTCCGAGATCGGTGCGCACGACGCTGGTCACCTTGGTGGTGCGGGATTCGGTTTCCACCAGAGGCAGGATGCCTTGCGTCCCGAGGGCCAGGAAGAAGCAGCCCACGCCGGCGACCAAGGCCACGAATCGGAGGTTCATCGGGCGGCTCCTTCAGCAGCGGTTGGTCCCTGCAGCACCGGTTCGGCGGCTCCTCTCCGCTCTTCGCCGGGTCGCGTTATCGCCGTCATCGTCAGGTTGACGACGAGCAGCGACAGGCCGATGTCCATCGCGATTCCCGAGAGCGTGCGGACCAGCCAATAGGGCTTGACCGGCAGAATCGACTGCACCCACTCCACGCCGGCCATCCAGGAATAGCCCTGCATCAGTCCGCCGGCGGTCAACACCAGCCCCATCGTCGAGATGCCGCAGGTGATCAGCCAAAACGACCAGTTGCCCATTTTGAACGACCAGAGCTCGCGGCCGCAGAGGCGCGGCCAAGTGTAGACCAAGCCGCCGACCGCCCAGACCACGAAGGTGCCGAATACCGTCAGATGGGAGTGCGAGATCACGAAATCGGTGAAGTGCGTCGGCTGCTGGATGGCGCGCAAGGCTTCGGTCGAGCCCTGGAAGCAGCCGAGCAGGTACATGATCGAGCCCATGATCAGGAACTTGGCCGGCAGGTTGCGGCCGAACTCGTGCCATTTGCCCATCATGGTGCCGAAGAAATTCACCAGCACCGTCCAGACCGGGATGATCAGCAGCATGGAGGTGATGATGGCGAGCGTCTCGGCCCAATCGGCGATCGGGCTGTAGAGGTAGTGGTGGATGCCGACGTAGGGATAGAACAGCGCCAGCGACCAGAAGCCGACCAGCGACAGCTTGTGACTATAGAGCGGGTTCTTCGCGGCCACCGGCAGGAAATAGTAGATCAGGACGTAGCCCGCCGGCGTGATCCAAAGCCCCACGATGTAGTGAATGAACAGGCCGTGCCAGGCGGCGCTGTTCGCCCCGGCGATGGTGTAGGGCAGGATGAAGCTGCCCATGATCAGGTTCAGCACCGTCCACACGAAGGCCGCGATCAGGTACCAGAGCGCGACGTAGAGCGGCGGCTCTAGGCGCTTTGCGATGGTCACGATGAACTGATAGGTCGTGATGCTCACCACGGCGACGATCACGATGTCGATCAGCAGCGGAAACTCGCCGGCCTCGAGGCCCTGGTTGTAGCCCAGCAGCATCGAGGCCAGGCCGATGATCAGGCCGATATTCCAGACCCAGACCAGGACATAGCCAATCCGCCCCATGTGGAGCGGCACGCCACAGAGCCGCGGCACCAGATAGTAGCAGAGCCCGATGAACAGCGTGGAAAAGGCGCCGAAGATGACGCCCTGCACGTGAAACGGCCTAATCCGCCCGAAGCCCAGCTCGAGCGCCGTTCCCAAATAACCTGGATAGTTGAACATGGCAGAGATGGTGACACCGGCGGTCGGTGTCAGCATCAGCCAGAACATGCCCCAGTAGAGCCAAATCCTTATGAGACGCTGATCGACCAAAGCGTCGAGGTCGACGCCCTCGAACTTGCCGCGCAGTGATTCCGCCATGATAGCCCCCCGCTATGAGCCGTCTTCCCTTGGGCCAGGCGGGACGTCGGTCTCCTGGGCATCGATTTCCCCTGCATTCCTGCCGGGCCACTCCTTCGGTGGCACCGTGTTCTTTGCCGATAGCGTCTCCGGCTGCCCCTTCGGGACGGACTCTAAACAGAACCGCCGAGTCTGCTTGGACTCTGTCTGCTTAGACCAACAACAGACTCGCTACCTATGCAAGGGGTGCTCAGGAACCATGCGCCCAAGCCCTTTTTTTTGAATTATTCTAATTTCAATGTTGACGAACACGCGCGGTCTTGTCTACCCTTTTTTGAATTAGACAAGTTCTAAGCGAGCCAGCTAGGCCGGAAGCGGGGGTTCGGTACCCCTTGAGAAATCAAGAGATCGGCCCCTCGAGCTCCCGCGGCATCACGGCCCGTTGCGGATAGCAGCACCCGGACGCAAGGAGGAGGCCTGTCAATGCAAATCCCCACACGGAGCACCGTCTTCTGCACCCTGATCACGGCCGGGCTGTTCGCCTTGCCGGCCCAAGCCTACGACGAAATGTCGGTTTCCGACGGCGGCACGATCACGGGCAAGGTCGTCTACAGCGGGCCCGTACCGACTCGGATGATCGTTGTGACCAAGGATCAAGAGGTCTGCGGCGGCATCCGCGAGGAGCCGCAGATCATCGTCGGAGCCGACAAGGGCACGCAGGACGTCTTCGTCCAGTTGGTCAATGTGGAGAAAGGCAAGGCTTGGGGTGCCATGGCAGCCAAGAAGCCGGTGCTCGACAACGTCAAGTGCCGCTTCGAGCCGCACGTCCAGGCGATTCGCGCCGGGGCCATCGACATCATCAACTCCGACCCCGTGCTGCACAATACGCACGGC
>JBFJPL010000145.1:0-10003 GCA_041617155.1 Kiloniellales bacterium
CAAGGCCTGCACGCTGCTGTTCGCCCACGGCAACGCCGAGAACGTCTCGACCCATATCGCCAGCGTCTGGTGGCTGCCGGCCGAGGGGGTCAACGTCTTCCTGTTCGACTATCGCGGCTACGGCCGCTCGGGCGGCAAACCGGACCTGGCCGGCGCGCACCTCGACTTCGCCGCCGCGCTCGAGCGCCTGATGGTGCTGCCCGAGGTCGATCCGGGCCGGGTCGTCGTGCTGGGCCAGAGCCTCGGCGGCAGCATCGCCATCGTCGGTCTCGCCCGCTCGCCGCACAAGGCGCGGGTGCGCGCGCTCATCACCGACAGCGCCTTTTCCGACTATCGCGCGATCGTGCGCGAGAAGCTGGCCGGCTTCTTTCTCACCTGGGCCTTCCAGTGGCCGCTCTCCTTCACCATCGACGGCGATCACCGCCCGCTCGAGGCGATCGCCGAGATCAGCCCGGTCCCGGTCCTGACCATCCACGGCCTGGCCGACCAGGTGGTCCCGCCGCACCACGGCGAGGCGCTCCACGCCGCCGCCGGCGAACCCAAGGAGCTCTGGCTCCTGCCGGACAGCGGCCACATCAAGACCTTCCTCGACCCGGCCAACCGGGCGCGTCTGCTCGACTATCTCGGCCGCTGCGATCCCGGCCGGGCGAACCCGTCTAACCCGGCAGGATGACGAAGTTGCCGACATGCTTCTTGGCCAGGAACTCCTCTTGCGCCGCGTGGATCCGGGCGAGCGGGAAGCTCTTGGCGAGCAGGGGTCGGATCTCGCCGGCCTCGATGTAGCCGACCAGCTTGGCGAAGATGCCCGGCGGCATGACGGTCGCGCCGATCAGCTCCAGGTCCTTGAGGTAGAGAGTCCTGAGGTCGAGCGCGACCAGCGGCCCGGCGATCGCGCCGGAGGTGACGTAGCGCCCGCCCCGGCCGAGCAGCTCGAGCAGCGTCGGGAAGTCGCCGCCGCCGACGATGTCCGCCGCCACCTGGACCTCCCCGCCCGGCGCGGCGTCGCGCACGGCGGCCTCCAGATCCGGCCGGTCGCGCGCGATCACCGCCGCGGCGCCGAGCGCGCTGACCGCTTCCATCTTTGTGCGGCCGGCCACGGCGATGACCCGCGCGCCGCGCCGCCGGGCGAGCTGCACCAGGGCCGAGCCGACGCCGCCCGAGGCGCCGGTCACCAGGATCGTCTCGCCCTCCGCCAGCCGCGCCCGGGTCAGCATGTATTCAGCCGTGGAATAGGAGCAGGGGAAGGTCGCGAGCTCGGTGTCGGTCAAATCCGTCTCGATCTTGCAGGCGTTGCCCGCCGGCACCGTGGCGTACTGGGCGAAGCCGCCGTCGCGCTCGCTGCCGAGATAGCCGGCCAGCGCCCGGTTCTCGGGCTCGGCGGGATCGCGCTGCCAGGGGTCGACCAAGACCCGCTCGCCAATCCGCGACGGCTCGACTCCGTCGCCCACGGCGACGATGCGTCCGGCCACGTCGGCGCCCTGGATGCGCGGGAAGCCGAGGCCGGCGCCGCCCCAGGTGGAGTCGTCCGAGCACGCCTGGCCGAAGCCGCCGGCGCCGCCATCAGCCGTGGTGCCCTCGGTCACCGACTTGCTGTACCAGGCGGTGCGGGTGTTGATGTCGGTGTTGTTCATGCCGCAGGCGCCGACCCGGATCAGCACCTCGCCCGGACCGGGCCTCGGCACCGGCCAGTCCTCGCGCAGCTCCAGCTTGTCCAGTCCGCCGTGCCCGGTCAGTACCACCGCGCGCATCGTCTCCGGTATGGTCATGGCCCGGCCCCCTGTCGCCAAGGCGGCATGATAGCAGGGCTTGCGCGGGACGTGGGCCATATTGTCCCCAGCGACTCGGCGCGCTTTGCCCTTGACGCCAAGCCGGGTCACGATCAGATGCCATAGCAGGGCCCCGATTGCGGGGACCCCGGATGGAAACACGGAAGGGAGAGGGCCATGCCGATACCGACGGAACCCGTGGGTTCGCTGCCGCGGCCGATGAAGCTACAGGCGGCGTTCGAGGCCTATGACGCCGGCCGGATCACGCACGAGGAATTGGAACGCGAGCAGGACGAGGCCTGCCGCGACTCGATCACGCGCATGGAGGCGACCGGCTCGCCGATCGTCAGCGACGGCGAGCAGCGTGCCTCCAGCTTCGCCACCTATCCGATCACCGATACCCTGGCGGGCACCGGCCTGGCCGAAAACCTGGCCGCCGACGGCCAGTACTTCGCCATCTTCACCGACGGCCACCATCGTCAATTGCCGCGGCTGACCGGCGGGCCGTTCAAGTACAAGACCTACGCCGCCGATTATTTCAAGAAGTCGGTCAAGATGGCGACGAAGCCGATGAAGCAGGCGGTCATCGCGCCCTCGATGCTGGCGCTGCTCTACCCGCTCGACGACGACGTGCCCGGCTACAAGCGCGCGCAGTTTCTCGACGACCTCTGCGACGAGTGCGAAAAGGACATCCGCCAGTGCTTCGCGGCCGGCGCGGTGCGGGTCTCGATCGACTTCACCGAGGGGCGCCTTGCGTGCCGCAACGATCCCAACAATCCATGGACCGGCCGCGGCATGCTCGGCCACTTCATCGAGCTCAACAACCGGGTGATCGACCGCTTCTCGGCCGCCGAACGCAAGAACATCGGAGTCCACACCTGTCCCGGCGGCGACTGCGATGCGACCCACAGCGCGGACGTCGACTACGCCGAGCTGCTGCCCAGCCTGTTCCAGATGAACGCCGGCTATTTTCTGATGCAGATGGCCAGCGAGAAGGACAAGGAGCGGGTCTACAAGCTGGTCGGCGAGCACAGCCGGGAGGACGCCAACGGCGTTGCCCAGGTCTGCTTCATTGGTGTGACCAACCCGCAGAACCCGCGGGTCGAGACGCCCGAGGAGGTGCGCGACGACCTGCTGCTGGCCGCGAAGTACATCCCGAAAGAGCGCCTGGGCGCGACCGACGACTGCGGCTTTTCGCCCTTCAGCATCGACGTCAAGCCGAAGCACGGCTCGCCGGACGTGGCCCGCGACATCGCGTTTCAAAAGATCGCCGCCCGGGTCAAGGGCGCCGCCATGGCGTCCGAGAAGCTCGGGCTTTAGCCTGGAGCAGGCTGCTAAATCGGTGCGCCGCCGCGCGCCTTCAAGTTGGCCAGGAAGGCGCGCCGGGTTTTCGGGCCGAAGGTTAGGAAGTGCGGGTCGGGCTGCTGCCGGTAGTGGGCGCGGCGGCGCTCGACCCGGTCGCGGCGCGCCCGCTTGAGCACCTCGCCGACCTCGATGCCGTAGGGCCGGGCGGCGTTCAGCCCGAAGATCCGGGCGCGCAGCTGGTCGGTCAGCTTGGGGTAGCCGTGTTTCTCCTGGAACGCCTCGGAGATTTGGAAGGTGCGCAGGGCCTGGATCTGGTCCTGCGGCGAGCCGTACCAGATGCAGTCGGAGCCGTAGAGCACGTTCCGCTCGCCGATATGCTTGACCAGCTTGCCCACGACGTGCGCCGCGCTGTCGGGGTCGCGCATCACGTAGCGCCAGGTGCTGCCGAGCTCGGCGTAGACGTTGGCGTTGCGCGGCACGCCGTTGGCCTCGACCGAGCGGATCAGCTCGTCGACGCCCTCGCCGCGCTTCGGGTCGTAGGCGCCTTCGGGCTGTCCGGCGATGAAGCCGGAGTGGTAGACCAGGAAGTTCACGTCGGGGAACATCTTGGCGACCACGCCGATGTCGCTGGCCAGGCTGTGCTGGTAGGAACGCCGGCCGAACGGCAGCCCCTTATGGATGCAGATGTTCTTGACGCCGAGCGCGCGCGCCTTCTCGATCATCGCGAGGCCGAGGTCGTCATGAAGGAAGAAGCCGGCGCGCCCGTCGGGACCCCATTGGGTGTAGCACTTCCAGGCCGACACGCCCCAGGTCTCGGCCAGCTCGTCCATGCCCTCGAGGTCGCCGTCCTGGTTCGGGTTGACGCGGCCGTGGATCAGAAGGCGCTGGGTGCCGGCCATCCGGTCGACGATGCGCCGGGTCGCGTCGGCCTCCTGGATGGTCAGCAGCTCCTTCTCGCGGTGCGAGGGAATGAACGACAGGACCATCATGTCGGTGTCGGAATCCAGGAAGATGTCCTTGATGAACTGCTCGGCGTCGCCCAGCCCGGTGCGCCCGAGGCCGTTCTGGCCGACGAAGTGGCCCTGCACGTCGAACACGAACTCGCGGCCGCCCAGGCGCTCCGACGCGGCCTCGGGATCGACGGCGGCGACCTGGTCGAGCTCGAAGAACCCGCCCAACCGGTCGGCCGCCGCGTTGGCCGCGTTGAAGGCGAGCAGCGTGCTGGCCGCGCCGCAGGCCGAGACCATGAAGCCGCGTCGGTCGAGGCCGCGCCGCCGGGCGTTCTCGCTGGCCCAGCACTGGGCCAGGGCGTTGGCGCGGCGGTTGACGGCGTCGAGCGGGATCGGCACGAATTCGCCGTTGGAGCTCGAGTCCAACTTGATCGGCAGGCGTTTTCCTTCGGGATCGGCGGCCTGTGGCATGATGCACGCTCCTCCGTGGCCGGGCGATGTCTTGAAATATAGCGATGCGATGGCGAGCGGTCGAGTGGCGCGTGCTTGCGGCGACCGGGAGCGCGCAGCCGCGCCGGTTGCCTTCGGCGCGGTGCTGGGTCACGATCGAATTCATCGGGGAGTTGGGTTTAAGGACCGTTCCGCCAGTCCGGCCGGAGCGTTTGCTGGTTGTCGCCTTTGGCAGGCCAGCAAGAGTCTTCAGGAGGTCGTCCGATGAAGATCGTGATTGTCACCCACCGCAAAGAGGATTGCGGACCGGAAGAGTTCGAGCCCTTTCTACTGCCTGAGGCCAAGAAAGGCTTCGACTATATGGAGGCCGATTTTTTCCGCGAGCTCTACAGCCGTCGCGATGGCAAGGGGGCGGTGATCGTTGCCGAAGCCGAAAGCGAAGAGCAGGCCAGCAGGCTTTGCGCCGAGCTACCGATGGTCAAGGCCGGACTGCTGCGCTGTGAGTTCTATCCCGTTAAGGCGTTCCGCGCGATTAAAGTAGCGGCGGATATGTTCTAGCGTGGTCGACCTGCCGCCGCTTCCCCAGAGCCAAAGAGGTGAGACGCATGATCAAGGTGGTCTTCTGCTTGCGACGGCGCGAGGGCATGACAGTTGAAGAGTTCCAGACCTATTGGCGCGACGTCCACGCGCTGCTGGTGCAAAAGCACCGGCACGTCCTTCGGATCATACGTTATGTGCAGGTGCATACGGATTTCGGTGCGATGACCAAACGTCTCGGCCGCTTTCGTGACGCGACCGAGCCCTATGACGGTGTGGCGGAGATCTGGTACGAGAGCCTCGAAACGCTGGAGGGCCTAGGCGACGATCCGGCGGCCCGCGCGGCCAGCCAGGAGCTTCTGGCAGACGAAAAGCGGTTCGTCGATCTGCCGCGCTCGGCCATCTGGGTCGGTTCGGAAATGGAAGTCATCCCGGCCTAGCAACGCGTCTGAAGCTGCCGCCCACGATGTCGATTCAAGGTTCATCCAGATCGCAAGGCGAAAGTGACAATGCCAGTTTCCAAGGACTCCATGCTCGCAATTGAGGCGCCGGTTTTCTCGATCGACGAACTCAGGTTGGTCGAGCGTCCCAGACCCGGAGTTCGACGTGGCGAAATTTTGATTCGGGTCGCTGCCGCAAGCCTGAACTATCGTGACCTCGCGATTCTTTCCGGCTCTTACTTGCCGGACCTGCCGTTGCCCTTTGTTCCGGTGTCCGATGCCTGTGGCGCGGTCGAGGCTGTCGGGCAGGATGTCACGCGCTTCGCCGTCGGTGACCGGGTCATACCTTGTTATATCCAAGGCTGGCACGATGGAGCCCTGACACCCGAGCAGCGGTTCACGCGCACCTTGGGCGGCCCGTTACCAGGAGTCCTGCAACAGTATATTGTCGTCCCTGCCGAGGATGCGATCGCCGCGCCGCCGCATTTGAGCGATCAAGAGGCGAGCACTCTGCCGATTGCCGCGCTTACCGCTTGGTCCTGTCTCATGGAGGGCGGGCTCAAGACGGGCGACAGCGTATTGGTTCAGGGTACTGGTGGGGTTGCCTTGTTTGCGCTTCAGTTCGCAAAATCCTCCGGGAGCCGGGTGGTCGCGTTGACGTCAACCCAAGCCAAGGCGGATATGCTCCAAGGGCTGGGCGCCGATGCCGTCATAAACTACCGGCAAACCCCCGAATGGGCGGCAGCCGTCAGGGCGGCCACCGGCGGACGGGGCGTGGATCTGGTCGTCGAGACGACGGGCACCACTCTGTCACAATCCTTGGCGGCAGTTGCATTTGGCGGTTTTGTCGGGGTTGTTGGTTTCGTCGGCGGATATGAGACGCCGTTGAACATTCGCCAGCTCATTGGCCCGATGGTCCGCATGCAAGGCATCGTGGTGGGGTCTCGGGCTCGCCTTGAAGCGCTGGCCCGTGCCATGACCCTGCACGGTCTCACGCCGGTCATCGACTCTACCTTTGGGTTGGAGCAAGCAGTCGATGCCTTCCGCCACATGGAGCGCGCCAACCACGTGGGGAAGATCGTCATTACGATGTGAGCTATCACGGGCCGCGCCCTAACCCCCATGAACCGCAACCGGCTCCCCCAGCAGCTCCAGGTCCGGCGCGACGCCGATGCCCGGCAGGTCCGGGGCCTCGGTAACGCCACCGTCGTTGCGCGCGCCCTGGCCGGGGGCGATGTCCAGGGTCGGCATGTCGTGGCACAGCGAGGTGGCGCGGCGGTGCGGGGCCGGGGTCGCGGCGGCCAGGTGGACCGCGGCGCTGGCCGAAAGCACGGAGCCGCCGGTGTCCTCGATGTTCAGGCGGATGCCGGCGGCCATCGCGAGGTCGCGCAGGCGGCGCGCCTGGAGGCATTGGGCGTAGCTCTCGCAGGGCTGCTCGAACCAGGCCGGGCCGGCGACCGCGTTCATGACCTGGATCGCCTCAGCCGGCAGCCAGGCGCGGTTGGCGTCGATGGTGAGCGTCTCGCCGGCCCGGCGATCGGCGACCAGGGCCTCGATGCGCGCGATGTCGAGATCGGCCTCGGCGCCGCCGACCTTGGCCGAGTGGCCCCGGTAGCCGGCGGCGTGCGCCGCGCGCACGGTGCCGACCATCTCCTCCAGCGGCGCCACGAGCTCGGCATCTATTGGCGGGAGGGGGACTGACGTGAACGACGGCAAGGCCGGCGCACCCAAGAGCTTCATACCAAAGGTCATTACCGATGACCTTTGGTATTATCCGCGCGCTCGATCCGGCCTACTACACCGACGGTGCGGTCTTCGCGCGCGAGCAGGAGCGGATCTTCTTCCGCACCTGGCTCTACGCCTGCCATGTCTCCGAGCTCGAGAGCCCCGGCGACTACGTCAGCTTCGAGATCTGCGGCCAGAACCTCTTCGCGATCCGCTGCAAGGACGGGGCGCTGCGCGCCTTCTATAACGTCTGCATGCACCGCGCCCACGAGTTGCTCGAGGGCCGCGGCAACAAGCGCCAGATCGTTTGCCCCTACCACGCCTGGAGCTACGGCCCGAACGGCCGTTTCCGCAAGGCGCCGAACCACGAAAAGGTACCCGGCTTCGACGGCAGCAAAATCTGCCTGACCGAGGTGCGCACGGAAGTCTTCTGCGGCTTTGTCTTCGTCAACCTGGGCCCGGAGGCCCGGCCCATGGCCGAGTGGTTCCCCGGCGTGGCGGCGGAGCTGAGCGACTTCCTGCCCGAGATCGCCCGCCTGGCTCCGGTCGTCTGGATCCCGGTCGAGAAGGCCTGCAACTGGAAGGTCTCGGTCGAGAACTACAACGAGTGCTACCACTGTCGGCTCAACCACCCGACCTTCGCCAAGGGCGTGATCGACCCGGCCAGTTACAACGTCATGCCCCAAGGCCACTGCCTGCGCCACACCACGCGCGCCGCCAGCCCCGAGAAGATGAGCTACGCGGCGGCCGGCGCCAGCGCCGGCGACTACAGCTCCTGGTTCCTCTGGCCGGGTTTTTCCTTCCAGGTCTATCCCGGCGGCGTGCTGAACACCTATGCCTGGCAGCCGACCGGCGTGATCACGACGACGGTCTATCGTGGCTGGTACGGCCCCGAAGGCAAGATTTCCGAGGCCATCGACCGACTGGCCGCGCAGGACCAGGAGACTACCGTCGCCGAGGACATAAGGCTGGTCAATTCGGTCCAGCGCGGCCTCGCCAGCCGCGGCTACCGCCCCGCCCCGCTGATCCTCGACCCGGACCTCGGCGTCAACAGCGAACACTCGCTGCGCGCCCTGCACGAGTGGCTGCTGGAGGCCCTGTGCGAACAGGTTTAGCCGCCCCTGTTGCAGGAGCAAAGTCGTTTGTCCGGTCGTTGCTGGGCAGGTGCGTTGGGTGGCGCCTGGCCAGCAGACGATCTCGATGATACCATTCGAAGAACAGCCCCGAAGTCATACACCCGGTGGTGGTTTGTCGCCCAGTTGTCGGCACGCTATAGGTCTGATCGTTTGAGTTTCTCGAAAAATCGGGTTTAATTGCGCGACTGCCTGATTGGTTAGGGCCCGCGAAAGAAGGCGCTTGAACTAAGGCAGGGAGGCAATGGGCCAAGTGGTTTCATCCCCCCGACCGGGTTGCCGCCGAAGGCCCCAAAGCTGCCGCCGTCGAGGCTGACGGTGCAGCCACTCAACCGACAGGGAGACAATGCAATGGACCGCCGTTCCTTTATCACCAAAGCCGGCGTCGCCGCCGGCGCGACCGCCGCAGCCACCACTCTCGCCGCCCCGGCCATTGCGCAGGCACGCAAAGAAATGGTGATCGTCTCGAGTTGGCCGCGCGACTTCCCCGGCCTCGGCCTGAGCGCCCAGCGCCATGCCCAACGTATCACCGATATGACCGACGGGCGGATCCAGGCCCAGTATTTTGCATCAGGTGAGCGTGTCGGTGGTTTCGACGTCTTCGACGAGGTCGCCTCGGGTAATGCCCAGGCCTACAACTCGGCCGACTACTATTGGAAGGGCAAGCATCCTGGCTGGGCCTTCTTCACCTCGGTCCCCTTCGGCCTCACCTACACTGAGAATTCCGCCTGGATCAATCACCTGGGTGGCCAGGCACTGTGGGACGAGCTGGCCGGTGGCTTTGGTATCAAGGCTTTGCCCGCAGGCAACACTGGTGTCCAGATGGGCGGCTGGTTCAACAAGGAAATCGAGACGGCCGACGACTTGAAGGGGCTAAAGATGCGCATTCCCGGGCTGGGCGGTGACGTCATGGCCAAGGTCGGCGCCTCGCCGGTCTCGCTGCCGGGCAGCCAGATCTATGAGAACCTGGTGTCCGGTGCGATCGACGCCACCGAGTGGGTCGGCCCCTACAACGACTACTTCCTCAAGTTCTACGAGGCGGCAAAGTACTACTACTATCCCGGCATGCACGAGCCGGGCGGATTCATCTCCTTCGGCATGAACAAGTCCTGGTGGGGAGGTCTCTCGAAGACCGAGCAGCTGATCATCGAGGCGGCCTGCCAGATGGAGTGCGAGATCGCGATGTCCGAAAACAACGCGCTCAACGCGACCTATCTCAAGAAGCTTACCCAGGAGCATGGTGTCAAGCTGCGCGAGTTCAGCGACGAGATTTACGACAGCTTCGGCGAGGCCGCGGACGCGGTCATGAAAGAGACGCGGGCGCACAGCAGCCTGGCCAGTCGCATTTACGACAGTTTCGCGGAAGCGCGCGCCAATGTCGCGAGCTGGATGAAGCTCTCCGATGTCGGTTATTCGCTGAAACGGAACCGGGTGCTCGGGCTCTAAGCGGGGGCCGGTCCGCAAGACCTTGCCCCCAGGGACGGCGCTCAAGCGTCGTCCCAAGGTCTTGGGGTCAGCCCTCCAATGACCGTGGTCCAGTCCGAAAAGACCGATGACTTCGTGCCGAGCGCCTTGACGCAGGCGTCTCGCTATGTGGCTTGGACGATCGTCGCGACGCTCTTTGCCTTTCTCCTCAACGTCTATCTGACCTTCTGGCTGGGCTGGCCGGGTGCCGCCGCGGCCTTCGACGGCGGATC
>JBFJPL010000146.1:0-9632 GCA_041617155.1 Kiloniellales bacterium
CGGCGCGCAAGCTGCACGCCCACCACTGGCTGATCCTGCACGGCCGCTACGTCTGCAAGGCGCGCAAGCCGGACTGTCCGTCCTGCGTCGTGCGCGACCTTTGCGCCTACAAGGCCAAGACGACCCTGGAGGCGGCGCCGCGGACCAAGGCGGCCCGGCGGAAGGCCACGGCCTGATCCACGGACGGCGCCGCGGGCTAACCCGACGCGCCGCTCAGACGCGCGCGTAGCAGGGTGTTCAGGCAGGGACGCGGCGCGGTCCGGTTGCCGAGGCTGTCGCGAGCCTCGACGTAGGTGACCCGCTCGCCGTCGGCCTCCTCGTAGAACACGACGTCGAACACGCAGGCGCCGCTGCGGTATTGCCAGATCCGCGCCGGCGGCTCGCGGCGGATAAGTTCCGGTTGACCGAGCAAGACGTTGAGACCGTTCGGACCCAGACCGATCAGACGCTCCGGATCGTCGTCGACCTCGACATCGGGGAGGGCGGCTTGCGCGGGCGGCGGGCCGGCCTCCGCCGGCGGGTCGGGCGCCGTGGTGTCGCAGGCGGTGAGCAGCATCGCGGCCAGCAGTCCGGCAACGGCAGTCTCGAGACAGCGACGGCCCCGGCGCATGGTATGCTTGTTCGGCAATGCCTTCGGGCCGGCGGTCACGCGGTGATCGGTTCCACCCGTTCCGCCCCGGTCGACGGCGTCAGCTCCTCCAGGGTGCCGCCGATCTTGCCGCCGCGCTCGACCTCCATGTCGTTATAACGGAGCTGGCCGGCAATCCGGCCCGTGGCGCGCAGGACCAAGCGGCCGCGCACGGTCAACTCGCCCTCGAAGCGGCCGCTGATATCCGCCTGGTCGACCACCGCCGTGCCCTTGAACAGACCCGGCGCGCTAATCCGCAGAACCTCGCAGTCCTTCAGATCGGCTTCCACCTGGCCGTCGACGATCAGGGTCTCGCAGGCGTTGATCTCGCCCGACAGGGAAATGTCGCGGCCGACGACAAGCTTGCGCCCTTCGCTCTTGCCGCTCTGGACCGGCGAACGGGGGTCGCCGTGGCGGCTGCCCGGGACCAAGTGTTCGGCGACCCGGCGCGGCACGTCGTAGGCACCGGCGGCGCCGGACACGCCCGGCCGGGATCTGCCGGCCGGGCCATCCTGTCGGTCCCTTTGCCTGGCTTGAGGTTGGTCGGGGTCGGAGGGTCTGCGCTTGGTGAACATCGTCTCTGTTATCCCTATTCTCCGGTGGTTTTTGCTGGCGCGCCCGACCGCGCCGGTTCGATCAGCCTGCCGCGCCTTCCAGAACGTCGCCGCGTCGCCTTACCCCCTCGAAAACGTGCAACATGAACGCCGTCGCGATGATCGGTGTGACCAGGTTGATCAGCGGCAGGGTCAGAAAGAACGCGATGACCACCCCAGCCATCAAAACCCGGCCGCGATACCGCTTGCGCAGCTGTCGTACCGAGGCGGACTCGAGCCGCCGCACGGCGACCAGCTCGAAATACTCCCGACCGAGAAGATAGCCGTTGAGTGCATAGAACACAAAAAGATTGAACGGCGGAATGAAATAGAACGGCAGCGCGAGCAGGTTGGCGAACAGCGTGACGCCGGTGAAGCCGAGCGCGTCGCGCAGCGCCTCCGTCACCGGCTGGTCGCGTGCCGCCGGCAGCTCGGGGTAGTGGCGCCGTTCGACCGCGAGCGCCACGTCGTCGACCAGGAAGCTCAGGATCAGCGCGGTCGCGGCGGGAAACACGAAAAGACTGGCGACCACCACGCCGGAGACCGAGACCACGCCGAACAACCACTCCAAAATGCCGGTCAGGAAATCGCCCAAATCCATCGACGCCGCCCATCCCGACAATCCCTCGCCGGCCCATGACAGCAGGAACCATGCCCCGGTCCAGAGCACGGCGAACAGCAACACCGCGGCGCCCAACGCGCGCAACAGGATACGGCGGAACGCGGGGTCCGAACATTGGGCGATGGCTTTACCGAAAGCGGCGAACATGACCTGCCCGGTGTAGCCTGCCGGAGGCGACGGAACAAGGTGCGAAACTCGGACCGGCTGCTAAGGTCACGGCCCCGCTTGCCGCAGCGCAGCATCTGACTATACTCCGCCCGCGCATTGGCCCGGCGGAGGTCTTTCATGAACAACCGGTTGGTCGACGTGGTTGCCATCGGCAACGCGATCGTCGACGTCTTGAGCAAGTCCGACGACGCCTTTCTGGAACGCCACGGCTTGGCCAAGGGCGCCATGACGCTGATCGACGGCGCCCGGGCCGAGGCGCTCTATGGCGCCATGGGGCCGGCGATCGAGATTTCCGGCGGTTCGGCGGCCAACTCCATGGTCGGGGTCGCGGCTCTGGGCGGCAAGGCGGCCTTTATCGGCAAGGTGCGCAACGACCAACTGGGCGGAATCTTCCGCCACGACATCCGCGCCGCCGGGGTCGCCTTTGACACGCCGGCCGCGACCGAGGGCGCGCCGACCGCGCGATGCCTGATCTTCGTCACTCCGGATGCCCAGCGCACTATGAACACCTACCTGGGCGCCTGCGTCGGGCTGGGGCCCGAGGACATCGATGAAGACACGGTCGGCGACGCCAAGGTGACCTATCTGGAAGGTTATCTCTGGGACCCGCCTCGCGCCAAGCAGGCCTTCGTCAAGGCGGCCGAGATCGCCCACGAGGCCGGGCGCAAGGTCGCGCTCAGTCTGTCCGACCCTTTCTGCGTTGACCGGCACCGCGCCGAGTTCCGCGATCTGGTCGACGGTCACGTGGACCTGCTGTTCGCCAACGAGCACGAGATCGCGTCGCTCTACGAGGTCGCCGAATTCGACCAGGCGCTGCAGGCGGTGCGCGGGCGCTGCGACGTGGCGGTGCTGACCCGAAGCGAGAAGGGTGCGGTCGTCATGCGGGGCGACGAGCTGCACGTGGTCGACGCCGCCAAGGTCGACAAGGTGGTCGACAGCACCGGCGCGGGTGATCTTTTCGCCGGCGGCTTTCTCTACGGCTACACCCAGGGCAAAAGCCCCTATGACTGCGCGCGGATCGGCGCGATCGCCGCCGCCGAGGTGATTTCCCACTTCGGCGCCCGGCCCGAAGCGCCGCTGGCCGAGGCCGTCGCGGCCGAGCTGGCGTGAGCGCGAAGGACAGTGAACCGGTCATGACCGAAAGCCGGCCGCTGCGCAACCTGGCGATCATCGCGCACGTCGATCACGGCAAGACGACGCTGGTCGATCAGCTGCTGCGCCAGTCGGGCGCTTTCCGCGACAACCAGCAGGTCGCCGAGCGGGCGCTCGACTCCAACGAGCTGGAGCGCGAGCGCGGCATCACCATCCTCGCCAAGTGCACCTCGCTGGTCTGGCGGGGCGTGCGCATCAATGTGGTCGACACCCCCGGCCACGCCGATTTCGGCGGCGAGGTGGAGCGCATCCTCTCCATGGTCGACGGTGTGCTGCTGTTGGTCGACGCGGCCGAGGGACCCATGCCGCAAACCAAGTTCGTCACCATGAAGGCGCTGGCACGCGGCTTGGAGCCGATCGTGGTGATCAACAAGGCCGACCGTTCCGACGCCCGTCTCTACGAGGTGCAGAACGAGGTCTTCGACCTCTTCGCCGCGCTCGACGCCAGCGAGGCGCAGCTCGACTTCCCCTGCCTCTTCGCCTCGGCCAAGCAGGGCTGGGCGGTGGCCGACAAGGACACGCCCAGGGAATCCCTGGCGCCGCTGTTCGACCTGATCGTCGAGCAGGTGCCGGCGCCGAAGGGCGACCCGGACCAGCCCTTCGCCATGCTGGCCACCACCTTGGAGGCCGACCCCTACCTCGGCCGTGTCCTGACCGGCCGCATTCAGTCCGGCGTGGCGCGGACCAACATGACGGTCAAGGCGCTGGGCCGCGACGGCAAGACGCTCGAGCAGGGCCGCCTGTCCAAGCTGCTGGCGTTCCGGGGTCTCAACCGGATGCCGATCGACGAGGCGCGGGCCGGCGATATCGTCGCCGTCGCCGGGCTCGCCGCCACGACCGTGGCCGACACGATCTGCGCCCCCGAGGTAACGACACCGCTGCCGTCCCAGCCGGTCGACCCGCCGACACTCACCATGACCTTCTCGGTCAACGACTCGCCGCTGGCCGGGCGCGACGGCGGCAAGGTGACCAGCCGGGTGATCCGCGACCGCCTGCTGCGCGAGGCCGAGGGCAACGTCGCCGTGCGGGTCAGCGAGTCGGCCCAGAAGGACGCCTTCGAGGTCGCCGGCCGGGGCGAGCTGCAGCTCGCCGTCCTGATCGAGACCATGCGCCGCGAAGGCTACGAGCTGTCGATCAGCCGGCCGCGGGTGATCTACCGGAGCGACCCGGAAACCGGTCAGCGCCTGGAGCCCTTCGAGGAGGTGCAGGTCGATGTCGACGAGGAGTTCTCCGGCGTGGTGGTCGAGCGCATGAGCGAGCGGCGCGCCGAGATGACCGACCTCAGGCCCTCAGGTGGCGGCAAAGTGCGGGTCACCTTTCTGGCGCCGTCGCGCGGCCTGATCGGCTATCACGGCGATTTCCTGACCGACACCCGGGGTACCGGCGTCATGAGCCGGCTGTTTCACGGCTACGGCCCGGTCAAAGGGGCGATCCAGGGGCGGCGCAGCGGGGTGCTGATCTCCAACGCCAGCGGTGCGGCGGTACCTTACGCGCTGTGGAACCTGGAGGACCGCGGCCCGCTGTTCATCCCGGCGGGCGCGGCGGTCTATCCCGGCATGGTGATCGGCGAGCACAACCGCGGCACCGACCTCGAGGTCAACCCGCTCAAGGCCAAGCAGCTCACCAATATACGCGCCGCCGGCAAGGACGAAGCGGTGCGCCTGACGACGCCGCGGATCATGACTCTGGAGCAGGCGATCGCCTACATCCAGGACGACGAGCTGGTCGAGGTGACGCCGAACGCGATCCGCCTGCGCAAGCGCGAGCTCGACCCCCATGAACGCAAACGGCAAAGCCGGCTGAAGGATGCGGTCTGAAGCCCCGGTCCGAAGCTGGCGCGAGGCCTTTCTGGTCTACGGCCACCCACGTGTCCTGGTCATGCTGTTGCTCGGCTTTTCCGCCGGCCTTCCGTTCCTGCTGATTTTCTCGACCTTGTCGTTCTGGCTGCGCGAGGTCGGAATCAGCCGAACGGAGATCGGCTTCTTCAGCTGGGTCGGCATCACCTTTTCGATCAAGGTCTTCTGGGCGCCCGTGGTCGACCGCATGGCGCTGCCGATCCTGACCTCACTTCTGGGTCGGCGGCGCGGCTGGATGATCCTGGCGCAAATCGGTCTGGCCACCGGTCTGGTCGGCATCGCGCTCACCGATCCCACCGCACATCTCAGTTATGTCGTAGGCTTCGCGCTGTTGGTGGCCTTTGCGGCGGCGACCCAAGACATCGTCATCGACGCTTACCGGATCGAGTCCGTGGAGCGCGACCTGCAAGGCGCCATGGCCGCGACCTACCAGGCGGGCTACCGGATCGCTTTGATCGTGGCGGGGGCCGGCGCGCTCTACATTGCCGATTGGAGCAACTGGCCGGTCGCCTACACGGCGATGGCGGCCTTCATGTCGGTCGGCATGGTCACGGTTCTGCTGATCCGCGAACCGGATGTCGAAATCGACTACGAGACACGGGATCGCGAACGTCGCTTGGCCTCCTCCCTCACTGGCGGCAAAACCAGGCTCGGTCCACCTGATGCGGCTTTGAACCGCTTCATCGCTTGGTTTTCCGGTGCGGTGGTCAGCCCGTTCGTAGATTTCTTCGCGCGCAACGGCCGTTTCGGCCTGGTGATCCTGGGTCTGGTCGGACTCTACCGGATCAGCGATATCACCATGGGTATCATGGCCAATCCGCTCTACGTCGATTTAGGTTTCACAAAAAGCGAGATCGCCACGATCAGCAAGTTTTACGGCGTGATCCTGAGCATGGTGGGCGCTTTCCTCGGCGGGCTTCTGGTTGCGCGGTACAGCATATGGCGGCCGCTCCTGCTCGGCGCCGTCCTGGTTGCCGCGACCAACTTGGTCTTCGCCTATCTCGCCGTGGCCGGGCACGACATCGTCGTTCTGACACTGACGATTTCCGCCGACAACCTGGCCGGCGGGTTGGCCGGCTCGGCCTTCATCGCCTATTTGTCGAGCCTGACCAACCGGGCCTACACCGCCACGCAGTACGCTCTCTTCAGCTCGCTGTTCACGCTGCCAGGCAAGTTCCTGGGCGGTTTTTCGGGTGTGATCGTCGACGCCACCAGCTATGTGCATTTCTTTATCTACGCCTCGGCCATGGGCATCCCGGCCATCCTGTTGGTCATCTATCTGATGCACCGGGCTGCGCAACAGCCCCTTGGTGGCGAGGCGGTGCCGCGATAGACTCATTCAGAAAGCGAGAGGGGCGAGCCATGTCCGACCAGCGCATCGAGCTTTACGCCGGCGATATCACCAAGCTCGAGGTCGACGCCATCGTCAATGCCGCCAACGAGAAGCTGGCGCCGGGCGGCGGCGTGTGCGGGGCGATCCACGACGCCGCGGGTCCCGGACTGGCCGACGACTGCGCGCTTATCGGTCACTGTCCGACCGGCGAGGCGCGCATCACCGGCGGCCACCGCCTGCCGGCCCGGCACGTGATCCATGCGGTCGGCCCGGTCTGGCAGGGCGGCGCCCGCGGCGAGGACATCCTGCTCGCCGATTGCTACCGGCACAGCCTCGATCTGGCGCGCAAGAACGGCCTCGTCTCGATCGCGTTCCCGGCGATTTCGACCGGCATCTACGGCTATCCGATGGACCGCGCGACCCGGATCGCGGTCGAGACGGTCACCGAGTGGCTGGCCAAGGAGCCGGCTTTCGAACGGGTTGTCTTCGCCGTATTTGGCGAACTGCCGGAAAAGACCTATCGCGAGGCACTGGACCGGCAACAGAAGCCGTCATGACGGTCCGCAACCTCGATCGACTGCTGCAACCGCGTTCGATCGCCCTGATCGGGGCCAGCAAGCGCGCCGGGTCGGTCGGCGCCGTGGTCGCGCGCAACCTGTTTCACGCCGGTTTCGACGGGCCGATCATGCCGGTCCATCCCCGACACGACGCAATCGAGGGCGTGCTGACCCACAAATCCGTGGCGGCGCTGCCGGTCACGCCGGACCTGGCGGTGATCGCCACGCCGCCCGACAGCGTGCCCGGGCTGATCGCCGAACTCGGCGTGCGCGGCACCAAGGCGGTGGTCGTGATCACCGCCGGCTTCGGCGAGGATGGCGGCGCGGAGGGCGGCGACCGCCGCACCGCCATGCTCCAGGCGTCACGGCCCCATACGCTCAGGATCATCGGACCGAATTGTCTCGGAATCATGGTGCCCGGCGCCGGGCTCAATGCCAGCTTCAGCCATATCGCGCCGCTCGTGGGCGACCTTGCCTTCGTCACCCAGTCGGGCGCCATGGTGACCGCCATGCTCGACTGGGCGAGGCCACGCGGTATCGGCTTCTCCCATGTGGTCTCCATGGGCGACATGGCGGACGTGGATTTCGGCGACATGCTGGACTACCTGGCTGTCGATCCGAAGACCCGCGCGGTCCTGCTCTATGTCGAGGCGGTGACCCAGGCGCGCAAGTTCATGTCCGCCGCCCGCGCGGCGGCGCGCACCAAACCGGTGATCGTCATTAAGGGCGGCCGCCACGAGGAGGGCGCCAGGGCCGCGGCCTCGCACACCGGCGCCCTGGCCGGCTCGGACGCGGTCTACGACGCGGCCTTCGCGCGGGCCGGCATGCTCAGGGTCACCAGCCTGACCGAGCTGTTCGACGCCGCGGAAACCCTGGCCAGCGGAACCCGGGTCAGGGCGCGGTCGGGCGGCGGCGACCGGCTGGCGATTCTGACCAACGGCGGCGGCCTGGGGGTGCTCGCGACCGATGCCCTGATCGATGCAGGCGGCCGCTTGGCCGAGCTGGCGCCGGACACCTTGGCGGCACTCGACAAGGGCCTGCCGCCGACCTGGAGTCGCGGCAACCCGATCGATATCATCGGCGATGCGCCGGGCGCCCGCTACAGCTTGGCGCTCGAGGCTCTGCTCGACGACCCGGGCAGCGATGCAATTCTGGTCATGAACTGTCCGACCGCGGTCGCCTCGTCGACCGATGCCGCCAACGCCGTGGTCGAGACGCTGGAGCGGCGGGCCGCCGCGGCCGGCCCGGCGATCTTCACCGCCTGGCTGGGCGAGGACGCGGTCCGCGAGGCGCGACAGACCTTCGCGCGCCACCGTATCCCGACCTTCGACACGCCGGAACAGGCGGTGCGCGCGGTCATGCATCTGGTGCGCTATCGGCGCAACCAGGAACTTCTGATGGAAGTGCCGCCGTCGCTGCCCGAGCTGTTCGAGCCCGACGTCGAGGCCGCGCGGGCGGTCGTTCGGACCGTCCTGACGGAAGACCGGGCCTGGCTGAACGAACCGGAGGCAAAACAGGTGCTTGCGGCCTACGGCATTCCGGTCGTCGACACCCGAATTGCCGCCACGCCGGCCGAGGCCGCCGCCGTGGCCGAGGCGATCGGCCGGCCTGTGGTGCTCAAGATCCTGTCTCCCGACATCACCCACAAGAGCGACGTGGGCGGCGTCGTGCTCGACCTGGAACGGCCGGACGAGGTGCGCCAAGCGGCCGAAGCCATGTTGGCCCGGGTCGACCGGGCAGCGCCCGGCGCGCGCATCGAGGGTTTCGTGATCGAGGAGCTGTGCCGGCGCAAGGGCGCCCACGAGCTTATCCTGGGCCTGGTCGACGACCACCAGTTCGGCCCGGTGGTGTTGTTCGGCCAAGGCGGTACGGCGGTCGAAGTGATCCAGGACAAGGCGCTCGCCCTGCCGCCGCTCAACATGAACCTGGCGCGGGCGCTGATCGCAGAGACCCGGATCTACCGTCTGCTCAAGGGCTACCGGGACCGGCCGCCGGCGGCGCTCGATGCCGTCGCCATCGCGCTGATCAACGTGGCGCAGCTGGCCATCGACCTGCCCGAGGTCGCCGAGGTGGACATCAACCCCCTGCTGGCCGACCCGGAGGGGATCGTGGCGCTCGACGCGCGGATCAAGGTGCGGCCGGCCGAAACCCCGGGCGCGCGCCGGCTTGCCATCCGACCCTATCCGAAGGAGCTCGAGCAGATCCTGGAGCTGCCCGACGGCCGGCCGGTGCTGGTCCGCCCGATCCGGCCCGAAGACGCGCCGGCGCTGCAGAGCGGCTTCAAGAAACTGGACCCCAAGGACGTCCGGCTTCGGTTCTTCATGCCGATGTCGAACCTGAGCCCGGCCTTCGCGGCGCGCCTGACGCAAATCGACTACGATCGGGAGATGGCCCTGGTCGCGCTCGATCCAAAGTCCGCCGGGACCGGCGACGGCTGGGGCGTGGCGCGCATCGCCGCCGATCCCGACAACACGCGCGCGGAGTTCGCCATCATCGTCCGCTCCGACATGCAAGGCCAAAGCATCGGCAGCCTGCTGATGAATCGGATCCTCGCCTATGCCCGAGGGCGCGGCATCGGCGAGCTCTGGGGTACCGTCCTGGCAGAGAACACGGCCATGCTCGGGCTGGCGCGGAAACTCGGCTTCAAGGTCGAGCATCTGCCGGACGAACCCGGCGCGGTCAAGGTCAGCAAATCACTCGAGCAGGCGAGCCGGAGCATGGAA
>JBFJPL010000147.1:0-9482 GCA_041617155.1 Kiloniellales bacterium
ACTGTCGTTCATCGGCCCAGTCATCACCGTCATGCTCCCGCACTCACATACGCATCTCTGACCGGTTCTATGGACTGGCTAGGAGCATTTTCCGGCAGTTACGCGGCAGCGAGATTGAGTCCGACCCGCTCTCCCGAATGACGTCCACAGGAATGACAGGCAGGCACCGCCGATCACATGCTTGGTCGGCATGAAGCCCCATACAGACACAGAGAGGCCTTCCTTGCGGAAGGCTCCGCAGGTGACTGAAGTTCGTTTTCGGAGGCAGGAATTTAGCTTATGGCGTTCCTCACCCGATGTCCGTATCGCGACCTCAGACCTGACGAACCACCGCGACGGCCAGTATGACGGCTTTGGGTTGTTCTTCCCCGTTCACCGGGGGGTTAAGCTACGCCCGGAGCTGAGACCACAGCGGACGGAACCTGATCGAATCCGGACATCGCGGTCCAATGGCCCGAAGCGAAAGGCTAAGCGGACGTGCACCGGACATGGCCGGTAGGGGAAAAGCAGCCGAAAGGCGACATGCGGCCAAACACATTACGTCTCCACAGCGCGTTTTCGGCGGCTCTTTCTGGTAAACCTGCTGCCATATACCGGTGCGCCGAACTATCTCGCCAAGCGTCCATCCCCGGGCCAAATCTGGACCCGGTCTACGGGGCCTGGTCAGCACGATGGTGCAGTGCCCACAAATTTGGATGTCATCCGGGTAATGTCGGTTTAGAGTAGTCGGCGCTGAACACGTCTGGGGGACCAGGGTCCGCTGGCGCCGTGCCACGCGATCCGCAACCTCCAGGAACCGGGGAAGTGGGGGCCTTGCGTATTCCAGTCTCGAACTCGCTTGTGCGGCGCACAGCCAGGATATCGGCCGTGGCCGCTTTGCCTCTTCCGCCAACCGAACCATAGTCGCCCGCCACGCCCGCGTGAGCGCCATCATCAACAGGAGGACTGACCGATGATTTTCTGCACCGCTGTCAAACGAGGCGTCTGCGCCGTTGCGCTTGCCGCCTCCCTTGGCCTGCTCGCCGCGCCAGGCGACGCCGCGGCCGAAAAGATCCGCTGGAAGATGCCGATTGCCTTCGCCTCGAAGCTGCCGGGTCTCGGCTCGCCGGCGCCATGGGTGGCCGAGCAGTTGGGCAAGGCCAGTAACGGGGAGGTCCAGGTCCGCGTATACGAGCCGGGCAAGCTGGTGCCGCCATTCGAAATCCTGCAATCGGTCTCGGACGGCAAGGTCGAGGCGGGCTACACCTGGATCGGATACGACCAGGGCAAGGTCCCGGCGGTGCCCCTGTTCGCGGCGGTGCCGTTCGGCCTGAAGCCCTGGGCCTTTACCGGCTGGTATCTCTTCGGCGGCGGCCACGACATGTTGCAAGAGGTCTATGCCAACAAGGGCTTCAATGTGTACGCCCAGCTGTGTGGCATCATCGGGCCGGAAACCGCCGGCTGGTATTCCAAGCCGATCGCCAGCCTGGACGACTACAAAGGCATGAAGATTCGCTTCGCCGGCCTGGGCGGCAAGGTACTGGAAAAGCTGGGCGCCTCGGTCACCATGATGCCCGGCGGTGAGCTGTTCCAGGCGCTGGAAAAAGGCACCATTGACGCCACCGAATTCTCCATGCCGGCGATCGACGAGATCCTGGGCTTTAACCAGATTGTCAAGAACAACCTGTTCCCGGGCTGGCACCAGCCGTTCACGGCCCAGTACATGCTGATCAACGGCGACAAATGGAAGGCTGCAACCGAGGCGCAAAAGGCGCTTATCGAGACGACCTGCACCGCGGCCGTGCTGCGCGGACTGGCCGAGGGCGAATACAAGAACGGCGCTGTGCTCGCCAAGCTGCAGAGCGAGGGCATCAACATCGGGCAGATCCCGATGGACATTCTGAAGAAACTGAAAACGGTCAGCGACGAAGTCTTGGCCGAGGAGGCCGCCGCCGACGCCGACTTCAAGCGCGCCCTCGAATCCCAGCAGGCTTTCCAAAAGACCTATGCCATCTGGGACGAGCGGGCCTATCTGCCGGCCGAGTTGTCGAAGTAAGACGCGGCGTGGTGGCGCCCATGCGCGGCCCACGCATGGGCGCCGCGAACGCTCCGCGCGATCATGGAGGCGATCTTTGATGGGCGAAAACGATCAAGACCCAACCCGGCCCGCTCGCAGCCTGGCCGATATCGAGCACGAGCTGATCCACCACACGAGCCTGCCGCGCACGGCGCTGTCGGATCTCATCGATCAGTTCCTCGACCGCATCGGCGCCCTGTTCTCCTGGCTTTGGATCGCCGTCGTGGGTGTCATCCTCTACTCGGTGGTCGCGCGCTATGCCTTCGGCCAGGGATCCGTGACCTTGGAGGAGGTCCAGTGGCATCTCGCCGGGGCGGCCTGGCTGGTCGGCATGTCGTATACGCTCGTGCACGACGATCACGTCCGAGTTGATGTCCTGCACGAGCGCCTCTCGCCGAGAACTCAGGCCTGGGTCGAGCTGCTCGGACTTGTCCTGCTCCTGCTACCGTTCTTGGCGATCGCCCTCTGGGAGACGATCCCCTACTTCCTGAGTTCCTTCGAGCAAAACGAGAGATCCCAGGCGCCCGCCGGGTTGCCGGCCAGGTGGGTCCTGAAGTTCTTTCTGCCCTTGTGCATGGCGCTGCTGTTCACGGCCGCATTCTCTCGGCTCCTGAAAACCACGGCGATGCTGTTTGGCCTGCCGCGACCGATCCCGCCGACAGACTGAAGCGCGCCGAAATCTTTTGAGGATGCCGCGGCCATGGAACTGACGACGATCTTCGTTCTGGGCATGTTCCTGACCTTCGGGATGCTCTTGTTCACCGGCTTTCCGGTCGCCTGGGTGCTCGCGGGGACCGCCGTGCTCTGGACCTTTGTCGGGGTCGTCGCGGTCGAGAATTTCGCCGCCGATCTCTGGTTCGATTGGGGCAGTTCGATCGGCCTGGTGCCCGAACGGCTGTGGGGCCTGGTCGAGAGCGAAACCTTGGTCGCCCTGCCGATGTTCATCTTCATGGGTATCATGCTCGACCAGTCCGGCATCGCCGAGCGCCTGATGGTGAATATGGTGAAGTTGTTCGGCGGCGTGCGCGGCGGCTACGCCGTCACCGTGATCGTGATCGGCGTTCTGTTGGCGGCGACCACGGGGATCATCGGCGCCTCGGTCGTGTTGCTCGGCATGCTCTCGCTGCCGGTCATGATGCGCAGCCACTATTCCAAGTCGCTGGCCGTCGGCACCTCCTGCGCGACCGGCACCCTGGGCATCCTCATTCCGCCGTCCATCATGCTGGTCCTGATGGCCGACCGGCTGGCCACACCGGAGGCCTCGGTTGGCGACCTGTTCATGGGCGCCTTCTTTCCCGGGTTCATGCTGGGCGCGATGTATATCGTCTACGTCCTGGTCCTGGCCGGCCTGAGGCCCGAGGTCGCGCCCGTGCCCGCGGATCGGCCGCGGGTCGACGCCGCCGTCGTTTGGGCGGTCATCAAGGCGGTGGTGCCCACGGCGGGCCTGATCCTGGCCGTGCTCGGGTCGATCTTCGCGGGGGTGGCCACCCCGACCGAAGCGTCCGGTGTCGGCGCGACCGGCGCGATCTTGCTGGCGGCGGCGAACCGGCGTCTCAGCTTCACGGTCATCAAGGATTCGATTTTCAGCACGACCAAGACCGCCTCGTTCATTTTCGCGATCTTCCTGGGCGCGACCGCGTTTTCGGTCGTCCTGCGCGGCCTGGGCGGCGACGAGGTGATCGAAAACGCGCTGACCGGCCTGCCCTTCGGGCCCGACGGCATCCTGATCACGATTCTGTTCGCGGTTTTTCTGCTCGGGTTCTTTCTCGACTGGGTCGAGATCACGCTGATTATTCTGCCGCTTGTGGCCCCCGTGGTGCAAGGCCTCGGGTTCGACCTGGTTTGGTTCACGATCCTTTTCGCCGTCTGCCTGCAAACCTCATTCCTGACGCCCCCGGTCGGTTTCGCGCTGTTCTATATCAAGGGCGTCTGCCCGCCCGAAATCAAGGTCACCGACATTTACAAGGGCGTGATGCCGTTCATCGCGCTGCAACTCGTAGGTCTTGCCCTGATCTACCTGATCCCGCAGATCGTGACCTGGCTGCCCAGCGTCGCCTACCAATAGGCCAGGGCAAACCGCCACCATCCTGTGTCGCCCGCGGCCATCACGGTGTCCCAAATACCATCGGCGCGACAGCGCCTCGCAGACCATGGCCAGTGTGAGAATTGCGGCCTAGTATAGCGGCCATGGACGATCTGCCTTTCGATCTGCCTTTCGATCTGCCGGCGCTGGAGCCGGGCTGGGTGTGGCTGACCGGCGCCGGGCCGGGCGATCCCGGCCTGCTGACGCTGACCGCGCTGCACGGCCTACGTTCGGCCGAAGTGGTCGTCTACGATGCCCTGGTCGACGAGCGGATTCTGTCCCTGGCGCGACCCGGCGCGGTGCTGGCGTATGCCGGCAAGCGCGGCGGGCGGCCGTCGCCCAAGCAGGCCGATATCTCCCGGCGCCTGGTGCAGCTGGCCCACGAAGGCCGGCGGGTGCTGCGCCTCAAGGGCGGCGACCCCTTCGTCTTCGGTCGCGGTGCCGAGGAGGCGCTCACCTTGGCCGAGGCGGGCGTGCCGTTTCGCATCGTACCGGGTATCTCCAGCGGCGTCGGCGGGCTCGCCTACGCCGGGATTCCCGTGACCCACCGGGAGACCAACTCCGCCGTCACCTTCCTGACCGGGCACAACGTTTCCGGCGAGGTGCCCGACAACCTCGACTGGGCGGCGCTGGCCCGGGGATCGCCGGTCATCGTCGTCTACATGGCGCTCAAGCACCTGGCGCGGATCGCCGGTTTGCTGATCGCTCACGGCCGCGCCGGCGCGGAGCCGGTGGCGCTGGTCAGCAAGGCCAGCCTGCCGGACCAGCGGGTGGTCGAATCCAACTTGGCCGACTGCCACGGCGATGCCGTCGCCCATGCGGTCGAGCCGCCCAGTCTCGTGGTCATCGGCGAGGTGGTGCGGCTGCGCGCCGGTCTCGACTGGCTGGGCGCGATGGCCGGCCGGGAGCTGGTGTCCGATCCCCTCGGCACGCGGCGGGGCCGGGCCACAGGTTGAAGCCGTGACCCGGGGGCTTTTGATCGCGGCGCCCGCGTCGGGCAGCGGCAAGACCGTGGTCACCCTCGGGCTGCTGCGGCATTTCCGCAATGCGGGTGTTCCGGTCGCCTCGATCAAGGTCGGTCCCGACTACATCGACCCGGCATTCCATACGGTCGCCAGCGGCCGGCCCTGCCTCAACCTGGACAGCTGGGCCATGCGCCTGGAGACGCTTGCCGGTCTAACGGGCCGCGCCGGTGCCGATGCCGAGCTAATCCTGGGCGAGGGGGTCATGGGCCTGTTCGACGGCGGCCCGGGGGGCGCCGGCTCGACGGCGGAACTGGCCGGGATCACCGGCTGGCCCGTGGTCCTGGTGGTCGACGCCCACGGCATGGCGGCCTCGGCCGGCGCGCTTCTGCACGGCTTTCTCGGCTACCGTCCGGACGTCACGATCGCCGGGGTGGTGTTCAACCGGGTCGGCGGCGAAGGCCACGTCCGAATCCTGCGCGAGGTTTGCCGGTCGTTGGCCGTGCCGCTGGTCGGCTGTCTACCGCGCCATGGGTCGCTGGCACTGCCCGAACGCCATCTCGGCCTGGTCCAAGCGGCCGAACATCCGCAATTGGAAGTCTTCATCGAACGGGCGGCGGCGCTGGTCGCCGGGCACCTCGATACGGCGGCATTGGCCGACCTGGCACAACCGGCCTTGTTGACGGACGCCGACGCGCTCTGCCCGCTTCCCCCGCTCGGCCAGCGCATTGCCGTGGCCGACGATTCGGCCTTCGCCTTCGCCTATGCCTCCGTGCTGGAGGGCTGGCGGGCGGCCGGGGCGGAGATCCTCCGCTTCTCGCCGCTTGCCGACCAGGCGCCCGATCCGGCGGCCGATGCGATCTACCTGCCCGGTGGCTATCCTGAGCTGCACGCCGGGCGTCTGGCGGGCAACCAGGTGCTACTCGATGGACTACGCGCGGCAGCCCGGCGGGCGACGTCCGTCTATGGCGAATGCGGCGGCTACATGCTGCTGGGCCGTGGCCTGGTTGACGGCGCGGGCGCGCGCCACGCCATGGCCGGGCTGCTGCCGCTGGAGACCTCTTTCGCCGCGCGCCGGATGACTTTGGGCTATCGGCGGATCGCTTTGGCGGCGGACGGACCCCTCGGCCCAGCCGGCGTCGCTTTTCGCGGCCACGAGTTTCACTTCGCCCAGGTGGTCGGCGGGGAAGCCGGACAGCCGCTGTTCCGGGTCCGTGACGCGAACGGCGCGGACCGGGGCGAGGCCGGTCTCCGCGTCGAAACGGTGATGGGATCCTTCCTGCACCTGATCGACCGCGCGCCGCATGACTGAGAATTGTGCGGCTTTTTCTCGCCTTGATCCAAATCATTCAAGTGATTTGGATTTTCTGCTATCTAAACAACTATTGCTGCGGCAGCGTGGTAATTCACGCAGGCGGAAACGAAGGCCAAGGACTACGCCTCTGCCGCACTAAATTTTGCTCGGCAGAACCGTGTGCCGAGAACAGGGCGCTAAGCTAGCCAATAACGCCCATGGTGCAGTGTCGCAGCTTGCATATCGGGATGACATTCGATCCCGACCCCTGTTTACTGTACCGTCTCCGATCTTCGTATCGGAGACGGCATTTCTTTACCGCGACTCGGCCGGCCGGGTGTTCGAAGCGTGGCCGGATCTACTGCCTATCGTTGTTCACTGCAGTCGGAAGCGATTGCCGCTATTATGTGCATTGCACTGCACCGACGGCCGATAGTACGACAATGAATCAGTCCAAAAGCGAGCCGCCGACGATGTCGCCTCGTGACCCGGCGACCGGCGGCACCCTCACGGTCGCCGACGAATGGGCCATGTTCCTCGATGTCGATGGTACCCTGCTGCACATTGCCGAGACGCCGAGCGGGGTTAAGGTGAGCGATCATCTGCGGGATGTCCTGGCGCGCTTGGCACCGGCAACGGGTCAGGCGCTGGCGCTGGTGAGCGGTCGTCCGCTCGCGACGCTCGATCGCCTTTTCGCGCCGCTGCTGTTGCCGGCCGCCGGGCTGCATGGCTTGGAGTTCCGCGGTCCGACTGGCGATGTCCGGTCGCTCGGCGACCCGCTCTTGCTCGATCCCCTGCGCTTACCCTTGGCTGCATTCGCCGACGCGCACCCGGGTGTGATATTTGAAGACAAGCGGCGCACGCTGGCGCTGCACTATCGCCGTGCGCCTCAGGCGGCGGAGGCCGCTAGGCGCCTGGTTCAGAAATTGACCGCTCGGCACGGAGACGGGCTACAGGTGATGGATGGCAAGATGGTTCTGGAAATAAAGCCCAGGCTGGCCGACAAGGGCGCCGCAGTGGTGGCGTTTTTGCGCGAAACGCCGTTCCGCGGTCGGCGGCCGGTTTTCATTGGCGATGACGTTACCGACGAAGATGCTTTCCAGGTCGTCAATGACCTGGGCGGTCATTCGATCCGGGTCGGTGACGGGCAAGACACGCAGGCGCGGTATCGCTTGCCGGACGTCGACGCGGTGATCGGCTGGCTTGAGTTGGTTGCCGCGCGACTCGCCGAGCGTCGCGGCGAGGCCGGCGCATGAGCAGCCTCGATCTCGCGATCATCGGCAACTGCAGCGTCTCGGCGCTGATCGACGATCGCGCGCGGATCGTCTGGAGCTGTTTCCCGCGCTTCGATGGCGACCCACTGTTCTGTGCGCTTCTGAACGACCATGCGGATGGCGACAAGGGCTTTTACGAGGTGGAGTTGATCGGCTTCGATCGCGCGGAGCAGAGCTATCGGCGCAACTCCGCCATCGTGACGACGATTCTCTACGATACGGCCGGCGGCGCCGTTGAGGTCACCGACCTTGCCCCGCGCTTCAAACAGTTCGGCCGGGTCTTCCGACCGACCATGCTACTGCGCCAGATCCGACCGATCGCGGGCACGCCGAGGGTTCGAATTCGCTTGCGGCCCAGCTTCCACTATGGTGCGGGACGCCCAGATACGACGCGTGGGTCGAATCACATTCGTTTCGTCACGCCGGACCTGACCTTGCGGCTGACAACGGACGGGCCGTTGACATACATACTGGAAGAGATTCCCTTTATTCTAGAGGCGCCGATCACCTTGCTGCTCGGGCCGGACGAAAGCTTGACCATGCCGGTCGACGACACCGGCCGGGATTTCTTCGAGAAGACCGATCAATACTGGCGCGAATGGTGTCGCTATCTCGCTTTGCCGTTCGAATGGCAGGCCGCCGTCATTCGTGCCGCAATCACGCTCAAGCTCTGCAACTTCGAGGAAAGCGGCGCTGTCGTCGCGGCGATGACCACCTCGGTCCCCGAGGCGCCGGACAGCGGTCGTAATTGGGACTACCGCTTCTGTTGGCTGCGCGACTCCTTCTTTACCGTCCATGCACTGAACAGCCTGGGTGCGACTCGCACCATGGAAGGCTATTTGGCTTACATCACCAATGTCGTCGCAGCGGCCGAAGACGGCTACCTTCAGCCGGTTCTCGGCATCACGCTCGAACAACGGCTCGACGAACGGGAAATTGATACGCTGAGCGGCTACCGAAGCATGGGACCGGTACGGGTCGGCAACAGCGCCTATTCCCAAGTACAGAACGACGGCTACGGCAGCGTCATCTTGAGTTCGGCGCAAATGTTTTTCGATCAGCGCCTGTCGCGCCGCGGTGACGTGACGTTGTTTCAACGGCTGGAGCGACTGGGCGAGCAGGCCGTCAAACGCTGGGACCAGCCCGATTCCGGGCTGTGGGAGTTTCGCACGCGGGCCGCGATTCACACCTATTGCAGCGTCATGTGCTGGGCCGCCTGCGATCGCCTGGCCAAGATCGCGACTGAGCTCGAGCTTGCCGATCGCGCGGCGGTCTGGCTTGAACACGCCGAACGAATTCAGAAAGGCATTGTCGCCAAGGCGTGGAACGCGAAGCTGAATAGTTTCGTCGCGACTTTCGGCGGCGATGAGGTCGATGCCAGCCTGCTGCTGCTGGCATCGCTCCGCTTCGTCGGCGCCGACGACGCCCGATTTCGGGGCACCCTGGCGTTGATCGAGCAACGGCTGCGACACGGCCAGTACATCTATCGCTATGTCACGCCGGATGATCATGGCGTTCCGGAGGTGGCGTTCAATGTTTGTACTTTCTGGTATATCGATGCGCTTGCCACCGTGGGGCGGGTCGAGGAAGCGCGCGCCTTGTTCGAGAATATGCTGGCCAAGCGGAACGCCCTAGGGTTGCTTTCGGAGGACCTTGATCCGGCGACCGGCGAACTTTGGGGCAATTTCCCGCAGACCTATTCCATGGTCGGGTTAATCCATTGCGCCGCCCGTTTGTCAAAGCCATGGGAGGAAGCGCTATGAGCCGCCTGGTCGTTGTTTCCAACCGCGTCGCTCCGGTGCGCGGCTCGAAT
>JBFJPL010000148.1:0-9367 GCA_041617155.1 Kiloniellales bacterium
CGTTGTCCGGCCGACCGGGTAGGAAAGCCGTGCGGCGCGATGCCGGCGCATCGGGCAAGCGGCTTGACGCAGCCTGTCGGCCGGACAACGCCGCCCGCAGGGTCGCGCCCAGCCGGGTGTCGGCCGCGTCGAAGGCCTCGACCGGTGCTTCGGCACCGCTTTTCGGCCTTCTCCTAGCCGAGCACGCCGCCCGAACGCGACGCAGGCCATGGCCAGTATGAGAATTGCGGGCCGAGCCGACGTGCATCGGACATGGCCAGTAGGGCGAAAAACAGCCATCCGTGGCCGGCTCCCGGTTGGCACGGGTTTTCCGGACGGTGATGCAGCGCCGGTCGGTGCCGTCATCTGTCCGGCGTTCGGCGCCGGCCAGGAGAATCCGGGATGCCTCGAGGCACATGGCAGAGACGCGGCGGACGTTAACTAATTGTTAATGAGTATTTAATAATGGTTAATGTTTGAACATAAAACGATTAGCTAAGAAAGCGTATCGTGTCCATCTGAATTGACCGAGTGGAGGACAAGACACTTTCAGATCGCATGACCCGCAAGGGTGCCGTCGTTCTAATTGTTGTATGGCGCTGGTTGACCGATGACGGACTCCGGTCACTCGACATTTGGACATCCCAATTTAAGCGAGCCTATTTCAAGGTTCGCGAAAATTGCCGCTCTGAGTCTGGCCTATTTCCTTGCCGCGAAGCTCGGCCTCATGTTGGCCGTCCCACCGGGGTATGCCAGTCCGGTTTTCCCGGCGTCCGGTATTGCCTTGGCGGGCCTGTTGACGCTCGGTTATCGCAGCTGGCCCGGCGTGTTTCTCGGATCCATGATGCTCAATCTTTCAGTCTCGGTGGATCCGGCCACGTCGTCATCGGCCTGGGACACGCTCCTGCTGGTCAGCGGGATCGGCGGTGGCGCCGCCCTGCAGGCCGTCACGGGCGCCTACCTGGTCCGCCGCTTTTCCGCCTTTCCGCTTGCCTTCAGCGACTGGCGAAAAGTCGTCACCTTTCTATTTTGGGGCGGCCCGGCAAGTTGCCTCATCAACGCGGTCATCGGTGTTTCGGTGCTGCGGGCCGCCGGCCGGATTCCGGCCGAGAATTTTCTTTACAACTCGGCGAGCTGGTGGATTGGCGATACCTTCGGCGTCCTGATTTTCACGCCGCTGCTTCTCATGTGGGCGCTGCCGCGCGATCGGATGGCGCTCTCGAGGCGGGTCACCGCGACCGTGCCGGCGGCCATTACCTTCGTGCTGGCGGTTATCCTCGCCTGGTACGCGACGGCGTGGGAAAGGGCTCGCATTCAGCATCAATTCAATCGTCAGGCGACATTCCTTTCCTTGGCCTTCGAGAAGAGCCTCTACGGACACATGGTGGCGATCACCTCGCTCCGCAGCTTCGTGAGCACCATAGGCGAACTTGACCAGCCCGGATTTCGCGAGTTTGCCCAGGGCGTATTGGCCAACAACCGCGGTATTCGGGCGCTCTCCTGGAACCCGATCGTCCGCAAGGAGGAACGCGCCGCCTTCGAGGCCGATGTCCGCCGAAGCGGACGTCGGCAATTTCACATCACCGAGCGGAGCGGAACAGGGCAGCTTCGGCGTGCCGACGAACGCGCCGAGCACGTCGTTGTTCGCTTCATCGAGCCTATCGACGGCAACGAGTCCGCGGTGGGCTACGACGTTGCCTCCGATCCCACGAGAGGGGAAGCCCTCCGGTTCGCGAAGGATTCCGGCCGTCCGATCGCCACGGCACCCATCGATCTGGTCCAGGAGAAAGGCCAGCAAGCCGGCGTTCTCTTGTTCGTGCCGGTCTACGCGAGCAAGCCCCTGCCGGCGAACCTCGCGCATCGCCGACGCGCCCTGAGAGGCTACGTCGTCGGCGTCCTGCATATGGGCGACGTGGTCGAACACGCCCTGGGCAATCTCGAAACCAACGGCATTGTCTTTCGGCTTGTCGACGACGCGGCGCCGGCGGACCGGCGATTGCTTTACGAGAGCGAGGAGTCGGCCGTGGGCGTCCCGATCCTGAGGGACGAGGGCCTGCTTGGCGGTTCGAATGCGCTGATATACAAACACGAGCACGAATTCGGCGGACGCCAATGGTCCTTGCAGCATTCTCCCACCCAGCAGTACGTCGCCAAGCACCGGCCCGAAAACGCCTGGATGATCCTGAGCGGAGGGCTTTTGATTGCCGGTCTTGTCGTCGCGTTCACGGTGGTTCTTGTCGGGCGCGAAGATGCTCTCACGGCGTTGATCGATGAACTGACCGCGGCCAAGGCGGAGGCGGTCAGAGCGAACGAGGCCAAATCCGATTTTCTGGCCGCCATGAGCCACGACCTGCGGACCCCGCTCAATGCCATCCTGGGTTTCTCGGAAGTGATGAAGAACCGAATGTTCGGTAACCTGGGGGACCCGCGATACGAGGCATACGCCCGCGACATTCACCACAGCGGCGAATTTCTGCTCAGTCTCATCAATGACGTGCTCGATACCTCGAAAATCGAAGCCGGGAAGTATCAGCTGAGCGATGAGGTCGTGAATGTCCCTCAGCTGATCGGGGATTGCGTCCACATGATCAGTCCCATGGCGGAACAAGCGAAGATCAGCTTGATAACCGATATCGCGGACGATATCGCGCCGCTCCGCTGTGATTGTCGGGTGGTCGCGCAGACGCTCAACAATCTTCTTTCCAATGCCGTCAAGTTTTCGCGCGAAGGCGGCGAAGTGAGAGTCTCGGCAATGGCGGAAAGCGGCGCCGCATTGAAGGTCAAGATTTCCGATACCGGCATAGGCTTTTCCGAAGGCGAGAAAATCAGGGCGTTCGAACCGTTTCGGCAAACCCGGCGCATGCATGCAAAGCAGGGCACCGGCCTTGGACTCTATCTCTGTGTCCGATTCATGGAGTTGCACGGCGGAACTCTCGACATTCGGAGCAAGAAAGGCAAAGGGACCACCGTCGCGATCAGCTTTCCGCCCGAGCGCGCTATGCTGGCGCGTCATCCGCTCGCCTAGAGTCGGTGCCGGCCCGCTCCCCTCCCGGCGACCCATATCATACCATTCCGTGGGCCGCCGGGAGGGGGAGCGGGCTGGATCGACGTGTTCGGATAATGCTCTGGCGGTCTGAATCACGATAATCCGACTGTGGTACGGCACGCCGGTTGCTCCGAGCACGGCGTGGATGGGGACGTTGGCGGCACATCACGTGGCGCCGGACGGCCGATCCCGCCGGGCACCCGGTCGGGCCAATACATAGCGTAATTCCGCCGGTCGCTCTCCTGGGCCCAAGATGCGGGGTCTTGTGCGATGCGCCAAAGGGCCACGGAAAGGAGAGCGACCATGGTTGAGTATGTCGGAATGGGCGAAGCTCGTGGTCCTAACGGTAAGTGATCGTTGCGCCCCAGCTCAACCTCGGTATACAAATGACTGGATACAAAAGACATTCTTAAAATGTCGCCAGCACGGATTGCGAACGGGGAGCGGCGCAGACCATCATGACTGAGGAACGGCGCGAGTCGCCGGTCAAGATCGCGTGCATCCAGATGGAGCCCGTGGTCGGCGAACGCAAGTCCAACATCCAGAGAAGCGCGAACTTCATAGAAACGGCGGCCGGTCAGGGCGCGAACCTGATCGTTCTGCCGGAGCTCGCCAACAGCGGCTATGTCTTCAGGAGCCGCGAGGAGGCCTTTGCGCTCTCCGAGGAAGTGCCGGGCGGCCAGGCCTGCGAAGCCTGGTCGGCGCTCGCCGCGAGGCACGGGCTGCACATCGTGGCGGGCATCTGCGAGCGCGAGGGCGAGGTGCTTTACAACAGCTCCGTCGTGATCGGCCCGAAGGGGCATGTCGGCACCTTCCGCAAGGTACATCTCTGGAACGAGGAGAACCTTTATTTCGAGCCGGGCAACCTGGGCTATCCCGTGTTCAAGACGCCGATCGGGCGGATCGGCACGTTCATCTGCTACGACTGCTGGTTCCCGGAGAGCTTCAGGCTCTGCGCGTTGCAAGGCGCCGACATCGTCTGCGTGCCGACCAACTGGGTACCGATTCCGGGCCAGGACGAGACCCGCGAGGCCATGGCCAATATACTGGTCATGGCGGCGGCCCATTCGAACTCGGTCTTCATCGCGGCCGCCGACCGTGTCGGCTCGGAACGCGGTCAGCCCTTTATTGGACAAAGCGTCATCGTGAGCTACACCGGCTGGCCGATCGGCGGGCCAGCCGGTCCGGACAAGGAAGAGATCATCTACGCGGAGGCGAACCTGGCCGACGCGCGGCGCAAGCGGAACTGGAACGAATACAATCAGGTCCTGCGCGACCGGCGCACCGACGTTTACGACGAGATGCTGGGGTCGCAGACCAAGGCCGGTTGGTACTGAGCGAAGTCTGTTGTTTTCCGCAAAACTCAATAACGAATAGGGAGGAAAGGTCATGAAACGGTCAAGTAGGGTCAAGCAAGACCAAGCGCAGGTTTCCCGACGCAGAGTCGTCAAAGGGATCGGTGCGGCGACCGCTTTGGGTTCCGTGGCGCTGGCGGCTCCGAGCATCGTTCGCCGGGCCAGCGCGGCGGACCCAATCCGGGTCGGGATCATATCGCCCCTGACCGGCGCCTGGACGGTCTATGGCCGTGCGCACGCCTCGGGCTTCGAACTGGCGGTCGACGAGATCAACGCCAAGGGCGGCGTTCTGGGCCGACCGGTCGAGATCGTGCTGGCCGATTCCAAGACCGAGCCGCGCATTGTGGTGGAACAGGCCAATCGCTTGATCCGCCAAGAGCGCGTCGACTTCATGGCCGGAACCTTCAGCAGCGCCGAGCGCAATGCCGGCGCGCCGGTGGCCACCCAGGGCAACAAGATCCTGCTCTATCCGACCTTCTACGAGGGCCAGGAGGGCGAGTACTATCCGGGGGTCTGCAACAAGAACATCTTCATGTTCGGGCCAGAGCCGACGCAGCAGGTCTGGCCCTTCATGGAGCACATGATGAACAAGTTCGGGAAGAAGTTCTTCCTGATCGGCTCCGACTATGTTTGGCCGCAAGTCACCAATCTTGTGACCAAGCGCAAAATAGACGAGTTGGGCGGCGAGGTCCTGGCCGAGGTCTACATTCCCTTCAACACGCCGCAGTACGATTCCGTGCTGCGCGACATCCGCAACTCCGGCGCGGACATCATCTTCCACACGCTGACCGGCAGCGACACCGTCAACTTCCGCCAGCAGTTCGTGGCCGCGGGGATGAACAAGGACTTCACGCTGTGGACGGTGGACGACGAGGAGGTCGTGACTTCGGGCCTGGGTCCCGAGGGCTCGGCCGGAACCTACGTCAGCTTCGACTATTTCATGTCGATCCAGCACCCCAACAACAAGATCTTCCTCGAGAGCTTCCGCAAGAAATTCGGTCAGAAGGCGCTGATGAACACCGTGGGCGTGGCCATGTACAACGCGGCGCACATGGCCGCGCTCGCCATCGAGAAGACCGGCGAGGTCAGCACGGACGCCCTGCGCGAAGGTCTCGAGGACCTCACCTTCGCCAACGCGCCCCAGGGCACGGTGACCATGCGCAAGCTGGATCACCAGTTGGTCGTGCCGTCTTATCTGATGCGGGTGCGCGAGGGCTGGACCGGGGTCAACGACATGTTCGAGGAAGTCTTGTCGGTGGCTGAGGCCGTGCCGCTCGACGGGCGCTGCGATTATCCTCTGAAGTAGATCTTCCCGTAGACTGCGCCCTCGCCGTCCTCGAGGCGGCGAGGGGGCGTTTTGCTCTCGGGACCCGCGCCCGAGGCAGAGGGAAGGGAAGGGCTTTCGGACCATGCTGTCCACGGCAGCCAGCGTCCTGATCGACGCCACCTTGTTGACCTTCACCTTGGCACTCGCCTCGCTGGGCCTGGCGATCATCTTCGGGTTGATCGGCGTGATCAACATGGGCCACGGTGCCATGTTGACGCTGGGCGCCTACATCACCTGGTACTCCATGGCCTCCGGCGTGCCTTTCGTCGCCGCCGTCCTGCTAGCGGCGGGCGGCGTGGCGCTGGTCGGGCTCGCCTTCGAGCACTTCATCATCCGCTACTTCTATGACCGACCGTTCGACACGCTGCTCATCACCTGGGGATTTTTCCTGGTCATCACCGAGGTCATCAAGATCGTCTTCGGCACCGACATCCACAACGTGCCGAACCCCCTGCCCGGCGCTCTCGACCTCGGCTTCCAGGAGGTACCCGCCTATCGGACGCTGCTCGCCGGCTTCACCTTGGTCCTGATCCTCGCGATCGGCCTGGTGTTCTATAGGACGGGGCTCGGCATCAAGATTCGCGCACTCACCCAGAACCGCGAGATGGCCTCGCTGCTCGGTCTCGACATCGGCCGCACCTACAAGCTCGTCTTTGTCAGCGGATCCTTCCTGGCCGGGCTCGCCGGCGCGCTGATCAGTCCCATGCTGAGCGTCGACCCTTACATCGGCATGGTCTTCCTGGTGCGGGCCTTCTTCGTCGTTATCGTCGGCGGCATCGGCCAGATCCTCGGCGGCACGCTGATCGGCAGCTTCCTGATCGGCGGCTCCGAGACCTTCTTCGCCCTGTTCTCGACCCAGACCTTCGCGCAAACCGTCGTCTTCGCCCTGGCTATCATCGTGCTCAGGTTCCGGCCGCTGGGCGTGCTGACCTCCGGGTCGAGGTCATGACCACCCTGCAGACCGCTTCGCCGCCCTTGCGGAAGTTCCGGCGGTTGGGCGCGTCGGAAAACGGCCTGGCGGTCATCGCGCTGGGCCTGCTCGGTTTGCTGCCGATATTCGTCAGCGGCTACCCAGTCTACATCCTGCCGCAGTACATGCTGTTCGGGGTCATGGCCATGTCGCTCGCCTTGCTTTGGGGATTCGGCGGCATCCTCAGCATCGGCCAAGCTGGCTTCTTTGCGATCGGCGGCTACATCATCGGGCTCTGCTTCAAGTGGATCGGCATCGTCAACCCGGCCTACGCCGCCGTCCTGATCGCGCCCGCCGTGGGCGCCGCCCTGGCAGCGGTGCTCGGCTATTTCCTGTTTCGCGCGGGCGTGCGCGCAGCCTATTTCGTGTTGGTCACGCTCGCCATCTCGATCATCGTCGAGCAGGTGGCGGTCAGCCAATCGCAATGGACCGGCGGCTGGAACGGCATGTACATCCCACGCATGTCGCTGACACTCGGGCCGGCTCTCGACGTCTCTCTGTTCGACGACGCACCGATGTATTACTTCGTGCTGGCCATCGTTGCGGTCGTCTATGCGTTGTTGCGCTGGCTGCTCGCCGGCAAGTTCGGCAAGGTTCTGGTCGGTATCCGCGAGAACGAGGATCGGATCATCTCGCTGGGCTTCGACACCTCGCTCTACAAGGCCACGGCTTTCATGATCTCCGGCGCTCTGGCCACACTGGCCGGCGCGCTCTACGGCACTCACGCCGGTTTCGTCTCGCCCTCGCTGGCTGGCGTGCTGTTCTCGACCGAGGTGGTGGTCTGGGTGGCGATCGGCGGGCGCGCCAGCCTCCTGGGCGCGCTGCTCGCGGCCATCGTCGTGGCCTGGCTATCGAACTATCTGAGTGCGCTCGTGCCGAAATATTGGCAACTCGTGATCGGCGTCGTTTTCGTCGCGGTGATCATCTACTTCAAGGGTGGACTGGCCGGCGCCGTCGCCCGCTTTGGCGCCCGGTTCAATGCCGCGGACGGGCGGGATGGTTGAACTGCTGCGCGCAGAGGGATTGACCAAGACCTTCCGGGGTCTGGTCGCCAATAGAGAAATCGACTACACGGTGCAGGCGGGCGAAATGCGCTCCATCATCGGGCCCAACGGCGCGGGCAAGACCACCTTCATCAGCATGATCTCGGGCCATCAAACGCCGACTGCCGGGCGCATCACCTTCAAAGGCCGCGATATCACGGGGTTGCCGGTGCACCGCATCGCCCGCATGGGTATCGTGCGCAAGTTCCAGACCCCGTCGGTGTTCAACGAGCTGACGGTCTACGCGAACACGGAGCTGGCCGTGCTCGCCAGCGACTGCCCACCGCGTGGGCGCCGTGACAAGGTGTATGAAATGCTCGGTCTGGTTCGCCTTTCCGATGTCGCGATGCAGCGGGTCGGCACGCTGTCGCACGGCCAGCGGCAGTGGCTCGAGATCGGCATGCTGTTGGCCAAGGACGCGAAGCTCTTGCTGCTCGATGAACCGACGGCCGGGATGACGGCCGAGGAGACCCACTCGACGGGGGAACTCGTGCGTAGGCTGGTTGAAGAACTCCGTCTTTCGGCCATCATCATCGAGCACGACATCAACTTCGTCCGCGATCTCAAGGCGCCGGTCACGGTGCTCCACCTTGGATCGATCCTGGTCGACGGATCGTTTGAGGAGGTCGAGCGCAACGAGCAGGTGCGCGCCGTCTATCTTGGGGATCACGCATGACGCTTCGGGTCGACAACGTGACCACGGGATATGGTGCCATCACGGTGCTGCGCGATGTGTCGCTCGCCGTCGAGGAGGGGAAAGCCCTGGGCGTGCTTGGCCGCAACGGCATGGGCAAGACGACCCTGATACGCTGCTTGGCGGGGCTCATTCCGGTCTTCCACGGATCGATCTCTTTCGATGGTCGAGACATCACCAATCTGTCGGTCCATGAGCGGGCACGGCTCGGCATCACGACCGTCGTGCAGGGGCGCGGCATCTTCCCGCGGCTGACCGTCGCCGAGAACCTGGAGATGGGCCGCATTGCCTCGGGGCGGGGCAAACGCAGCCGCGTCGACGAGGTGCTCGGGTATTTCCCCCAGCTCGCCGAACGGCTGCAGCAGGTAGCGAGCACGCTGAGCGGCGGGGAGCAACAGATGCTGGCCATCGGCCGGGGCCTCATGACCGACCCGCGGCTGATGCTCCTCGACGAGCCCTCGGAAGGGATCATGCCGATCCTGGTGCAGCAGATCGCGAAGATCCTGGGCGACATAAACCGCGCGGAAAACCTGACCATCGTCATCGTGGAGCAGAACGTGCCGATGGTCTTCTCCATGACCGACGACTGCATCATCCTGGAAAAGGGGCAGGTGGTCGTCGCCGGCACGCGACAAGAAGTATCCAGAAGCGAGGTGATGAAGGAATACCTGGCTATCTGAGGCGCCAAACGTTGATTTCCCGTGGCCTCGGACGGCTGCTAACCTGGTAGATTAAAGTCGACGCTAGAACGAGTGAGAAGGGAGGAAGCCATGCCGATACAAGCACCCAGCGCCGAACAGGTACTCGAAATCGCGGACAGCCATGGGATGGAACTCTCCTTCGAGGATGCGGCGTCCTTTGCGGCGCTGATCGCGGGCGTGAAACCGTCCTACGACCGTCTGGACGAACTGGCCGAACCGAGCCTGCCGGTGAAGTATCCGCGCACGCCGGGC
>JBFJPL010000149.1:0-8958 GCA_041617155.1 Kiloniellales bacterium
CGGGGCGTGCCCTGGGCGGTCTACGGCGGCTTCTCCGGCTTCCACATCTTCACCAACCCGCGCGGCCTCGAGATCGACCCGATGGCCTTCGATCCGTTGGCCCAGTCCTTCGAGCTGCTGAAGGAGAGCCGTCCCGAGATGATACACAAGCTGCGCCTGGCCATGCTGGTGAACGGCGTCGATTTTTCTCCTTGGCCCGGCGGCCAGCTCTCCGCCGCCCACGACGAGACGGACCTCGACCTGACGGTCGCCGCCTTCGAGGAATCGCTTTCGATGCTGCGGCGCGAGGGCGAGCTCTAGGGTTCAGCCGTTCCGGTAGAGGTAGCTGTAGCCATTGATCGCGGGCACGCCGCCGAGATGGGCGTAGAGCACCTTGGAGCCGGCGGGGAAAAAGCCCTTGCGGACCAGGTCGATCATGCCCTGCATGGATTTTCCCTCGTAGACCGGGTCGGTCATCATGCCCTCCATGCGGGCGCACAGCCGGATGGCGTCGTTGGTCTCCTCCGACGGCACACCGTAGGCCGGATGGGCGTAGTCGCGGTTCAACACCACGTCTTCGGCGGTGATGTCGCGGCCCAGGGCGACCAGCTCGGCGGTGTTGCGGGCAATGCGCAGGATCTGGGCGTGAGTCTGATCCGGCTTGGCGGAGGCGTCGATGCCGATCACCTTGCGCGCCCGGCCGTCGGCGGCGAAACCCACCACCATGCCGGCCTGGGTCGAGCCGGTGACCGAGCAGACCACGATGTAGTCGAACCGGACGCCGAGCTCCTGCTCCTGACGGCGGACCTCCTCGGCGAACCCGACGAAGCCGAGGCCGCCGAGCGGATGATCCGACGCGCCCGCGGGGATCGCGTAGGGCTTGCCGCCCTTGGCCTTGACCTCCTCGAGCGCGCGCTCCCAGCTCTCGCGGATGCCGATGTCGAAGCCCTCATCGACCAGATCGATCTCGGCGCCCATCACGCGTGACAGCAGGATGTTGCCGACCCGGTCGTAAACCGCGTCGTTGAAAGGCACCCAGCTTTCCTGCACCAGCCGGCACTTCATGCCGATCTTCGCGGCGACCGCGGCGACCTGACGCGTGTGGTTGGATTGCACGCCGCCGATCGTGACCAGGGTGTCGCAGTTCTGCTCGATGGCATCGGGGACGAGGTATTCGAGCTTGCGCACCTTGTTGCCGCCGAACGCCAGGCCGCTGTTGCAGTCTTCGCGCTTGGCATAGAGCTCGACCCCGCCGCCCAGGTGCGCCGAGAGACGCTCCAGCTTCTCGATCGGGGTCGGGCCGAAGGTGAGCGGGTAGCGGGGAAACTTTTCTTCCGGATTGAGCACGGTGTTTCCTCCCGTGGGCGCCGCAGGGCCGGGCTTCGGCGGACTACTGCGCCGTCGCCGGCGCATCCTGCACGACGTCCTCGGCGTAGGCGAAGAGCGCGGGCAGCCCGCCGGTGTGCACGAAGACGACGGTCTCGTCCTTGCCGATGCGGCCCTGGCGGATGTGGTCGATCAGCCCGGCCATCGCCTTGCTTGAGTAGACCGGGTCGAGGATGATGCCTTCGGTGCGGGCGAGCAGGCGGGTCGCCTCCAGGCAACCGGGCGTCACCACGCCGTAGCGTTCGCCTATATAGCTGTCGTCGTTGAAGATATCGGCCGGTTCGTAGCTCAGGTCGATCTCGAGCAGCTTGGCCGTGGCGTTGGCGATGCGCGCGATGTCGGTGGCGCGGTCCTCCTCCCATTTGATCGGCGTGATCCCGACCACCCGGGTGGCGCGGCCGAGCGCGCGCAGGCCGAGCGCCAGGCCGGCCGGCGTCATGTTGGCGCCGGCGACATAGACGTAGTGCGCCTGCTTGCCGATCGCTTCGAGCTGGGCGTCCAGCTCGACCGCGGCGTTGACGTAGCCGAGCGTGGAACGGGCCAGGACCTCGAGCGCGAAGGGCGCGACGATGTAGGGCCGGCCGCCGGCCGCCTCGATCTCGGCGGCCTTGGCCTCGAGTCGTGGCTGCAGCTGCTGCATGGTCTGCAGATCGACGACCTCGAGCTCGGCGCCCATCAGGTGGTCGAGCAGCAGGTTGCCCTGGACCCGCGGCCCCTTTTCGCCGTGCAGCAGCACCAGCACGGCCTTGAGGCCCAGCTTGCAGGCCGCCGCCGTGATCTGCCGGCACCAGTTGGACTGGGTGTAGGCGCCGGCGACCACGGTATCGACTCCCCGCGCCAGCATCTCGGCGAACAGAAACTCGAGCTGCCGGGTCTTGTTGCCGCCGAAGGCGAGCCCGGTCATGTCGTCGCGCTTGATGAAGATCTCCGGCCCGCCGAGCGCGGCGCTGAAACGCGGGCAGGCGTCGAGCGGTGTCGGCAGGTGGGCGAGCGCCACGCGGGGCTCGGCATCGATCCGCGCCTTCAGCGCGTCACGGGTCAAGGGCGGGTGAAGCATCGGCAGGGTCTCCGGTCTAGCGGTGAGAACTAACGCCATCGGTCCGCCATTCCGCCGGCGGGCCGCAGTCGAGAAAACATGATTCACCACCAAGACACGAAGGACACCAAGATTGTTTGTCGGCGCCTGTTGCGCGCTGAACGACTCCTTCGTGCTCTTCGTGTCTTGGTGGCTAAAGCGTTCCTCTTTTCTCCGTGCCTCCGTGACTTTGAGGCGAATCCTTTTTTCATTAGGGGCCGCACCTTGCCAGCGGTTCGGTCCGCCTTCAGGGCTCGCCGTCCGCGGACACGGTCTTCAGGTCCGACTTCTCGAAGGCCAGGCTGTAGGCGAGGTAGTACTTGTAGATGTTGCTAACGTACTGCACCGTCTCGCGGCCGATGCGCTTGGCCGCGACATACTCCACGTTGCGGAACCACTTGTTGGGGTCGAGACCCATCTTGGGCGCTTCGCGGCGCAGCTTGGCGACCGTGGCCGGGCCGGCGTTGTAGGCGGCGAAGGTGAAGAGCCATTGGTTCAGCTGGTCGACCGAGGCGTCCTTGAAGTAGCGGTTGTGTAGAAAGTGCAGGTAGCGCACCCCGGCGTGGATGTTCGCCTCCAACTCCTCGATGTTGTCGATGGCGACGTTGGGGTCCTGGGCCGTACTCGGTAGGACCTGCATCACGCCGACGGCGCCGTCCTTGCTGCGCTTGCTGTGGTCGAGCCCCGATTCCTGGTAGCCGAGCGCCGCCACGATCAGCCAATCGAAGCCGTATCGACTGGCGTACTTGCGGATCAAGCCGACCGTCGCCTTGAATTTGTCCAGCGCGTTGGGCGACAGCGCGTTCTTCACGTACTTGGTGTCCTTGTAGTAGCGCTCGAGCAGGATGTTGCCGAGCAGCGTGCCTTTCCGGTGTTTTCTGATGAAGGCATCGACTACCTTCTTCAGCTTGGGGCTGCCCTTGCGGAACGCCCAGGCGATGCGGCCGCCCCGGTTGACCGCGATCTCCGGATGGAGGCGGATGTCGTCGAACACCTGAGCCCAGAATTCGGCCTTGTGGTTGTCGATCACGATCATCGGGACGAGCCCGGCGTTGACCATTTCCAGCAGGTCCGAGTCCTCCAGGTGTTCGCTGGCGATCGCCAGGTCGACCGGCGCCAGCCCCGCCTTCTCGAACAGGCCGTTGAGGCGCAGCAGACTCTCGTAGTAGCTGCTCGACTTGCGCACCTGGACGGTCTGGCCCGAGAGGTCGTAGAGGCGCTCGAGCCGGGGCGCCGTGGGGCCGCTCACCACGATCTCGCTGACATCGTTGCGCAGCGGGATCGAGAAATCGACCAATTTCCGGCGTGCCGGCGTGATGGTCAGGTTGCCGGCGGCGATGTCGCCGCGGCCTTCCAGCAGGCCGGGGATCAGCTCGTCCCGGTTCACCGGAATGAACACCAGCTCGACCTTGAGCGTCCGCTTCTTGAGGTCCTTGTTGACCTGTCTTTCGAAGGCCTTCAGCAACTCATAGGTCGCGCCGCGCTGACGGCCCTGGTCGAAGAAGTACATGATCTTGTTGTAGGGCACCAAGGCGCGGATGCGATGGCGCTCGACCATGCCGTCGAAATCGCCGGTCCAGGTCCCGACCATCCGAGGGACCGGGGTGGCGGGGGATTCCTGGGCCGCGACAGGGACGCAGAGGAGCGCAGTCAGCACCGCCGGGACCAGCATCCAAGGCTGCCCCGTCATGTCGCCGCCGGCACAGGCTTGACCGGCGCGAAAGACCCGACGCATCTTCCGACCCTTCCCCTCTCACGCGCTCACGCACCGCCAGACTATAGGGCAGGTCCGCCGCTGTCGAATAGAAGCTCCGGCCGGCGGGGCAGCGCGCTGGACGGTTGCGCGGCACCACGGTCTTTATCTATATGTGGCGCCACTTTCCCAGAAACCGGGTCTCCGCCATGTCCAATCCCCTGTCGCCCAAGGCACCGTTGTCCCCACAGGAGAAGACCGTCCACGGCGTCACGCTCAAGGACGACTACGCCGGACTCAGGGACCCGGGATATCCGGAGGTCACGGACCCAAAGGTGCTCGACTACCTGAAGGCCGAGAACGCCTACTTCGAGGCGGTCATGGCGCCGCACAAGGCGCTCACCGACGCGATCTTCCAGGAGCTCAAGGGCCGCATCAAGGAAGACGACAGCTCGGTCCCGGCCAAGGACGGCGCCTACTTCTACCAGTGGCGCTTCGACAAGGGCGCGCAGTATCGCAAGTGGTTCCGCTGGCCGGCCGGCGACCAGAGCGCGGAACGGCTGATCCTGGACGAGCCGGCGCTGGCCGAGGGCCAAGACTACTTCAACCTGCGCGACCTTGACGTCAGCCCGGACGACCGGCTGCTCGCCTTCACCACCGACACCGACGGCTCGGAACGCTTCACGATAAGGTTCAAGCGCCTTGACAATGACGAGGACCTGGACGACAGCATCGCCAACACCAGCGGCATCGTTGCCTGGGCCGACGACAGCCGGACCCTGTTCTACGTCGAGCTCAGCGAGAACCTGCGCCCCTTCCGGGCCAAGGCCCACGTGCTGGGAACACCTGCCGGCGAGGACCGTACGGTCTACGAGGAGGCCGACGGCGCCTTCTTCGTCGCGGTCGGCAAGACCCACTCGCGGCGCTTCATCACGATCGCCGCGGGCGACCACGTGACCAGCGAGGTCCGGGTGCTCGAGGCCGGCCAACCGGCCGCGCGGCCGCGCCTCATCGCCGAGCGGCAGGCCGGCCACGAGTACGACCTGGAACATGCCGATGACCGCTTCTTCATCCGCACCAACGACCGCCACAAGAACTTCCGGGTCGTGGCCGCGCCGCTCGACGACCCGCGGCCGGAGAACTGGCGGGAGCTGATCGCCGGCAGCGACCGGCACTACATTCAGGACCTGACCTGCTTCAAGGACTTCTTGGTCATCGAGGAGCGGCTCGACGGCCTCGACCAGGTGCGGGTGCGCGGCTACGACGGCGCGGAGCATTCTGTCGTCTTTCACGAGGCGAGCTACGCCGCCGGGCTCGGCAATACGCCGGAGTTCGACGTCGATACCATCCGTCTCGGCTATACCTCGATGGTGACGCCGTCGACGGTCTACGACTATGACGTGGCGGCCCGGCGTCTCACCACCCTCAAGGTCCAGGAGATCCCCAGCGGCTACGATGCCGGCCGCTATGCGACCGAGCGTCTGATGGCCCCGGGGCGCGACGGCACCCTGGTGCCGATCTCGATCGTCTACCCGAAGAACTTCAAGCGGGACGGCAAGGGCCGGCTGCACCTCTACGGCTACGGTGCCTACGGCCACGGCCTGAGTCCGGGCTTCTCCACCGCGCGGCTCAGCCTGCTCGACCGCGGCTTCGCCTATGCCATCGCCCACATTCGCGGCGGCGACGAGATGGGCTATCACTGGTACGAGGCCGGCAAGCTGTTCGAGCGGACCAACAGCTTCGACGACTTTGCCGCCTGCGCCGAGTATCTGACCGCCGAGGGCTATGGTGCGGCGGGCGGCATCTCGATCTCCGGCGGCAGCGCCGGCGGCACGCTGATGGGCGTCATGGCCAACCGCTATCCGCACTATTGGCGCGCCGTGGTGGCGCAGGTGCCCTTCGTCGACGTGCTCAACACCATGCTCGACGACAGCCTGCCGCTCACGCCCATCGAGTGGCCCGAATGGGGCAACCCGGGCGCCGACGAAAAGGCCTTCGCCTATATCCGGGACTACAGCCCCTACGACAACGTGACCGCCCAGGGCTACCCGCCGATCATGATCACCGGCGGCCTGACCGATCCGCGCGTGACCTATTGGGAGCCGGCCAAGTGGGCGGCGAAATTGCGCGCGCTCAAGACCGACGACCACCTGCTGGTGCTCAAGACCAACATGGGCGCCGGCCACGGCGGCAAGTCGGGCCGCTACGACAGCCTCTACGAGGTGGCCGAGGAGTTCACCTTTATCCTCAAGGCCTTCGGCGTGGCTTAGTCGAACCCGTAAAGCGCTGCCGGATTGTCCACGAGAATACGGTTTCTCGTCGCCTCGTCCTCGGCCCAATGGAGCAGGACGTCGAGAAGCATGGCGTCGTCGGGTTTCTCGGCCGGTTCGGGCTGGCCGAAGTGCGGCCAGTTGCTGGCCCAAAGCATGCGCTCCGGCGCGGCGGCGATCAGCGCCCGGGCCAGAAGGCCGACGTCCTCGAAGCGGGGCGGGCCGGTCTTGGAGGTCTCGTAAGGCGCCGAGAGCTTGACCCAGCAGCGGCCGGTCTCGACCAGGGCGAGCAGGGCCTTGAAGCCCGGGTGATCGGTGCCGACCGGCTCCAGGAACTTGCCGGTGTGGTCGATCACCAGGGTGCCGGGCAGGCGGTGCAGCCGATCCGCCTTCTCGTGCAGATGCCGGCCGTCCATCTGAAGCTGGATGTGCCAGCCGTGCTCGTGCACCCGCTCGGCCATGGGCTCCAGCATGTCCCAGGGCAGCACCCCGCCGGTTAGCATGTGGAAGCGCGCCCCCCTGATCCCGGCCTCGGTCAGGCGCGTCAGCTCGCCGTTAGTGACGTCGGTATCGACGGTCGCCACGCCGCGCGCGCGCGGGCCCATGCGCCGGACCGCCTCCAGCGTGCAGGCGTTGTCGGTGCCATAGGTCGAAGGCTGGACCACCACGGCCCGCTCAACGCCGATGCGATCGAGCATGGCGAGGTAAGCCTCGAGCGTCCATTCGCCCGGCTTGATCGCCGCCTCGGGCGGAATTGGGAATCGGTCGAGCGGCCCGACGATGTGGATGTGGGTGTCGCAGGCGCCAGGCGGCGCTCTTAGTTGCGGCCTGCCTTGCTGCGCGGTTTCGGCCATGTTCTAGGTCAAGCTCCTATCGGTCCTGCTTGGTCGGGTCGCCGCCGTATTCGACGTTGACGAAGACGCCGCCCTGGTAGCGGTGCTGGCGGTCGTCCGGGTCGTGTGGCGGTTCCTTGGCGATAATCTCCTTGGCATGGTCCTCGGAATCGTCCTTCGGCTGGTAGCCGAGCTGCGCGGCGCGCGAGTTGTCCCACCAGGAGCGTGTGTTGTCGGAGACGCCGTAGACCACCTCGAAGTGGATCTCGGGGTGCTCGAGGCCGATCTCGACCAGCTGGCAAAAATCTCGCGGGCTGATCCAGATCGACAGGCGGCGCACGTCGACCGGCTTTTCCGCGACGTTGCCGATGCGCATGCAGAAGGTCTCCAGCCCGTACTTGTCGGCATAGAGGCTGGCCAGGGCTTCGCCGAAGGCCTTGCTGACGCCGTAGCGGCCGTCCGGGCGCACGGTGACGTTGGGGCCGATGTGCTGGTCGCGCCGGTAGAAGCCGATCGCGTGGTTGCTGCTGGCGAAAAGAACGCGCTTGACGCCGGCCAGGCGCGCCGCCTCGAACAGGTTGTAGGCGCCGACGATGTTGTTCGGCAGAATCTTCTCCCAGGAGTCCTCGACCGAAACGGCGGCCAGATGGACGATGCCGTCGACACCCTTCATCCCGTCGCGTAGGACATCGATGTCATTTAGGTCGGCCTGGACGAAGGCCTCGTCGGCCCCCAGATCCTCAATCGGCGCCTGGTCGAGCAGGCGCAGGCGGTATTTTCCCGCCAGTCCCTGGCGCAGCACCGCGCCGACCTGCCCGCCCGCGCCTGTGATGAGCACTGTCTTCATCGCGCACCTTCCCTCCCGCGGCCATCACCATATAAACTTTCAGACAATGATCATAGCCGACTTGGGAGAGTGTTCCACATGCTGACGGTGCGGCCGCTGCCGGCGGCTTTGGGTGTCCAGATCGCCGGCCTCGATCTTTCGGCGGAGCTTGACGAAGCAGTCTTCCGAGAGCTGCTGGCGGCCTTTGTCGCGCACAAGGTCATGGTGATCCCCGGGCAGGACCTGGAGGCCGGACAGTTTGCCCGCTTCGCGCGCCGCTTCGGCCGGCCGCAGCCGCACATCTTGAGCCACCTGCGCCATCCGCAGTTTCCGGAGATCCTGCCGCTTTCCAACGTCCTCAAGGACGGCGAGCCGACCGGCGTCTACGACGGCGCGGCCTACTGGCACACCGACATGTCCTACGAGGAGGAGCCGGCATTCGCCACCATCGTCTACTCGATTCAGGCCCCGACAGAAGGCGGCAAGACCTGCTTCGCCGACATGGTGCGCGCCTATGAGGCCCTGCCGGACAAGACCAAGCGGATGATCGACGGCCTGACCGTTCTGCACCACTACGGCAACCGCTCGGCTCCGGAGGAGACCTCGCGCACCTCGGCCCAGGCGCTTTCCGACGAGCAGAAGAAGGCGGTCAAGAACGTCTATCACCCGCTGGTCCGGGCGCACCCGATTTCCGGCACGAAGGCGCTCTACGGCGTCTCCGGCAGCTCCTTCGGAATCGTCGGCTGGCCCGACGGTGAAGCGATTGCCCTGCTCGACGAGCTCAAGGCGCATGCGATCCGGCCGGAGTTCATCTACCGCCATCGCTACGCGGTCGGCGACGTGGTCGCCTGGGATAACGCTTCGACCTTGCACGCCGCCACCCTGATCCCGCCGGC
>JBFJPL010000150.1:0-8883 GCA_041617155.1 Kiloniellales bacterium
ACCGGTCTTCCGGATGCGCCAAACCCGCCGCTCCTGCTCGCCGTCGTCGTACAGGAAGTCCTCGACCAGGGTCAGTTCCTCGCCGTCCCAGCGGCCCTCGATATCGACCTCGAACTGACGGCGCAAGCGCCCGAAACGGTCCTGAAAGATGCCCCAGGCCTTGCTGCGGCCGTCGAAGTATTGCTCCAGGACCAGCTTCGGCTCGCGTCCCGCAAAGTCTTCAGCTTTCATTCCGCTGCACCCGGATAATCCGATAGAGAAAACAAGGCCGAGGGCGATCCGCGCCATCATGGTTCGATCGCCCAGGTCAACGCGGCACGGCGCGCGCCGCGACCAGGCGACCGATGCGGCGTTGCCGCTCGGCGGTGATCGGGTAGCCAAGGAACAGAGCGATGGCGCCCAGTTTGAAGACCGCCGGCAAGAGGCTGTAGAGCGCCGCCAAGGAAAACAGGGCCAAGGGCTCGTTGCCTTGTCCGCCGGTCTGAAAGCCGGCCAATTCCAGCAACGGGAAGGCGATGCCGACCGCCAGGGCCAGTGCCAGCTTGGTCGCCACGCCCCAGGCGGCGAAGTAAACGCCGGCACGCCGCCGGCCGCTTTTCAAGGTGTCCAGGTCGATCACGTCGGCCTGCATCGAGGGCGGTAAGACCAGATCGGCGCCCAGGCTGACCCCGGTCAGCACGCAGACCAGAAGAAACCAAAGGTGATCGCCCGGCCCCAGAAGCGGCACGAAGGCAAAGATCACGGAGGCCCAGAGCATGGCGCCGATCCAGGTCCGGTGCTTGCCGAAGCGCGCGCTGAGCCGAAGCCAGAGCGGCACGGCGCCGACGCCGCAGAGGAAATAGACGAACAGCAGAATTCCGGACCATTCTGGTTTCTCCAACACATGCTGCACGAACAGCAAAAACAGGGTCGCCGGCAGGCCGTTGGCGATCCCATTGAGGAAATAGGCCACGATCAAACGCACGAACGGCTTGTTGCCCCGAAGCGCTTTCAGACCGTGCCGCCAATCGGGCGCGCGGCGCTCGGCAAGCCGTGGCTCGGGTACAAAGCGGAGCAGGATGACCAGGCTGATAGGTAGTACGATCCAAAGCGCCCAGGCGATCACCTCGAGCGACCGGCCACGATCGGCGCCGACGATCGCGGGCAGGCTCGCCGCCAGCAGGGTGCCGACCACCACCAGCCCCTCGCGCCAGGCGGTGATTCGGCTGCGCTGATGGTAGTCGGGCGAAAGCTCCGCGCCCCACGCGCTGTAGGGCAGGAGCACCATGGTACCGCCCAGGTAGAGCCCTACGGTCCAGACCAGAAGCGACAACCAGCCGGAGCCGGGCGCCGGCATGAAGACCGCCGTGGCGCTGACCAGCAGGATCGGCGCACCGACCACGATCCAGGGCCGACGGCGGCCGAAGCGACCGCTCGAACGGTCGGAGAGGACTCCGATCAGGGGGTCCGTGACGACATCCCAGAGCCGCGCCGCCAGGAATACCCCGCCGACAACGGCAAAACCCAACCCCATGTCATCCGCATAGAAAGCCGGCAGCGTGACGTAGAGCGGCAGCAGGAGTGCCGCCAACGGCAAGCCCGGCAAGCCGTAGGCCAGCAAAAGAGAACGTCTGAGCGGCACGGCCGCGGCGGCAGCGTCGGCCATCGCTTGCTTCATGCCTTGGCGAGGGCGATCTGCATCACGTCGATGCGGTCGATGTTGAACCCGGCCTCGCAATAGGCCAGGTAGTAGCGCCACAAGCGGCGGAACCGCTCGTCGAATCCCTGCTGCGCGATCCGTGGCCAGGCCTCCTCAAAACGGCGGTGCCAGGCGACCAGGGTCCGCGCATAGTGTTGGCCGTAGCGATGCTCGGCCACCCAGGAAAGGCCGGCGGCCCCGGTCTCGCGGCGCAGCGCGCCGGGCGACGGCAGCATGCCGCCGGGAAAGACGTAGCGCTGTATAAAATCGATGTCGCGGCGATAGCTCGGAAAGAACTCGTCGGCAATGGTGATCACCTGCAGGGCGGCCCGGCCGCCGGCAACCAGGCGGTCGCGCAGCGTCTGGAAATAGAGCGGCCAATACCTTTCCCCGACCGCCTCGAACATCTCGATCGAGACGACACGGTCGAACTGACCGGTCAGGTCGCGGTAGTCCTGGAGCCGCAGCTGGACGCGGTCCGACAGCCCCTCCCGCCGGATCCGCCGCGCGGCGAAATCGTACTGCTGCCGGGAGATGGTGATGGCCGTGACCCGGCAGCCGAGTTCCCGCGCGGCCCAGGCGGAAAAACCGCCCCAGCCGCAGCCGATCTCCAGCACATGGTGGCCGGGTTCGATGCCGGCGAGCTGGGCCATGCGCCGGTACTTGTTGGCCTGGGCCGTTTCCAACGCTTCGCCGGGCGCCTCGAAGACGGCGCCGGAATAGGTCATCGTCGGATCGAGCCAGGCGGCGTAGAAGTCGTTGCCCAGGTCGTAGTGTTGCGCGATGTTGCGTTTGGCGCCCCGCGCCGAGTTGGGGCGCAGAAGGTGGACCAGGCGCTGCACCCAACGAACCCAACGCTGCCCGGTCAAAGCGTGAGCCAGCGCCTGCTCGTTGAGCGCCCCCAACTCGAGCACGGCGGTCAGATTGGGCGTATCGCAATCGCCGTCCATGTAAGCGTCGGCGAAGGCCAAGTCGCCGCCGCTGAACATGCGCCGAAAGAACCTCGGTCGGTAGACCCTGAGCTCGGCGTTCGGCCCCGGCCGATCGCCGCGAAACACTCGTTCCTGGCCGTTCGGCAAAAGTATCGAGAGCTGGCCGTGGCGAATGCGTGCGGTCAAGGCCAGGAACAGCCGTTCGGCGCCGCCGCCCGACGTGTTCTGATAACCCTGCTGGATTTGAGCTTCCATTTCTTCCCTGTCTTTAACTGTCGGTTCGGTCGCTTATTCGGCGGCGTCCGGAAAAGCGGCAGGCAGTCGCGTTACCTCATGGCGGGGTGCCGGCGGCCGGTTTACGATCCGCGCGCCCTTGCGCCACAGCTTCAAGGCTTCCCAATGAATCCCCGCCATCACCTTCAGGGTGACCAGCGGATAGGTCAGAAAGGCGCGCAGCAGCGACTTGTCATCGAAGGGACTGCGGCGTCCGGTCTGGGTGGCGACCAGCAGCTCACCCTCCGGCACCCATTGGCGGATCGAGACCGACAGGCGCTCGGCCGGTTCGGCCAACCGGAAATCATAACGGGCCTGCATAGCGATAAAGGGCGAGACATAAAGCTCCTTGTCGCAACACTGGCGCACGGGCTCGCCGCTTTGCCGACTTCCCTCGACCGCTATCAGGTAACTGTGCCACTCGCCGAAGGTATTGCTGACTTCGTAGAGCACCGCCTTCAAGCTTCCATTCGCGTGGTAGCAAAACCAGATCGACAGCGGGTTGAAGACATAGCCGAGCACCCGCGGGAAACACAGCAGACGCACCGCGCCGCCCTGCAGGTCGATGCCGGCCGCGGCAAGATGGCGTTCGATCCACGGCCGCAGCGCCGACCCGTCGCGGGCGCCGTGATCGCAATCCCGGAAGCTGAAGAGGTTCCAACGGTTGTAAGAGAAAAGGCGGCTTCGCCGCCCCAGGGTGGGTAGCTCGTCGAGATCTAGGTAGAACGTGAAGACGCGATAGCGGAATCGATTGACGAAGGGCCGCAACCGCTTGTGCATGACCCGGCCGAAATAGACGCACGACTCTTTTGGGGTAGCGCCGACCATCCTACTCTTATGCAGCCTCCCTGGTTTCCTACTCGGCCGCAATCGCCGGAACTGCCGGCGTAGCGGCCTCAGCTGCGGGGCTCATTGGGACAATCGACGCGGCCCAAGGTGCCGGTGCGCCGAGCGCCGCCGCGACGGCTAACCCCGCTTGCGCACCGTCCTCGTGGAAACCATAGCCGAGATAACTGCCGCAAAACCAGACGCGATCGAGGCCCTGGATTTGGGGCAGTTCGCGTTGAGCGGCGAGCGCCGCTTCATCGAACTGCGGATGATCGTATTGGAATGCGGCGTGGGTGAGCTCTGCCGCCGGTTCACGAATCGGGTTCAGAGTGACGAAAACCTGCTGATCGGAGTCGAGCTTCTGCAGGCGGTTCATCCAGTAGCTCACGGCGACGGCCCGGGTCGCACCGGCACCGGTCTCGGCCAGGTAGTTCCAGCTCGCCCAGACCCGGCGCCGGCGAGGCATGAGACGCTGATCGCGATGCAGAATGGCGCGGTTCGTTTGGTAGCGAAAGGCGCCAAGGATTCGCCGCTCTTCTTGTGTCGCCGCCGCCCCCAAGATGGCCAGAGCCTGATCGCCGTGGGTCGCCAGCACGATTTGATCGAAGCAATCCTCGTGACCACCGCCGTCGCGCAACACGATCCCCGCCGGCGTCCGGCGCAGCGACATCACGGGCGCGGCAAGCCGCACCCTGTGGCGAAACGGCTCGGCCAATCGGCGCACATAGGCCCGGCTGCCGCCATCGACCGTGCGCCACTGCGGGCGTTCGCCCAAGCTGAACAGCCCATGGTTGACGAAGAAACTCACAAAGGTCCGGGCCGGAAAGTCAAGAACCCGGTCCAGAGACGATGACCAGATCGCCGAGACCATTGGCAGCAGGTGATTGCTGGCGAAGGCCTCGGAATAGCCGCCCTTCGCCAATACTTCCCCGAGGCTCGGTTCCCGGTGCGGCGACTGGGACAGCAGCGTCGGCGCCTCACGGTAGAAACGCACCAGATCCCGCAACATGCGCCAATGCCCGGGTCGAAACAGGTTGGCCGGCTGCGCGAAGAAGCCGGGCAGGCTGCCGAAGTACTCGTAACGGCCGGCACCGAGTGATACCGCAAACGACATGTCGCTGGCATTTGTCAACACGCCGAGCGCGTCGAACAGGCGCGTGAGGTTCGGATAGTTGTGCTCGTTGTAGACAATGAACCCGGTATCGACCGGCGTTTTGCATCCGTCCAACTCGATGTCCACGGTGTTGGCGTGGCCGCCCAGCCGGTCCGCTGCTTCATAGACCGTGACTTCATGTTTGCGGGCGAGCATCCATGCGGCGCTCAGCCCCGATATGCCACTCCCGACGATGGCAATCTTCATGGCGTTACCTCGCAGCGGTCAGGACCGCCGAGGTCGGTCGGTAGGCAGAGAAAAATCATGGGATATCGTCCGGGCCTCGATTTATCGCGCAATAAAGAGCTATACGCCGGCCCCCGCAGAGTGGATCACAAACGCGCCGCAGCGACTGTTAGGGGTCAAGAACGATTGCGCTCCGCAGAGGTGATCCGATGCCGATCGGCTTGCGTATCCAAATCAAGTCCGCAAATGTGGGATTTTGATTGTGATCCATGCCAATAGCCAAGAGTCGGCTCTCAATCCGCTCGCGCTGAAAACGCGGCTTGTCCTCTCCGGCGCACTCAGTCTACAACAGCCCATGGGGAGCGGTAGAGCTGCGGCATCGATAGATAGCGCGAGTGATCTGGCGGCGCTGATGGCCGACGTGGCCGAGCGGCGTGACCGTAGCTCCTTCGCGCGGCTGTTCGAGCACTTCGCACCGCGGATCAAGGCCTATCTGATACGGCTCGGCACGCACCCGGCAGCAGCCGAAGACCTGGCTCAAGATGTCATGCTGACCGTGTGGCGCCGAGCCGAGCAGTTCGATCGCAGCAAAGCCAGCCCGAGCACTTGGATCTTCACCATCGCCCGCAACCGGCGGATCGATGTCTTGCGCCGCGAGCGGCGACCGGAGATCGACCCCGACGACCCGGCCCTGGTACGAGAACCCGACCCACCGGTAGACGAAGAGGTCGACGCCGCCAAGCGACACCGACGGCTGCGCGAGGCGGTCACCACGCTGCCCAGGGAACAGGCAGATCTGCTGCGCGTGGCCTTCTTCGAGGATCAATCGCACAGCAAGATCGCGGAACGCTTCGGCTTGCCGCTTGGAACGGTCAAGTCGCGGCTTCGGCTGGCCTTAGCCAAGCTGCGTCCAGCGCTGGAGGAGTTGGAGTGATGCCGTCGTTTCATCCGCAGGAAGAGCTGCTTTTGAGCTACGCAACAGGGTCTCTCCGCGAACCCTTGGCGCTGCTGGTCGCGACTCATCTCGCCCTTTGCCCGAGCTGTCGGCGCGAGGTCGAGCGGTTGGAGGCGGTCGGCGGCACGTTGATCGACGAATTGGAGCCCGTGGCGATCGACGACCGGACGCTGGCCGATCTCCTGGCCCGACTGCAGGATCCTGCGGTCGATAGGCCGGCGGTGCCGCGCGCGCGGTCCGAGGCCGTCGAGCAGCGGCTGCCTCGGCCTCTGCGGGACTATCTGGCGGATGGGCTCGACGGCCTGCCATGGAAGTCCATGGGCGCAATCAAGCGGGCCGAGCTTTTAAAGGGCTTTCCCGGGTTCAAGACGCACATGATGCGCATCAAGGCGGGTACGGCCATGCCCTGGCACACCCACGAGGGTCAGGAACTGACCTTGGTGCTGGACGGCGGCTTCACCGATGGTGAGAGGCACTACGTGGCCGGCGATGTAGCCACGGCCGATCCCACGGTCAGCCATCGGCCCGTGGCCGATCCCGGCGAAGATTGTCTCTGCCTGGCGGTGACCGACGCGCCGCTTCGCCTCACCGGGCCGCTCGGTCGCCATTTGAACCGCTTCATCCGCATCTGATTCGGTTCACTACGGCGCCCCGGACATGATCCGAGACCGCCGCCGGTGATCCACGCTGGTCTTACTGCCGTAAACCATACGAGCATCTGAATCTCGAAGAGTCACCCGGCCGGTAGGAGAGGTGCTGGAATGGCCGTCACCGAGTCTGCGGAACTGCAAAAAAATCATCGCCGGTTCATCCGGCAAGCGCTAGCGGCGCCGATGCTGACCCGCGAACAGGAAGTGGATTTGGGCCGACGTTGGGTCAAACAGCGCGACGAAACGGCTCTGCACGAACTGGTCGCCAGCTACACACGGCTGGCGGTCGGCATAGCAAATCGGTTCCGCGGCTATGGATTGCCGTTCGGAGACCTGATCCAGGAAGGCCAAGTCGGCCTGATGGAGGCGGCAACCCGCTTTGACCCGGAGCGCGGCGTGCGCCTATCGACCTACGCAACCTGGTGGATCCGCGCCTCGATCCAGGACTACGTTCTGCGCAACTGGTCCGTGGTACGGCTTGGAACGACAGCGACGGAAAAATCGCTTTTTTTCAACTTGCGCCGTCTGCGCGCCAAGATTGCTGCCGCCAGCGCCGGCTACATGAGCCCGGAACAGCGCGACCAGGTGGCAAGCGAACTCAAGGTCAAGGTATCTGCGGTCGAAGTCATGGAAGGCCGTTTGTCGGGCAGCGATCAGTCCCTCAACGCCAGCACCGGCGACGAGGGCGATCAGGAGTGGCAGGATCTGCTCGAGGACGAAGGCCCATCGCCCGAGTCCATAGCGATCAGCCGACGGGATGGCGCCATACGATCGCGCTGGTTGAACGTCGCACTGGACCAGTTGCCGGCGCGCGAGGCGCGGATCATCCGCGAGCGCCACCTTTCAGATGACGCCTGCACCCTTGAATCACTGGGCCAGGCGCTGGGTATCAGCAAGGAACGGGTGCGCCAGCTCGAGCGCCGCGCGCTCGACCGGCTGAGACGCCACGTGACCGATCAGAGTAAGCTCCGCGACCCCGCGGCTAAGGGATCGGGCCGGGCGACCTAGCTGCCAGAAACGTTGCCTGTCGACATGCCCGAGGCCAATCCCGATCACACCGATGTTATGGTTTTTTGAGTTTCCGCTTCGCGGTCCGCTGCCCATCTAAGAAAGATCAGAGCCTTTTTTAGGCTATCATCGGCGATTGGCCGTCGAGCGTCATCCAAGGCCAGGAGACAAGGACATGGGAGGCCGCCGGCGCGTTGCGTTTCGAACCGGGCTGCCGATTAAGGCGCTAATTCTAGGCGCGGCTTTGATCGGGCTCTGCTGCGCCGGGCTTGAACCTGCGCAGGCCGCCCCGAAGGCGGACCTTTGGGAGCGCTGGACAGCGCACGATCCGAACAGCGCCGTCACCCTCGACCATGGCCCCTGGGACGACTTCCTGAAGGCCTATGTCTCGGCCCACAGCGACAAGATCACCCGCGTGGCCTACGGCAGGGTTTCCCGGACCGACCGCCAACGCTTGAGCCGCTATATCGGGGAACTGGCCGCCGCGCCGGTCAGCGCGCTGAACCGGGCCGAGCAGCGGGCCTATTGGATCAACCTCTACAACGCGCTGACGGTCAAGGTGGTCCTGGATGCCTATCCGGTGCGCAGCATCCGCGACATCGACATTTCGCCCGGATTCTTCTCCGACGGCCCCTGGGGCAAGAAGCTGCTGACCGTCGAGGGCGCAGAGATTTCGCTGGACGATATCGAGCACCGCATTCTGCGACCGATCTGGCGCGACCCGCGAATCCACTATGCGGTCAACTGCGCGTCGATCGGCTGCCCCAACCTGCGCCGCGAGGCGGCGACCGCGGCCAATTCCGAGGCCTTTTTGGACGCCGGCGCGCGCGACTATGTGAACCACCCGCGCGGCAGCCGGGTCGAGAAGGGCCGGCTCGTGGTCTCCAGCATCTACGAATGGTTCCAGGATGATTTCGGCGGCGATGACGCCGGCGTTATCAGCCATCTGCGCAGATACGCGAACGCCGGACTGGCCGCCGCTCTGGACCAAGTCAGCAAGATCTCGGATCACGACTATGACTGGGCGCTCAACGACAGCGCACCGCAGCAGTCGAAGGACAGAGCGCCGGACGGCTAGGCCGGCCGACGAACTCCCGATCCGCCGATTCCGGAAGTGGCAATAGCGCGCGATCGACGCCGGCTCGGCCAGCCGAGGATCAAGCCGCGATGAAACGCAGCGTCAAGGGCTCAACCGAGGCTCCGGGACTCAATTGGCGTCC
>JBFJPL010000151.1:0-8553 GCA_041617155.1 Kiloniellales bacterium
CGCTTGCCCGATGCGCCGGCATCGCGCTGTACGGCTTTCCTACCCTGTCGGCCGGACAACGCCGCGCGGACCGTGGCCGGTATGAGAAATGCGGGTTAACGGTCCTTTTCTCACTTTAGACTAATCTTTTATAGCTATTTTTGGAGAGAACCGCTGGCGCTTGCGCCAATGCCAGCGGTCCTACGCGGATGAGGAAACCATGAGCGTTAAGGCCGGCGAAACGCAAGCGCAGACCGGCGCGGGAGATCGCGGGCCGGTACTGGGCGAGCGCTATGAGATCCTGGTCGGCAGCCGACTGCAGGCGCTCGATGCGCGGCATGCCGAGGCCTATGAGGTGCGCGATATCAGGGCGGGCAGACAGCGCTGCTTTGCTCTGGTATGCCCGCGCGAGATTCTTCCCCGCGTCGATCTGCTCGAACGTTTTGCCCGTATCGAGAGTGATAACCTGATAAAGCCGGTGCGCTGGGGGGTGGTCCATTGGCCGCCGGCCAAAGGCGGCCGCTACGCCATCGTCTTGACCCGGCCGGGCGGTGCCCGGTTGACCAAAACCGCGGGCATGGAGGCCATGCGCGCGAGCGACGTCCAGCGTAAGGTTATCCAGCCCTTGGCCGGCCTGCTGCAGGATCTGACCAACCGGATGCTGACCCACCGGGCGCTTCGCCCGGACAACCTCTTCTATGCCGATGACAGCCAAACCGAAGTGGTCCTGGGCGAGTGCGTTTCAGCGCCGCCGGCCTTCGATCAGGCGGTTCTCTACGAGACCATCGAGAACGGGATGGCGAACCCGTCGGGCCGCGGGACGGGTACGCCGGAAGACGATCTCTATGCTCTTGGCGTGCTGGTCGCGGTTCTCCTGACCGGCGACAAGCTGTGCAGCGGTATGTCCGATCACGAGATCGTTGCCGCAAAGCTGAAGGTCGGGTCCTATGGCGCCTTACTCGGCAGGTCGCAGGTGCCGCCCAAGCTCACGGAGCCGTTGCGCGGCCTGCTGTGCGACGATCCGCACGAGCGCTGGACGGCGCGCGACCTTTGGCTCTGGACGGAGGGGCGGCAGCTCACACCGAAGCAGCCGATCCTGCCGGTCAAGGCCGCGCGGCCCTTCAGGTTCGCCGGGACCGACTACTTCGACACCCGTTCGCTGGCGCATGCGATGACCGGCAACTGGCAGGAAGCATTGGAGGTCTTGCAGGAAGACCATTTGACCGACTGGATTCGGCGCGGCTTCGACGCCCACCGCGCAGAGCTGGTCTTCAACGCGACGCGTGTCGGCGACTTCGCTTTGGGCGGCAACCCCGCGAATGAGGACTTCATGGTAGCCCGCGCCATGGTTGTGCTCGATCCCCGGGCGCCGGTCCGCTACCGCGACTTTTCGGCCACCATCGAGGGTCTGGGCCTGGCGCTGGCGCTCGACTATCACCGAACCGAAAGGGTCCAATTGTTTGCCGAGATCATGCGCTCGGGACTATTGATGGGCTGGTTCGATTCCCAAGGCGACCTGTCGCCCGAGCTCTGGCCGCTAAAAAAGGCGATCGAGCAGGCCGGCACCTACCTGATCCAGCACCGCCCCGGCTATGGCATCGAGCGCTGTCTTTACCAGCTCTGTCCAGGCTGGCCTTGTCAGAGTCCGCTGTTCGAGCGCGATTGCGTGTATGACATCAAGGATCTGTTACCGGCCTTGGAGCGCGTGGTTCAGCGCGGCGAGACGGCCCTCGAGCCGGTCGACAGTCATGTCGCCGCTTATTGCGCCGCGCACCTGAAACACATGCCGGAGCGGATTCTGAATAACCTGGCGAATGAAGAGCGGAACGCAAGGTACTTGGCGATGCTGCGCCTCTTGGCCGAGGTCCAGCGGCGTACCGGCCCGGCCCAACTGCCGGCACTGGGCCGTTGGTTCGCGGACCTGCTCGCGCCCGCCGTCGAGACCTTTCACAACCGGCCTTACCGCAACCAGCTGGGCCAAGAGGTCGAGCGCCTGGTCAGCCGCGGGGTCTTGAGCGAGCTCAGCTACGTGCTCGACAACGAAAGCAACCGCGAAGCCGATCAGCGGGGTTTCGCCGCCGCCAGGGCTCATTACCAACATGCGGCGCGCCAGATGTCCTGGCTCGAGAACGGTGGCTTGACCGGCCGCGAGAATGTCATGCGCGTGAGCCGCCAGGCGGCCAGCACGGTTTCCATCGTGGTGTCGGGAATCGCGTTGGTTGCCATGGCGTTGCTCTACGCGCTGCGAGCGTGAGGCCGGCATGACGGACTCCAGCGAGCACCACGACTCGGTCGAGCCCGAACGCCAGATCGGCCTGACCGCCTGGCACAAGATTGTGCTTGCGGTCGTGCTGGCGCCATTCGCCGGCGTCCTGCTGCCGAGCTTGACGCTGTTGCTTCTTGGCATGCTGCCGACTCTCGCGGCCGCCGTGGCCGAGCGCGCCCGCGACCGGCACCTTGCGGTCACCGTCGGCCTGATAAACTTCTGTGGCTGTGTGCCGCTGCTGATGGAACTCTGGTCGCTTGGCCAGAGTTTTTCTGTGATCGGCACGGTGGTCCGCGATACCTACGGCTGGCTGATCGCTTACAGCGCAGCCGGGCTCGGCTGGCTGATCTACCTGATGATGCCGCCGTTTGTCGGCGCCTACTACAAGGTGGTAACGGAAGCCCACCTGAAGGTTCTCCAGCGCACCCAGCGCAAGCTGGTCGAGATCTGGGGCGAGGAGATCGCGGAGACCCCCAATCCGGCGCAAAAGAAAGACACCGGACGCTAGCGCGTTATCCATTCGCGTAGAGTCGGTGCCGGCCTGCTCCCCCTCCCGGCCGCCCACGGAATCGTATGATATGGGCGGCCGGGAGGAGGAGCGGGCTGGATCGACTTGTTCGGATAATGCTCTAGTGGTCTAAATCAGACATATGGGTCCGCTAGGGTCGCCTTTGCCGCTTCCTCGGAGCGTCAGACACGCTTGACGATGCGCACGGCATCGCCCCGCGCGCGCCTTTCAACCGAGCAAACGGCAAAGGCAATCCGAGGGGCGCCATCTATCTGATTTAGACCACTAGTTAGTCGCGCCGCGCGGCGAGACAGACCGATAGGTTCTCCATCACGACCCGGCCCTCGATCGTTCGATAGGGTGCGAGCGCTTCGCCGACGGCGTGCCAGGCGGCGGCGCGGCGTTCCTCGGGAATTCTTGCCATCGCCGGATCCGGCGGGGAAAGGTCCCGCCGGTAGTCGAGGTACTCTTGGTCCGAGGCGAAATCGTAGACCACGCTGACAGACCGGCTCTCGATGGCCTTGAACCCGGCGGCCGCCAGCTTCCGGGTCAAGGCGGCGATGTCGGCCAGGTCGAACGGCGTGGCCGCGTCCTCGGCCGGCGGCGCCAGATCGAGCTCGCGGCGCAGGATGCGGCCCGCCAGGCTGATCGCCGGCACCTCTTCGGGTGGACCCCAGACCGCTATTGCCAGCCGGCCGCCGGGCGCCAAAAGGTCGTGTAGCCGCGTCAGGGTGACCTCGAGGTCGTCGATGAACATCAAACCCCAGCGGCACAGCACGACGTCGAAGCCGCCATCCGGCAGGTCCGGCGCCGAAGCGTCCATCTGGCGGAATTCGATGTTGGTCAGGCCGAGGCGGTCCACTCTGGCCCGGCCGAGCGCCACCATGGTCGGCGCCAGGTCGGTCGCGAGCACATGGCCCTCGGGACCGACGCGTTCGGCCGCCAGGGCCGCCGGTTCGCCGATGCCGCTGGCCAGGTCGAGCACCCTGTCGCCCGGTTTCAGGGCGACCAGGTCCAGCATGGTCTGGCTGACCGGGCGGGCCCCGGCCTCGATCAGCGGCCACCATTTGGACCAGGCCGCGGCGACTTTCTCCCAATGGTCCGCCGGGTCGGGTCTATCGGGCTCACGGTCGGTCAAGGTTAGGCTCGTGGCTGTTGGAGGCGGTCAGGCGCCGCCGCAGGACGATCAGGTAGAGCAGGGTGAAGAGATAGAAGTAGAACTCCTGGACCTCGCTGGGACGGTGGAACAGATAGGGCTTGTCGCCGAGCAAGCTGGCAAGGCGCTCGGACAGGCGAACGCCCTCGGCCAGCAGGGCGCTGGGCAGACACAGCAGCGGCGGCAGGATGACGGCCGGCGGCGAGCGCCGGATCGCCGGGCGCCAGAGCGCCGCCAGGGGCACCAGGATGCCGCCGACGATCACGCCCAGCTCCAGCAGCAGGCGCGGCTTCTGGTCGAGCCAGGAGGAGATGTTGTGCAGGTTGGTCTCGCCCTGATCGTTGGCCGCCAGCCAAGCCTCGGGCGTAGTCCAGTTCATATAGTGCTGGCCCCAGCTCGCCTCCTCGCCTGCAATGTAGAAGCAGGCTAGGGCCGCGAACGCGACCCACAGAGTCAGCAGCGGGCGGCCTCTTATCTGGTTCAGCAGCAGGATACGCGCGGCGATCACGCAGCCCGCGAGTGGCAGGATCACATGGGAAAGCTCCAACAATCCGCGCGACTCGCTGGCAATCCAGACCCGGTAGAACGGCCGGGCCCACAGATGGGTGAGCGACAGGGCGAGCGCGACGGCGAGCGGCAAAGCGAGCCACCACCAGGCCGACAGGCGATCGGGTTCGGGATCGGCGGCGGAATGGACCTGGACCTCTGCGCCCAGCCGGATCATGGCCGTCTATGGGAAGGGGAGCCGCGCATGGCATTCTAATTGCCCCCGTGCGGCCGGCGGGTCAAGTTCACTCGGCCGTTCGACCGGGGCGCTTGCCGGCTGGTTGCGCCGCCGACTCAAGAGGTGGCGAGGCGTTCCTCGATCGCGGCGTTGCGGATCGCCTTCTGCAGCTTCTCAAAGGCGCGGACCTCGATCTGGCGCACCCGTTCTCGACTGATCCCGTACTCCTGGCTCAGTTCCTCCAGAGTCGTCGGGTTTTCCTGCAGGCGTCGCTGCTGAAGGATGTGGCGCTCACGCTCATTGAGCGCTGCCATGGACTTCTTGAGCAGCACGCGGCGCTTGCCCAACTCCTCGCTTTCGGCCAGCTGGGTTTCCTGGTCGACCGTTTCGTCGACCAGCCAGTCCTGCCATTCGCCGTCGCCGTCGATCCGCAGCGGGGCGTTCAGCGAGTGGTCGGGTGCGGCCAGGCGACGGTTCATTTGAACCACGTCGTCTTCCGGCACGTTCAAGGTATCGGCGATCTTGGTGACCTGTTCTGGCGCGAGGTCGCCTTCCTCGATCGCCTTCATCTGGCCCTTCAGCTTGCGCAGGTTGAAGAACAGCTTCTTCTGCGCCGCCGTGGTGCCCATCTTGACCAGGGACCAGGAGTGCAGGATGTACTCTTGGATCGCCGCGCGGATCCACCACATGGCATAGGTCGCCAAACGAAAGCCACGCTCCGGATCGAACCGTTTGACCGCCTGCATCATGCCGACATTTCCCTCGGAGATCAGCTCCGACAGCGGCAGTCCGTAGCCGCGATAGCCCATGGCGATCTTGGCCACCAGGCGCAGATGGCTGGTGACCAGTTGGTGGGCCGCGTCGATGTCGTCGTGTTCCCGCCAGCGCTTGGCCAGCATGTATTCCTCGTTCTGCTCCAGCATGGGGAACTTGCGGATTTCCTGAAGGTAACTGGACAGATTGCCTTCGGAAACGAGGACTGGGACTTTGGGTTGAGCTGCCATTAAGCGGTCTCTCCACTTGTTGCCGGTCGCGCGGGGTGTCGCCTCGAAAGCGAATGCCGCGCGCGATGCTGTGCTGTCAGCAAACCCGGCATATCAATACAAATCATGTCCCCGAACGGCTCTCGCCGATTCGGGACCCTTGCCCCCCTGTTGTCATGAATGCCGAGCTCTGGCTCTCGGATTTGTTTCATATTATAACATTTCTAAAGAAGTTATCAAGCGCCTTATTTCGTCTGGTAAATTACTCTCGAATCTCAGCGCTTCGCCGCTTCCGGGATGGGTGAACCCCAGGGTCCGGGCGTGCAGGGCTTGGCGTTGCAACGCCCCGACCGCGGCCCGGGCCGCCGGTGGCAGGCGATCCAGTCGCCGCTGGGCGCGCTGGCCGTAGACCGAGTCGCCAATCACCGGGTGGCCTTTGTGGCTCAGGTGCACGCGTATCTGGTGGGTGCGCCCGGTCGCGAGCCGGCACTCCAGCAGGCTGGCGGCGCCGCCGGCCAGGCGGCGTTGCAGCCGGTAGCGGGTCAGGGCCGGCCGGCCGCCGCGCGCCAGCACCGCCATTTTTTTGCGGTTGCGCGGGTTGCGTCCGATGTTGCCGGCAATCTCGCCCTCGGCCGGCCGGGGACATCCCCAGACCACCGCGGCGTAGACCCGTTCGATGCTGCGCTCGGCGAACTGCGCCACCAATCCCTGGTGGGCGCGGTCGTTCTTGGCCGCGACCATCAGGCCGCTGGTATCCTTATCCAGGCGGTGCACGATGCCCGGCCGCCGCACGCCGCCGACACCCTGCAGCGATGGGCCGCAATGGGCGATCAGCGCATTGACCAAGGTCCGGTCCGGGTTGCCCGGAGCCGGATGGACGACCATGCCTGCGGCCTTGTCGATCACGATGAGATCTTCGTCCTCATAGACAACGTGAAGAGCCAGCGCTTGCCCCTGGGGTATGGCGGGTGCAGTCTCGGGCACGACTATGGCGAAAGTTTGGCCTGGTTTGACCCGGGTTGAGGGCTCGTTTATCGTCGCGCCGCCCGCGCTGACCATGCCGGACTCGATCAGGCTTTTGAGGCGCGAGCGCGACAGGTCGTCGAGGTGCGCCGCGAGCACACGGTCGAGACGCTGGCCGGCATCCGCCTCGCCGGCGGTCACCTGGTGCAGTTCTTGGGTCCGGTCGGCGGCCATGGCGCCGATGTAATGTGAGGGACGCAGTGCATGCAAGCCCTGAAGGTGCTGGTGATCCTGATGGCCGTTGCGATCGTCGCGATTCTGGCGGTGATCGTGGTTGCCGTCATCCAGCGCGTGGGTGACCGCTCGCCGGCCACGGACCAGCAGGTCGCGGGCTTCGGCCCGCGTGATCTGGCCCTGCCCGCCGGTTGCACCATCGCCCAAGCGGAGCTGACCGATGGCCGCCTGGTGCTGCGCCTGGACGGACCCGCGGGCGAGGGCTGCCAGAAGGTCGTCCTGATCGACTTGGAAAGCGGCCGGGAACTGGGCAGCGTGACCGGGCGACCGGCGCCGTGAGGGATCTCGCAAAGCTATGACCAATTTCTGCTCCGACAATGTGACCGGCGCCAGTCCGGAAATCCTCGAGGCTTTGACCCGGGCCGGCGAGGGCGCGGCCATGCCCTATGGCGCCGATCCGCTGACCGCGCGCGTCGAGGCGCGCTTCAAGGCGTTGTTCGAGACCGACTGCACGATCCTCCCCGTGGCCACCGGCACGGCGGCCAACGTGATCGGCCTCAGCGTCATGACACCGCCCTACGGCGCGATCTATTGCCACCGCGAGGCGCACATCAACGTCGACGAATGCGGCGCGCCGGAGCTGTTCACCGGCGGCGCCAAGCTGGTGCCGCTGGACGGTGCCGACGCCAAGCTGACGGTCGAGACCCTGACCGCGGCGATCGGTGGGGCCGGCGTGGTGCACCACGTGCAGCCGGCGGCGATCAGTCTGACCCAGGCGACCGAGGCCGGCACGGTTTACCGCCCGGACGAACTCGCCGCGATCGCCGAACTGGCTCGCGGGCACGGGCTCGGGCTGCATTTGGACGGCGCGCGCTTCGCCAACGCCCTGGTTTCGCTCGGCCGCCGCCCGGCCGAGCTGACCTGGAAGGCCGGGGTCGACGCGCTGTCTTTCGGCGCCACCAAGAACGGCGCGCTGGCCGCCGAGGCGGTCGTCCTGTTCAAGCCCGAGCTGGCGGCGACCGCCGGCTATCGGCGCAAGCGCGGCGGCCACCTGTTCTCCAAGATGCGATTCATCTCGGCCCAGCTCGATGCCTATCTGGCCGACGACCTGTGGCTCGCCAACGCGCGCCACGCCAACGCCATGGCCGCGCGCCTGGCCGAGGGCCTGGTCGGCCTGCCAGGCGTCGAGCTGTTGCACCCGGTCGAGGCCAACGAGGTCTTCGCCGGCCTGCCCGGCGCGGTGATCGAGGGCCTGCTGGCCGAGGGCTTCCAGTTCTATCGCTGGCCCGTGGCCGACAGCCTGGCAGTGCGCCTGGTGACCGCCTTCGACACCCGGGCGGAGGACATCGAGGCCCTGATCGCGGCGGCCCGGCGCCTCGCCACCGGCGACCGCAGGACGGCTTGAGGGGACCGTGCCTTCGCGCCCCGCTGGGTTCGATCGAGCGACGCTTTTCGGCAGCGGTGCAGGAGGCCCTTGTAACCGGCCGGATCATTGGCTAAATCTCTCAGCCTCGGTTGGCCACCCGTCCCCTTCGTCTAGTGGCCTAGGACATCGCCCTCTCACGGCGAAAACAGGGGTTCGACTCCCCTAGGGGACGCCATTGCTGTGCAAAACTAAGTACCGCGCTTTCGCCTTTGGCTGCCCAGGCTAAAGCCCTTTCGAGAAGAGCCTGCGTAGGTCCGGATATGCGTATGGCGTCCTGTCCCACATCAATGCGCTTGATAAGGGCCTGAAGATAG
>JBFJPL010000152.1:0-8532 GCA_041617155.1 Kiloniellales bacterium
ACGGCCCACTTGATGAAAGAGTTCTTCTCGCGCAGATCGAGAATGTAGAACTTGTTGATCCAGGGCGGGATGATCAGCAGCGGCCGCTTGTAGACCTGCTCGGTCGTCGGATCGTATTGGATCAACTGCATCAGGTCGTTCTGATAGACCACCTTGCCCGGTGTCACCGCGATGTTGCGGCCGACCTCGAAGGCCTCGGGGTCGGTCATCTTGATGCTCAGCTGCCCCTTGCCGCGGTCCAGATCGTCGAGCAGGTTCTGCAGGCCCTTGACCAGGTTGTCACCGCCCGACTCCAGGGTCGCGCGCAAGACCAACGGGTTGGTCATGACAAAATTGGACGGCGCCATGGCATCGACGAACTGCCGGGTATAGAAGTCGACCTTCTGGGCGGTCTTGTCATCCAGGCCCTCGACGTCCTGCACCGTGGACTGCAACCAGCGGGCGCTCAGCAAATAGGACTGCTTGATGAAATCGAAAAGATGGTTTTCGTCCCACGCCGGGTCGGCGAAACGCCGATCGCCGCTTTCCGGCTCCGCGACCGGCTCGGTGGAGGCACCGATTATGCGATGGGTGGCGGACTGCCAGAGCTTCATGTAGTCCTGCCACAGGTTCATCTGCGCCTGAACCAGCTTGGCCGGATCGCTCATCATGCGCGCCGTCATTTCAAGGAAGGCGCCGCCCAGATTCAGCGGGTCGATATGGCTTGATCCGTTGTTCGCCGCGACTTGGCGCTCGAGCCAGTCAGAAACCAGCTTCTGACTTTTCTCGGCGATATCTGACATGGATCTCGACCACTCGACAGGGTCGGGGAGTTTGACGTCCTGGCCCTGTTGCTCAGACATGTCGGCTTCCTTATGTTTCCCTATCGTATTGGCCCAGCTCGCCGCTGCTGGAAGCCGGCCCTACCGTGGCGAGGTACCCGGCCCGGCCAGGACTGTCAAGGCCCGCAACAAGGTCGTGAAAGGCTTACAAGAGGATCAGGACCGCGCCGAGGCGGTCCGAGGCATGGCAAAGGGAGCTGGTCGGACGTGATCGTGGCTGGCAAGAAACACCGCCTGGGCGCCGCCGGCTCTTGCCGGGCTCTGTGGCTGGGCGCCACGCTGGTCCTGGCCCTTTGGCTCGGCGCCTGTGCCGGCTCGGATGCGGATCTGACCGAGTTATTCGGCGGCCCCACGCCCGAGGCGAAGCGGATCAAGGTCGACGCCTCGGCCGACGACAAGCCCTTTCCGTCGCTCGGCAGCGTACCCGAGACACGGCCGCGCCCCAGCAGCCAGAGGCGTCGCGACGGCTTGACCACCACATTGATAGGCGACCGAGTAAATGCGCGCTATTCGGGTGAGCGTCTGACCGCGCGGAACACGGCCATGCCACCGGCCCGGCCACCGGCTCCGGCGGTTGCGACCAAGCCCCGGGCAGGCACCGAGCGGCAGCGCGATGCCCGGCCGTCGTCCGGACCGGTGCCGCCCGGACCGCCACCGAGCCCGCCACCGGCCCACCCCGCCCTGGCCGAACCGGGCCAAGCCGCGGCCTTGCCTCCGGTCGTGCCGCCGGCGGCAGAGTCGGCGGCTGTCGCAACGATCACGCCACTCAGGCCAGGGTCATCGGCGCCGGCTGAACCGGTCGCGCGGGGCCGGTTGGTCGGTGTCATCCAGTTCCTCGGTGGCTCGACCCGCCTGGATGTCCGTGACCGGCAGATACTGCGCGATGTCCTGTTGCTGCAGCGCCAGCGGGGCGGCGTCATCCGTGTGATCGGCCACGCCAGCCAACGCCAGGATCTGCCGGATCCCGTCGCCCACCGTGTGACCAAATTCGAGCGATCCTTGGCGCGTGCCAGCAGTGTGGCGCTGGCCATGCTCGAGCTGGGCGCCGACCAGAAGGCCCTGGAAGTGATCGCCGCCGCGGACAGCGAGCCGCTCTACGACGAGTCCGAAGCGAACGGCGAGGCCGGCAATCGCCGGGTGGAGATCTTCCTGGAATATTAACGCGGCGACCGCTACAAGAACGCCGCACCCGTGCCGGGCTCTCGGCGGGGAGGGGCCCCAAGACCGCAGGTACAAGGCCATGGACCAGGAATTCCACAAGATCAAGCGGTTGCCGCCCTACGTCTTCGCCGAAGTCAACGACCTCAAGGCCAAGGCGCGGGCCGCGGGCCACGATATCGTCGATTTCGGCATGGGCAATCCCGACCAGCCGCCGCCGCAACACGTCATCGACAAGCTGGTCGAGGCGGTGCAGAACCCGCGCATCCACCGCTATTCGACCTCGCGCGGCATACCGGGCCTGCGCAAGGCGATCGCCGGCTACTATGCCCGGCGCTTCGGCGTGGAGCTCGATCCGGAACGGGAGACCATCGCCACCCTTGGTTCCAAGGAAGGCCTTGCCAACTTGTGCCAGGCGATCACCAGTCCGGGCGATATCATTCTCGTGCCGAACCCGAGCTATCCGATCCACGCCTTCGGCTTCATCATCGCCGGCGCGGCGATCCGTTCCATACCGGCGGGGCCGGACTTCGACTTCATGGATCAGCTTGAGCGCGCCGTGCGTCACTCGGTGCCGAAACCCCTGGCCTTGGTGCTGAACTATCCGGCCAATCCGACCACGGCGGTGGTCGATCTCGAGTTTTATGCCGAAGTGGTCGATTTCTGTCGCCATCACGGCATCTACGTGATCTCCGACGTGGCCTACGCGGAGGTTTATTTCGACGGCGACCCGCCGCCCTCGATCCTCCAGGTGGCGGGCGCAAAGGAGGTCGCGGTCGAGTTCACCTCGCTCAGCAAGACCTACTCCATGCCCGGCTGGCGGATCGGCTTTTGCAGCGGCAACGAGAAGCTGATCGCAGCCCTGGCGCGGGTCAAGTCGTACGTCGACTATGGCGCCTTCACCCCGATCCAGGTGGCGGCCACCGCGGCGCTCAACGGTCCGCAGGACTGCGTCGACGAGATGCGCCAGCGCTATCGTTCGCGCCGCGACGTGCTGGTGCAGGGCCTGACCGCCGCCGGTTGGGAGGTGCCGAGCCCGCCGGCCACCATGTTCGCCTGGGCACCGATTCCGCCGGTCTTGGCCGGGTTGGGCTCGCTGGAGTTTTCCAAGCGGCTGCTGAAGGAAGCCAAGGTCGCGGTCTCACCGGGCGTCGGCTTCGGGGAGTACGGTGACGGCCATGTCCGCCTCGCTCTGGTCGAGAACGAGCACCGGATCCGCCAGGCCCTGCGTGGCATAAAATCCTTCTTGCGACGTTCCAACGCCGCGCCCGGCCGGAAATTGGCCTCGTGACACGGGCGATCAGAATTGGCGTGGCGGGCCTGGGCACTGTCGGTGGCGGCGTCCTTTCGCTGCTGCAGGCCAACAGCGAGCTGATCGCCCAGCGTTGCGGCTGGCCGATCCTGGTCTCGGCGGTTTCCGCCCGCGATCGGCGCAAGGACCGTGGCCTGGACCTGAGCGCGGTGCGCTGGTTCGAGGACGCATTGGCCCTGGCGGCCGACCCGGAAATCGATGTGGTACTCGAGCTGATCGGCGGCGCAGACGGCATCGCCAGGCAACTTACCGAAACCGCGCTCGCCAACGGCAAGCACGTGGTCACCGCCAACAAGGCGTTGGTCGCCCATCACGGCACCGATCTGGCGCGCCGGGCCGAGGCCGCCGGGGTATTGCTGGCCTACGAGGCGGCCGTGGCCGGCGGCATTCCGGCCATCAAGGCGCTGCGCGAAGGGCTGGCGGCCAACAGCATCTCACGCATCTACGGCATCCTGAACGGCACCTGCAACTACATCTTGAGCACCATGCGCGACAGCGGCCGCGAATTCGGCGAGGTGCTGGCCGAGGCCCAGAAGCTGGGCTATGCCGAGGCCGACCCGAGCTTCGACGTCGACGGCGTCGACGCGGCCCACAAGCTGGCTATCCTGACGGCGCTCGCCTTCGGCTGTGAGGTCGATTTCGCCGGCGTGCACGTGGAGGGCATCCGCGAGGTTTCGGCGCTCGATATCGCCTACGCCGACGAGTTGGGCTATCGCATCAAGCTGCTCGGCCTGTCGCGCACGATCGACGGCGGTATCGAGCAGCGGGTTCACCCCTGCATGGTGCCCCAGGAAGCACCGATCGCCAGCGTCGAGGGGGTTTTTAATGCGGTGGTGGCGGACGGCGATTTCGTCGATACCGTCATGATGGAAGGACGGGGCGCCGGCGCGGGACCGACCGCTTCGGCCGTGGTTGCCGACCTGATCGATATCGCGCGCGGTGTTCGGCTGCCGACTTTCGCGGTGCCGGCGGCGAACCTCAGATCTCTGCCTTCCTTGCAGATGAATCACCACAAGGGCTCCTACTATATCCGCTTAATGGTGATCGATCGGCCGGGCGTGATCGCCGACGTTGCCGCGGCGCTGCGTGACGAGGAGATTTCGGTCGAAGCCATGCTGCAGCGCGGCCGGGCGCCTGGCGAAGCCGTCCACGTCGTGATTACGACTCACGAAACCGAGGAAGCTCGCATGACCCGGGCGCTCGCCGAGATCGCCAAGCTTGAGGCCGCCCTTGAGCCGCCGCGCATGATTCGCGTTGAAGCGTTGTAACCGAGGACTTGTGGGGTGGCCGCCTTAACGGCCACTATTGGTCCGAGCGAAAGAGAGCGTGGCCGGCGACCCTGATCGGACTGCGTCGAGCGTGGAGGGGAAGAAACCCATGTCGGATGCGATGGATCGAAACCTGGCGCTGGAGGCGGTGCGGGTGACCGAGGCGGCGGCGCTGGCCGCGTCACGGCTGATGGGTCGGGGCGACGAGAAAGCCGCCGACCAGGCCGCGGTCAACGCCATGCGGGAATCGCTGAACGGTCTTTCGATCGACGGCACGGTGATGATCGGCGAGGGCGAGCGTGACGAGGCGCCGATGCTCTATATCGGCGAAAAGGTCGGCGCCGGCGGGCCCAAGATAGACATCGCGCTCGATCCGCTGGAAGGCACGACCATCACCGCCAAGGGCGGGCAGAACGCGCTGGCGGTCATGGCCATGGCCGAGTCGGGCGGCTTCCTCAATTCGCCCGACACCTATATGGCAAAGATCGCGGTCGGGGGCGGATTGCCCGAGGATATCGTCGATCTGGACGAAGAACCCGCGGTTAACCTGGCGAACCTGGCCCAGGCCAAACGGGTCGAGGTCGCCGATCTGGTGGTCTGCATCCTCGATCGGCCCCGGCACGGCGAGTTGATCGCCAAGGTGCGCGAGGCCGGTGCCCGCGTCATGTTGATCAGCGACGGCGATGTCTCCGGCGTGATCGCGACCAGCCGGAAGGACAGCGGCGTCGATATGTACCTGGGCATCGGCGGCGCGCCCGAGGGCGTGCTGGCGGCCGCCGCGCTGCGCTGCATCGGCGGCCAGTTCCAGGGCCGGCTGGTGTTCCGCACGGACGACGAGCGGGCCCGGGCCCAGCGCTGCGGCATCACCGATTTCGATCGCAAATACACTCTGCACGAGTTGGCCGGCGGCGATGTCATGTTCGCGGCGACCGGGGTGACCGACGGCAGCATGCTGAAGGGCGTGCGGCGCTTTCACGGCGGCGCGACCACCCAGTCCATGGTAATGCGCTCCAAGACCGGCACGGTACGGATCGTCGAGGCCTACCACAACTTCGAGCGCAAGACCTGGTACGACAAGCTGGGCGTCTAGGGCTCGCCCGCCGAACGCGACCAAGGGGACGCCTTGTTGAGCGAGCTGACAGGTGAATATGGCGCGGCTCCCTAGCTGCCTGACGAACTTTTTCAAGTGTTAGGTGATCCGGCGGGCTCGCAGTGTCGGCGCGACTCGGGCATGCTGTACGGCATCCGCAGTAAGAAAGATACCGCCATGGAGCCAGCCGTCCGCGGCAGCGATCAACGCGACTGCTTTCTCGGCGTCGAACGTTCTCTCACCGGAAAGCGCTGGGAGGCCCGGCTCGGCGATGCGCGCCTCGGACTCGCCCTGGCGCAGAACCTTGGCTTGCCGGAAATTCTCGGCCGGGCGGTTGCGGCGCGCGGCGTCGGTCTGGAGGCGGCCGAGCGCTTTCTGCGACCCAGCCTGCGCGACAGCCTGCCGGACCCGTCGCACCTGAGGGACATGGACCGGACCGTCGAGCGTCTGACGCGGGCAATCAGCGACGGCGAGGCGGTCGCGGTGTTCGGCGACTACGATGTCGACGGCGCCACCTCTTCGGCCTTGCTGCAACGCTTCTTCGCGGCGGCGGGGGCGGACCTGCGGATCTATATCCCAGACCGTCAGGCCGAGGGTTATGGCCCCAACCTACCGGCCTTTCGACGGCTCAAGGCCGAGGGTATCTCCGTCGTCGTGACCGTCGATTGCGGTGTCACGGCATTCGAAGCGCTCGCTGCGGCGGCCGACGAGGGGCTCGACGTCTTGGTGGTCGACCACCACGCGGCGGAGCCCGAGCTGCCTCGCGCGGCGGCCGTGATCAACCCCAACCGGCAGGACGAAACCAGCCCTCATGGCGGACTTGCCGCGGTCGGCGTCACCTTTCTCCTGGTGGTGGCTCTGAATCGGGCGCTGCGCCAAGCCGGCTGGTACAGCTCGTCCGGACGCGCCGAGCCGGACCTGCGCCGTTGGCTCGACATCGTGGCACTGGGCACGGTCTGCGATATGGTGCCGCTGACCGGTCTCAACCGGGTCTTCGTGGCCCAGGGCCTGAAGGTCCTGGGGCAGCGCGGCAACCCGGGCCTGGCCGCGCTCGCCGACGTCTCGGGCGTCGACCGCCCGCCCGACACTTATCATGCCGGCTTCCTGCTGGGTCCCCGGATCAACGCCGGCGGCCGGGTCGGCGAAGCCGGGCTGGGGGCGCGGCTGCTGACCACCGAGGACACCGCCGAGGCGGCCGATCTCGCCCAGCACCTCGACGAGTTGAACCGCGAGCGGCGCGAGATCGAACAGGGCGTCCTCGACCAGGCGCTGGCCCAGGTTGAAAGCGCGCCGCCCCGGGCCGGCCTGGTCATGGCGGCCGCCGAAGGCTGGCATCCCGGGGTGATCGGCATCGTCGCCAGCCGGCTGAAGGAACGCTACAACCTGCCGGCACTGGTCATTGCCCTGGACAACGGCGTCGGCAAAGGCTCGGCACGCTCCGTGCCGGGTGTCGATCTGGGCCGCGAGGTGCTGGCGGCACGGCGCGAGGCGCTGTTGATCAACGGCGGCGGCCACCCCATGGCGGCCGGCCTCACCGTGGCCGAGGACCGGCTGGCCGAGCTCCGCGATTTCCTCGAGCAGCGGCTGGCGCGGCGGATCGCCGAGGCCGGCTACCACCCGTCGCTCGGCTTCGACGGCGTCCTGCAGCCGCGCGCGGCTACCGCGGAACTGGTGGCGCAGTTGGAACTGCTGGCGCCCTTCGGTGTCGGCAACGCCGAGCCGCGCTTTGCCATGCCCGCGGTCAAGCTTATACGGCCCCAGACGGTGGGGCAGGGACACCTGCGTTGTATCGTGTGCGGCGCCGACGGGGGCCGGGTCAAGGCGATCGCCTTCCGGGCTTTCGACGGTCCCCTGGGTCCGGCCTTGGCGCAGGCCGGCGCCCTGCCGTTTCACGTCGCCGGCAAATTGCGTCCGGATAGTTGGTCCGGCCCCGGTGCCGTGCAGCTTATTATCGAGGACGCGGCGCCCGCCGCAGGTTAGAATAGTTCCATGTATGGATCTTGCCAGCGACTGAGGGGGCGGTTGCTCGGCGCTTTCTCGGCGCTGCTCCTGCTTTGGACGCCCGCGGCCGGCTTCGCGCAGGACGGCGGTGTCGTCGATCTCGAACTGCTCCTGGCGGTCGACTCGTCGTCCAGCGTGTCGGCCGAGGAGTTCGACCTGCAGATGCGCGGTCTCGCCAAGGCTTTCCGCGACCCCGCGGTGGTGCAGGCAATCCGTGCGTCCGGCGACCTGGGCATCGCGGTATCGCTCATGCAGTGGTCCGACAACCGCAAGCAGATGATCGCGGTCGACTGGATGCGGGTCACCGACGACGCCTCCGCGGCGGCTTTCTCCCAGGAGATCGAGAACACGCCGCGCTTCCTGATCGGCGGCGGCACGGCGCTGGGCGGCGCTCTGACCTTCGGTATGCGCCAGTTCGATAAGAACAACTTCCAGGGCCGGCGCAAGGTGATCGACATCTCCGGCGACGGGCGCACCAACCAGGGCGCTCATCCCTCGCGCATCCGCGACGCCGCGGTGGCGGCGGGCATCACCGTCAATGGCCTGGCGATCCTCAACGAGGACCTCTACGTCGACCGCTACTACCTCTACAACGTGATCGGCGGCACCGGCGCCTTCGTGATGACCGCGTCCGACTATCAGGACTTCGCCACCGCGATCCTGGAAAAGCTGGTCAAGGAGATCGCCGGCGTGCCGGTGGCCGAGCGGCCCCGGCCGGGCGATGCCAACCTGGAAGATGGTGCGCCGTCCTAGCGTTGCGGGTCTAGCCCGCATTTCTCATACTGGCCACGGTCTGCGCGGCGTTGTCCGGCCGACAGGGTAGGAAAGCCGTGCGGCGCGATGCTGGCGCATCGGGCAAGCGGCTTGACGCACCCTGTCGGC
>JBFJPL010000153.1:0-8467 GCA_041617155.1 Kiloniellales bacterium
AGGCCCAGGTCGCGCCGCAGGACATCGACAAAGTGAGCAATGGCCAGGACGCCGTGGTCCGTCTCTCGGCCTTCAACCTGCGCACCACGCCGGAACTGATCGGCAAGGTTTTCATGTCTTCCGCCGACCGCATGGTCGACGAGGCCAGTGGCCAGCCCTATTACCTGCTTGGCGTCCGCGTCACCCCGGAAGAGCGCTCCAAGCTCAAGGGCCTGGAGTTGCTGCCCGGCATGCCGGCCGAGATCTTCGTCAACACCGGCGAGCGCACGCCGCTTAGCTACTTGGTCAAACCGCTGACCGACGCTTTGGCGCGCACCTTCAAGGAAGACTGATCGGAAAACGGCCGGTCGGAGCACCATGAAGCCAGCTGTTTGGCCAGGCGGTCGGCCGCGCCGTCGGCGCCGTCACTGCGCCGGGTAACCGCATGCCAAGCGATCGGCAAGCCGCCCGGAGTCACTTTGGCCAGGGCGACGCGTCCGGACCGGGCGGCTTCGGCCACCGCCCAGCGCGACAGCACACTGACCCCATGGCCTGCGGTCACCATTCCGACGATCGCGTCAATCACATCGATCTTGATCAGGCGCTTGGGCCATACCTTGGCCGGCCGCAGGACGCGGTCGGTCTCGAAGCCCTTCTGGTAGGTCGGACCGTAGGTGATATAGGTCGCGTCGGCGAAATCCTCGGCCTCCAGCACGGCGCGCTCGGCGAGCGGGTGGCGCGGCGGTAGAACCGCCACCAGTTCGTCTTCGAAGAGATGCCGGACCCGCAACCCACGCCGCTCGACCGGTCCCGGCACGACGGCCACATCCATCTCGTCATGGAGCAGAGCCTCGGTCGGCAGGCGCGCGGACTCGCCCACGATCGCCAGTTCGATGTCGGCGGCGCGCGATTGAAGTGCCGTCAGAAAAGCCGGTAACCAGTGAAAGCTGCTGTAGGCGCCTGCGCCCAGGCGGACAAGATGCCGAGGGCCGGCGGGGATCTGAACCGTGTCGGCTTCCGCCGCCGCCAGGTCCGACAGGATGCGTCTGGCGTGCTCCAACAGGCATTCGCCGGCCAAGGTCGGACGTAGGCGTTTCTTCTCACGGCTATAGAGTGTCGTTCCCAGGCGCCGCTCGGCCTCGCGTATTTGCCGGCTCAGTGCCGGTTGCGTGATACCGAGCAGTTCGGCGGCCGCGGTGACGCTGCCGGCTTGCTCGACCGCCAGGAGCATGCTCAGGTGTCTAAGCTCGAGGCGAGGCCGCAGAAAGCTCGAAGTATCATGCTTTTGAGTCATGAATTCTCTCAGAATTAGGCATTTCACTTATGACCATAAAGCTGTTTTGCTAGCAGGCAAGCGCTTGATGGCAGTGCTGCAAGCGGGAGCGATGCGCGATGGGCCGGACATCTGGCCAGATGCTGGAGGGGACGCGGCCGGCGGGCCTAGAGAGGCCGCTCGAGCAGCTGGTCGATCTATCCAGCTATCCGATGACCGATCTGGAAAGCGCAGCGGGGCGCTCGCTGGTCGAGCTTTACCGGAGCCGTCTCGCGCGCGACGGCGCCTGCGTGCTCGAAAACTTTCTCCAGCCCCAGGCGGCCGAAACCGCGCTGGCCGAGATCCGGGGTCTGCAGCGCCAGGCCTTTTACTGCGAGAAGCAGCACAATCCCTATCTGGCCGCCGACGACCCGGCTTTCGCAGCCGAGCACCCGCGCAACCGGCCCCAGATCAGCGACCTCGGCTGTCTGGCCGACGATCTGATCACGCAAGGCTCGGTCCTGCGGCGCCTCTATCAATGGGACCGCTTGCAGGCTTTCATCGCCGCCTTGTTGGGCGTGCCGCGCCTCTATCCCTATGACGACCCGCTGGGTTCGTTAAACGTCAACATCTTCCAGCCGGGTCAGCAACTTGGCTGGCACTTCGACAATGCCGACTGGGCGGTCACCTTGATGCTGCAGCCGGCCGAGGCCGGCGGTGTCTACGAGTACCTGCCCTGGATCCGCGGCGAGCCGGACGAAAACTATGATGCCGTGGCCCGGGTGCTCGACGGCGATCGCACGGGCGTGCGGGTCTTGGCCCAAGGCGTCGGCGCCCTGGTGCTGTTCCGCGGGCGCCGGTCGCTGCATCGCGTGACGCCGGTATCGGGATCGCGTCCACGCATGGTCGCGGTTCTCAGCTACGATACCGAGCCCGGCGTGACGCTGACCGAGCACAACCGGATGCTGTTCTACGGCCGTGTGGACTAGGATGGTGCGGCCATGAACCGAGGACCCGCAGCGCGAATATCCGACCAGGAGGTGGCGGCCTATCGGCGTGACGGGGCGATCCGCCTGCGCGGCTATTTCGCGGCGTGGCTCGGCGTTCTGGAACGCGGCGTCGAGCGCAATATCGCCGAACCTGGCCCGATCGCCACCGAGCACCGGCTCGACGACGGCAAGGGGCGCTTCTTCGAGGACTACTGCAACTGGGAGCGGATACCCGAATACCGCGACTTCGTCCTCAATTCCCCGGCCGCGGCGATCGCCGCCCGCTTCATGGGCGCCAAGACGGTGCAGATTTTCCACGAGCACGTGCTGGTCAAGGAGGCCGGGACCACCAAGGAGACGGTCTGGCACCACGACCTGCCGTACTACTGCGTGCAGGGCAGCCAGAACGTCAGCATCTGGGTCGCGCTCGACCCGGTGCCGCTCTCGGTGTCGCTGCGCTTCGTGGCCGGCTCGCACCGCTGGGGCAAGCTGTTCTACCCGCGCCTGTTCGACGACGGCTCCAATTACGACCACCAGGGCCCGGGCTACGAGACGGTGCCCGATATCGACGCATCGCCCGAGGACTATCGGATCCTCAGCTGGCAACTGGCACCGGGCGATGCCGTGCTGTTCGATTTCCTGACGCTGCACGGCGCGCCGGGCAATAGGTGCCCCGGTCGCCGGCGCGGCTTTTCGACCCGCTGGCTGGGCGACGACGCCCGTTATGCGGTGCGTCAGGGCACGACCTCGCCGCCTTATCCGGAAATCGGCCTCGAGGACGGCGAGCGGATGCGCGAGGACTGGTTTCCGGTGGTCTGGCGCGCTTGATCCGGCGGCCTTGGACCGATGTCTTGGACTCGGGCGGAGCAGGGCCTTAGGATCACGGCAATAGTTGAAATAGAACGCTTCTTACAGAAGTAGGAAATCCAAATCAGGGGACAGGGAGGCAATACAATGACCGATTCAAAGGAGCACCCCTATATTTCGAGATTGAAGCAGCAGTTCGCCGAGGGCAAATGCGACCGGCGTGAGTTTCTGCGCACGGCCACTTTGCTGGGCGTATCCGCCGGCGCGGCCTATGCCTTCGTCGGCAAGGTGACCGGCGAGAGTTTCACCACGCCGGCCAGGGCCGCGATGCCCAAGGGCGGTGCTCTGCGCATCGGCATGGCGGTGCAGGACCTGAGCAGTCCGCACACCTATTCCTGGGGCGAGAGCGACATCACCCGCCAGATCTGCGAATACCTGACCCGCACCGGGCAGGACAACATCACGCGCCCGTCACTGTGCGAGAGCTGGCAGGCCAGCCCCGACCTCAAGACCTGGACACTGAAGCTGCGCAAGGAGGTCAAGTGGCACAACGGCCGCGCCTTCACCGCCGACGACGTGATCTGGAATCTCAAGCACGCGCTCGATCCCAAGACCGGCTCCTCGATGGTCGGCCTGATGAAGGGCTATCTGCTGAACGACATCAAGGTGGGCGACCAGGACAGCACGGAAATTTGGGACGCCAATGCGCTCGAGAAGGTCGACGACCATACCGTTAGGATCAACGCCAAAGTGCCACAGCTGGCGGTACCCGAGCATCTGTTCCACTATCCGATGCACATCATCGACCCGGAGGAGGGCGGCAGATTCGGTCCCGGCTCCAACGGCACCGGGCCGTTCGAACTGGTCGACTCCAAGGTCGGCATCAAAGCCGAACTCAAGGCACGCAAGGACTATTGGGGCCAGGGCCCCCACATCGACAAGCTCGAGTTCGCCGACCTCGGCGACGAAGGCTCGGCGATCATGGGTGCTCTCGCGTCGAAGCAGGTGCACGGCGTGCGCAGCATCGACCTGGGCGCTCTGGACCTGCTGAAAAAGATGCCCCATATGCAAATTCATCAGGTCGCCACGGCGCAGACCGGCGTTGCGCGGGTCAAAGTCGCACAGAAGCCCTTCGACGACCCGCGGGTGCGCAAGGCCCTGCGTCTGGCGGTCGACACCAAGGCCGTGCTGAAGCTGGCCTACCGCGATCTGGGGTTGGCGGCGCAGCACCACCACGTCTGTGACATCCATCCGGAGTACGCCAAGCTGCCGCACTTCGAGCGCGATGTGGCGGCCGCCAAAAAGCTGTTGGCCGAAGCCGGCCATGCCAAGGGCCTCGACTTGGAAATCGCCTGCAAGCCCGACCCTTCATGGGAACTGACCGCGGTCCAGGCGATGGTCGAGCAATGGAAGGAGGTCGGCATCCGGGTCAAGATCAACGTCATGCCGGCGGCCCAATTCTGGGACGTGTGGGACAAGGTGCCCTTCGGCTTCACCGAATGGACCCACCGGCCGCTCGGCGTCATGGTTTTGGCGCTGGCCTACCGCAGCGGCGTGCCGTGGAACGAGTCGGGCTATGCCAACCCCGAGTTCGACCGGCTGCTGACCGAGGCCGAGGGCCTGGCCGACGTCGAGAAACGGCGCGTCGTCATGGCCAAGATCCAAAAACTGATGCAGGAGGACGGGCCGATCACACAGCCGATCTGGCGCGGCGTGTTCACCGCTTTCGACAAACGTGTCAAGGGCTTCCAGATGCATCCGACGGAGTACATCTTCGCCGAGGAGCTGGGCCTGGAGTCCTGATGCGGCAATCGAAGCAGTCGGTTTGAGGTGGAGGCCGGCGACGGCCTCGACCTTTTCCTGCTCCTTGCCAACCGTCGAGCTCGGACCATGACGCGAGATGATCCCTACTTCGAGGCCCGCAAGATGCCGGGCGCGGGGCTGAAAGACCATGAGCCGCAGATCGACATGGCGCGCTTGCGGCACTACCGCCTGGCGCGCGTGCGCGAACAGCTCAAGCGGTTCGACTACGCGGCCTGCGTGCTGTTCGACCCGATCAACATCCGCTACGCCACCGGCACGCGCAACATGCAGATCTGGACCCAGCATGCGCCGGAACGCTACGCCTTCGTGCCGGCCGAAGGGCCGGTCATCCTGTTCGACAGCACCGCCTGCAAGCGCCCGCCAAGCGCCATCGACACGGTCGAGGAGTGGCGCCCGGCGACCACCTGGTACTTCGAGGTCAAGGGCGCGCGGGTCGACGAGGCGGCGGCGCGCTGGGCCGCGGAGGTCGCCGAGCTGACGCGGCGCCACGGCGGCGGCAGTCGGCGTCTGGCGCTCGACCGGATAGGTCCGGCGGGAATCCTGCCGCTGCAGGGCCACGGTCTCGAACTGTGCGACGCCCAGGCGCCGCTCGAACTGGCCCGAGCGATAAAATCGCCGGAGGAAGTCGCCTGCATGTCGATCGCCATCGCTGCCTGCGAGGCCGGCATGGCGCGCATGCGCCAAGCGCTCGAGCCGGGGATCACGGAGAACGCGCTGTGGTCCCTGTTGGTCCAGGCCAACTTCGAACTCGGCGGAGAATCGATGGAGACCCGCTTGCTCGCCTCGGGCGGCCGCACCAACCCCTGGTACCAGGAATGCGGCGAGAAGCTGATCCGCGCCGGCGAGGTGGTCGCCTTCGACACGGATTTGATCGGCCCCTTCGGCTACTGCGTCGACATCTCGCGCACGTTCCATTGCAAGCCCGGCCGGCCGAGCGACGAGCAGCGCCGCCTCTACACCACCGCCTACGAGCAGTTGCAATACAACACCGCGCTGATCCGCCCGGGTATGAGCTTTCGCGAGTACGCGGAGAAGAGCTGGCCGATTCCCGACGAGTTCGTGGCCAGCCGCTACGGGCTGGTCGCCCACGGCGTCGGCATGGCCGACGAGTATCCCGATATCGTCAACCCGCAGGACTGGGAGACGGGCGGCTACGATGGTGTCATCGAGCAGAACATGACGCTCTGCGTCGAAAGCTATATCGGCGCGGCGGGCGGCGCCGAAGGCGTCAAGCTGGAGGAGCAGGTGCTGGTCACCGCCGACGGCGTCCAGCTGCTCTCGACCTTTCCCTTCGAGGCGGAACTGCTGGCTTAATAGAGGCCGGATCGGCGCGCCGCCGCGCCGGAGTCAAGGCCTTCCGCCTTATGGCAATTCGGCGGCGACCGCCTTCACCGCGCCGGTAAGCGCCTCGATGATCGTGTCGGCGTCTTGCCGGGTCAGGCACAGCGGCGGGGCGAAGCCGAGGATGTCGCCCTGCGGCATGGCCCGGGCGATCACCCCGCGCTCCAGCAAAGCCGCCGCGATCCGCGGCCCGATCTTCTTCGCGGGATCGAAGAACCGCCGCTCGGCCTTGTCCTCGACGAACTCGACGGCGGCCAGCAGGCCCTCGCCGCGCACGTCGCCGACGATCGGATGATCGGCCAGAGACTCCCGCAGACCCTGGTTGAAATAGGCGCCGATCGTGCCGGCATTGGCCACCAGATCGAGCGCGTCGAGCAGCTTCAGGTTGGCCACCCCCGCCGCCGCGCAGATCGGATGGGCCGAATAGGTCCAGCCATGGCCGATTGGGCCGAGCTCGTCGGAACCCCGTTCCAGCACCTGCCAGATCTTCTCGCTCACGATCACGCCGGACAGCGGCGCATAGGCGCTGGTCAGGCCCTTGGCGATGGTGATCAGGTCGGGCTTCAGAGCGTAGTGGTCGGAACCGAACATGCTGCCCAGGCGGCCGAAGCCGGTCACCACCTCGTCGGCGATCAACAGGATGTCGTGCTTGACCAGCACCGCCTGGATCTTCTGCCAGTAGGTCTCTGGCGGCGGCACGATGCCGCCGGTGCCGAGCACCGGCTCGCCGATGAAGGCGGCGACCGTGTCCGGCCCCTGCTCGAGGATCAGGGTTTCGAGGTTGGCGGCGCATTGGCTGGCGAAATCCGCTTCCGACTGGTCGGGGTCTTCGCGCCGGAAGTAGTAGGGCGCGTCGGTGTGCAGGACCTGGTTCAGCGGCAGGTCGAAGGCCTTGTGGAACACCTCCAGCCCGGTCAGCGAACCGGTCATGAGTCCCGAGCCGTGATAGCCGCGCCAGCGCGAGATGATCTTTTTTTTCTCCGGCCGCCCGAGGATGTTGTTGACGTACCAGACCAACTTGATGTTGGTCTCGTTGGCGTCGGAGCCCGACAGGCCGAAATAGACCCGGCTCATACCCTCGGGCGCGCGGTCGATGACCATCTTCGAGAGTGTGATCGCAGCCTCCGAACCATGGCCGACGTAGGCGTGATAGTAAGCGAGCTGTTTGGCTTGCTCGGCGATCGCCTCGGCGATCTCCCTGCGGCCATAGCCGACGTTCACGCAATAGAGCCCGGCGAAGGCATCGAGGCTGCGTTTGCCGTCACGGTCCATGATATGAACGCCCTCGCCGCCGGTTACGATGCGCGCCGGGGCTTCACCACGGGCATGGGCCGCCATGTGGGTCGAAGGATGAAAGAAGTGGTCGCGGTCCCAGGCCTCCAGGTGATCGTTCTTGAGCATCGGTCTTTCTCTCCGGAATGTCGCGGCGGATGGCAGCGAAGATTCACAGTGGGGCCGTGGCAATGCGTTGTCAATTGACCTGATTTGACGCATGCTTGAATCATGACAATTTGGCTACCCGAACCCGGGACCTTGAGACGCCCCGTCTATCTTTCCCTGGCGAGCCATATCTCGCAGACCATCTCCTCGGGCCTGCTCGCACCCGGCGAACGCCTGCCGACCCATCGCTGGCTAGCCGACCGGCTCGACATTAGCGTGCAGACGGTCAGCCGCGCCTATGAGGAATTGATCCGCAATAGCGAGGTGGTCGGCGAGGTCGGACGCGGGACCTTCGTGCGCAGTGCCGAGCGGGCGCCAGCCCACCCCTTCATCCCCGAACGGCGCGATGGCGAGTTGATCGATCTGTCCATGCTGAAGCCTGTCAGCGGGCGGCTCCAGACCGAACGCATGAAGCAGGCATTGACACGACTGCAGAGCGATCTGCCCTTGCGCCTGCTGCATTCCTTCCGGCCGAACGTGGTGTTGCGGCCTCACCGAGAGATCGCGGTCGGCTGGCTCGCGCGCTGTGGCCTGCAGGTAGTGCCGGACAACATCCACATCACCAACGGCGCGACGCCGGCCATGACCATGGCGTTGATGGCGGCGGCGCGCCCCGGCCAATTGATGGTGACCGAGGAAGTCGGCCACCATACGCTGGTCGCCCTGGCCGGCTATCTCGGAATCGAACTCAAGGGACTGCCAGTCGACGAGGAAGGTTTGGTCGCAGAAACCTTCGAGGCGGCCTGCCGGGAGAACGACGTGAAGCTGGTCTTCCTAGTGCCCACCGTGGCCAATCCGACGGTTGCCGTGATGGGTCTGGAGCGGCGGGGGGGGG
>JBFJPL010000154.1:0-8348 GCA_041617155.1 Kiloniellales bacterium
AACTAAGGGCTCCTCGAACACATAACAACATCACATAAAGCCAGCCATCATCAGCACAGTCCGGCCAAAAGCCAAACCACACCAAAATGACCAACCCAAAAGATACCGCTAAGCGCCCAAGGCCCAATAATCACCAAAACCCAAGCTACCCGGCCGCCCGCGTATCCCTTCCATTCATAACAACAATGTCAAAAAGCGTGGCGCCCGCACGGCCGGTTCAGGCCCTGCATTGCCGGGACGGGGTTCGACCCCCACTCCATCATGACAATCCGTCGTTCGACGCCCACAAACGCACGGAGCAAAGAGTATAGCGAACACGAGGTCGGCTTTCAACGCCCTCTACCGGGCTGTGCCGCACCAGCGATTGCCTTTTGGAGTTCCCGCCCCACCACCTAAACAGCAGGGCGAGGAGAGATATAGGTGCGCAGCGGTCGACTGTCCAGGACAAAACAACGGCAAAATGAGAATCTTACAACAGCCCCAGCGTGCGCAGCTCGGCGACCATCTCCGGCGGCATATCCGGAGCGTCGGCAGACGCTTCACCAAGGTCCATCGGTGCATCCGCGGCCGGCAGATAGCGCCAACCCTGAAAGGCGCGATGGGGTGTTACGAGGGTTTGGACCAGGTTCGGGTCCAGGATCAGGAGGGTGAAGCGCCGGCCGTCTTCATCGACTTGCGGCTCGATCGCTGTCAAACGCTGGCGGGCCTGTATCAGACCCTTGATCACCCAGTAGATCGAACCGCCATGCAGCAATTCAACCGCTCGCCGCGGCATCATGCGGGTCCGGTGAAACACACGGCCGCTCGACGCCCGCCGGCGGCCCTGCCAGCGGCGCAGGTCGTCGACGCTCTCGGTCCCGACCGAAAGCTTGAGCAAATGTAAGGCCCCCGCCTTCACGCCACGCCGCTCCCCGGGCGGCTCCCGCCAAAGGCAAGCGATACCTTCGAGAGCGGTGGACGCCCGAGCTCGGCCGTGATGTATCTTCCGGCATCAATCAGGCGAACGAGATCGACGCCGGTCTCGATGCCCAGACCGTGGAGCATATAGATCAGATCCTCGCTGGCCACATTGCCCGAAGCGCCACGTGCGTAGGGGCAACCACCCAGACCCGCGACCGAGCTGTCGGCAATCGCCACGCCGATTTCGAGACAGGCCAGGATATTGGCCAGTGCTTGACCGTAGGTGTCATGGAAGTGCACGGCCAGATGGGACATCGGCACACGCTCCGCGACCGTCTCGACCATGGTCCGCGCACGGCCCGGCGTGCCAACGCCGATGGTGTCGCCCAGCGAAATCTCGTAACAGCCCATATCGAACAAGCGGCCGGCAACCTCGGCCACCGCCGCCGGCGCGATCTCGCCCTCGTAGGGACAGCCGAGCACACAGGAGACATAGCCGCGCACCTTGATCCCGGCCTCGCGCGCGGCCGCCGTCACCGGCGCGAAGCGCTCCAGGCTCTCGGCGATCGAGCAGTTGATGTTCTTGCGGGTGAAGCTCTCCGAGGCCGCGCCGAACACGGCGATTTCCGTGGCACCGGCCCCGAGCGCCGCTTCGAAGCCCTTCATGTTGGGCACCAGCACCGGATAGCTGACGTCGGGCCGTCTTTCGATTCCGGCCATGACCTGATCGGTGCCGGCCATCTGCGGCACCCACTTCGACGACACGAAACTGCCGGCCTCGATCACCGATAGGCCGGCTTTGGCCAGGCGCTCGATCAACCCGATCCTGACCTCGGCGGATAGGATTTCGGGTTCGTTCTGCAGGCCGTCGCGCGGCCCGACCTCGACGATCTTCACGCTTGAGGGAAATGCGCCCACGAAATGCCTCTCTCACGCCTCGACAAGCTGTCTAGACATCACCGCGAAATCCCTATCGTTCAAGGAGAATCTGTCGTGCACGAGCCATCTCCGGCGGGCGTAGAATCGCTCCAGATCCGGGGTATAGAGATAGAGCCGGCGGACGTCTCGTTCGGTAGCCGCACGCTCGACTGCTTGGATCAGGTGGGAGCCTATGCCCGTTCCGCGAAAGCACGGCAGCACGAATAGACTGGAAAGCCAAGGTGTCAGCTTCCGAAAGCTGGCGAGATCATGATCGCGCAACAGGGCGACGCCGACAGGGCGCGTCCGGCAATAGGCGACGAACCCGATCTCACGGCCTGCCGGGTCCGCGTAGCCGGTCAGCCACTCGCCTGTCTCCGCCGAGCTCGAACCTTGATTCCGCCCCCATTCCCGCCACAGCCAAAGCGCGGTCTCCGGAAAATCTTCGATCGCTTCCCACAGCGGACGAATTGGCCGCGCATCAACCCTGGCCGCCCGGCCACCGTGCGTCCGCCTGATCATTCCGCCAGGTCGAAAATCACCAGCTCGGCACCCTCCTCGACCAGCTCGCCGGCGGCGAAGTGGATCGCGGTAACCAGACCGTCACCCGGCGCCGAGATGGTGTGCTCCATCTTCATGGCCTCGAGCACCAGCAGCGGTGCGCCGCGTTCGACTCGGGCGCCGGGTGCGACATGAACCTGAATCACCTTGCCGGGCATGGGCGCGGTCAGGCGCCCGCCGCCGGCCTCCGCCACGGCACCGAGCGCGAGCGGATCGTGCAGCGTGAGTCGGTGCGACCGGGCGCCGATCAGCACGGTGATTTCTTGCTGCTCCGGCACGACCGTCGCCTTGAGCTGTTGTCCGCCGAGCTCGGCCAGCAGATCGCCGCCGGGTTCGAGCACGCCGCGTGCGTCGACCTCGCCGCCGGGCAGGCTCAGGCGGTAACCGTCCGGCCGGTAGCGCACGGTGATCTCGACCTCGCGTTCGCCGTCGAGAAACACCAGCCGACTGTGGGTCTCGACATTGAGGCGCCAGCCGGTCGTTTGATGCCAGGGCGAATGGGGATCGCCGGAACGGGCCGCATGAGCTTCGGCCGCGGCGCGCCGGCTTTGCAGCACGGCGAGGCTGGCCAGCGCCAACACCCGGTCAGACGCCGGTTCTGCCGCCGCCATGAGTTCGCCGGCATGTCGATCGATGAAGCCGGTGTCCAGTTCCGCCGCGCCGTACGCCCGATGTCCGGCAACCGCGGCCAGGAAGGCGATATTGGTCGTCGGGCCGACCGCCTGGGTGCCGGCCAGAGCCTGCGACATTCGTCTGACGGCCGCCGGGCGGTCCGCGGCCCAGACCACCAGCTTGGCGATCATGGGATCGTAGTGGACCGTCACCGAATCTCCCTGACGCACGCCGGTCTCGATCCTGAGGTCTTCGCTGGCGACGGGAAACCGCAGGTGGGTCAGGCGGCCCGTGGCCGGTAGGAATCCACGCTCCGGATCCTCGGCATAGATCCGCGCCTCGATGGCATGCCCCTTGATCGCCAGCGCCTCTTGCCGGACCGGCAGCGGTTCGCCGGCGGCAACCCGCAGCTGCCACTCCACTAGGTCCTGGCCGGTGATCATTTCGGTCACCGGGTGCTCGACCTGCAGGCGGGTATTCATTTCCATGAAGTAGAAGGCTTCGCCCTCGGCGATGAACTCGACCGTGCCGGCACCCTGGTAACCGACCGCCCGGGCAGCCTCGATCGCAGCCGCTCCCATGGCCGCCCGGCGATCAGAGTCCAGCCCCGGGGCCGGCGCTTCCTCCAGCACCTTTTGGTGGCGGCGCTGGATCGAGCAGTCGCGCTCGAACAGATGGATCACGTTGCCGTGGCTGTCGGCAAAGACCTGTACCTCGATATGCCTTGGGCGGGTCAGATACTTCTCGATCAGCAATCGGTCATCACCGAAGGCCGAGACCGACTCGCGCTTGGCCGCCGCCACGGCCTGGGCAAAATCCTTCGGCTGCGCGACCACCCGCATACCCTTGCCGCCGCCACCGGCCGAAGCCTTGATCAGCACCGGATAACCCGCCATACGGGCCGCGCGCTCGAGTACCGCCAGGTCCTGGTTCGCAGCATGGTATCCGGGTACTAACGGCACGCCGGCTTTCTCCATGATGCTCTTGGCTTCGCTTTTCGAGCCCATGGCGCGAATCGCCGGCGACGGCGGGCCGACGAAGATCAAACCGGCTTGCTGGCAGGCCTCGGCGAAATCGGCGTTCTCGGCCAGAAAACCGTAGCCGGGGTGGATCGCCTCGGCACCACTCGCCCGCGCGGCTTCGAGGATCGCGGCGCCGTTGAGGTAGCTTTGGCCAGGCGGAGCCGGGCCGATCAGATGGCCCTCGTCGGCAAGCGCAACATGCAGCGCCTCGGCGTCGGCGTCGGAATAGACCGCCACGGTGCGAAGCCCCATGCGCTTCGCCGTACGGATTACGCGGCAGGCGATTTCGCCCCGGTTGGCGATCAACAGCCTGTCGAACATGGCACCTAGCTCCTCTTGCGCGTAACTTCGCCGCCCGGCCGGTAACAGCCATCATAGGCGCCGACCCAGGCCATTCCGAGATCTAATGGATGCCGCGGCGTTTTTTGTGACGCTGGTCAAACATTCAAATGTCAGGATTCTCGGCGGTTAACGAAGCGATCGTCCAGCAGCGGAAACAAACTCATAGCGCGGGCAACAGCATGAGTATGACTTGGATAGCCCGGGGCTTTGCGCCGGCTCAGTCTTCGCACCAATCGGGCTTGCGCTTCTCCAGAAATGCCTTGATGCCTTCCCGCCCCTCGGGACCGACCCGGATTTCCGCAATACGGCTGGCTGTATCTTCGACGAGTTCGTCGTCGAGCGGCCGGTTGGCGACGGCGAAAATCAGCGCCTTGGCGGCTGCCTGCGCCTTGGGTCCGCCAGCGAGAAGCGCCTCCAGTACGCGCACACCGCGCGATTCGAGCTGCTCATCGGGGACGACCTGATGAACCAGGCCAAGGCGCTCGGCCTCGGCCGCGGAGAAGCGCTCGGCGGTGAGGAAGTAGCGGCGCGCCGCCCGTTCGCCGACCGCCGAGACCACGTAAGGTGATATCACCGCCGGGATCAGGCCGAGCTTCACCTCGGTCAGTGCGAAAGACGCGGTCTCGGCGGCAAGCGCGATGTCGCAACAGGCGACCAGCCCGACCCCGCCGCCGAAGGCCGGCCCCTGCACAAGGGCTAGAGTCGGCTTGCGCAGATCGTTCAAGGTGCGCATGAGACCTGCTAAAGCGCGCGCGTCCCGCAGGTTCTCGGCCTTTGTGTAACCGGCCATGCGGCCCATCCAGGTGAGATCGGCGCCGGCCGAGAAGCTCTCGCCCTGGGCCGCCAGGACGACCGCGCGAACCCGTTCGTCGCTTTCGAGACCCTGCAGGCTGCGGGTCAGCTCCTCGATCAGGACGTCGTTGAACGCGTTATGCACATGGGTGCGGGTCAGCGTGACCCTGGCCACGCCATTGTCGCCGACCTCTTCGAGAAACAGCGGTTCTTCCATGGTCGTCACATTCTGAAGACGCCGAAACGGGTTGGCTCGATCGGCGCATTGAGAGCCGCCGAGATGCCCAGGCCCAGGGTCATGCGGGTATCCATCGGGTCGATGATACCATCGTCCCAAAGCCGCGCCGAGGCATAGTAGGGGTGACCTTGGCGTTCGTATTGTTCCAGGATCGGCGCCTTGAAGGCGGCCTCCTCGCTCTCCGGCCAGGACTGGCCGCGGGTGGCCAGGCTGTCGCGCCGGACGGTCGCCAACACGTTCGCCGCCTGCTCGCCGCCCATCACCGAAATGCGTGCGCAGGGCCACATCCAGAGAAATCGGGGGCCATAGGCGCGGCCGCACATGCCGTAGTTGCCGGCGCCGAAGCTGCCGCCCAGGATCAAGGTGAACTTGGGCACCTTGGTGGTCGCAACGGCGGTGACCAGCTTGGCGCCGTCCTTGGCGATGCCGCCGGCCTCGTACTTGCGGCCGACCATGAAGCCGGTGATGTTCTGCAGAAAGATCAGCGGTATTCGGCGCTGGCTGCAAAGCTCCACGAAGTGGGCGCCCTTGAGCGCCGACTCGGAAAACAGGATGCCGTTGTTGGCGAGCAGTCCGACCGGGTAGCCGAAGATGCGCGCGAAGCCGCACACCAGGGTCGTGCCGTAGAGCGCCTTGAACTCGTCGAACTCGCTGCCGTCGACCAGACGCGCGATGACCTCGCGGGCATCGTATGGCTTTCTGAGGTCGGCCGGCACGACGCCGTAAATTTCGGCCGGGTCGTAAAGCGGGTCGCGTGGTTCGGCGACATCGAGGTCGTGGCGCTTGACCCGATTCAGGTTGCCGACGATGCGCCGAGCGATCGCCAGGGCGTGGGTGTCATTGGCGGCCATGTGATCGGTCACGCCCGAGGTGCGCGAATGGACCTCGGCCCCGCCCAGTTCCTCGGCGCTGACCAGTTCGCCGGTCGCCGCCTTCACCAGCGGCGGACCGCCGAGAAAGATGGTGCCCTGGTTCTGTACGATAATGCTCTCGTCCGACATGGCGGGCACATAGGCGCCGCCCGCGGTGCAGGAGCCCATGACCACGGCGATCTGCGGCACGCCCTGGGCCGACATGTTGGCCTGGTTGTAGAAAATTCGGCCGAAGTGGTCGCGGTCGGGAAAGACCTCGTCCTGGTTCGGCAGGTTGGCGCCACCCGAGTCCACCAAATAGATGGACGGCAGGCGATTCTCGAGTGCGATTTCCTGGGCGCGTAGGTGTTTCTTGAGTGTCATCGGAAAGTAGGTACCGCCCTTCACTGTGGCGTCGTTGGCGACGACCAAACACTCCTGCCCGGCCACCCGGCCGATACCGGTGACAATCCCGCCAGCGGGCACCGCGTCGTCGTACATGCCGTTGGCGGCGAGCTGTGACAGCTCCAGAAACGGCGAGCCGACATCGAGCAAGGTCCGCACGCGCTCGCGCGGCAGCAGTTTGCCCCGAGCCAAATGCTTTTCGCGCGCCTGCTCCCCGCCGCCCTGCTTGATCTCGTCGACCTTAGCCTTCAGGTCGGCCACCAGGCCCGCCATGGCGGTTTGATTGTCCCGAAACTCCTGGGACCTGGGCGAGACGCTGCTTTTCAGAACGGTCATACATAGGCTCTACCCGGCCTGGGCGCGCGCTTCAAGGCCGTTTCGGAACCTCGAACCGATCCAAGCCGGCTAACCAACCCGCCATTCGCCGCTTCGACCGCCTGCCGGCACAAGCCAGACGGTTTTTTTGCGACGCTACGCGGTGCCTTCACCGTCGCCGTGGAGAGACGGCGATCTGGATGACCAACCCAGTCGCCCGGAACGACCGTGCCCGAATGTCCCGGGGCCGATCGATGACATATCGGATGCATCCGGAGTGGCCTTCACCGGTCAGGCGAATTAAGGTCGCGGCACGAGCCGCGTTAGCTGAAAGATTCTCGGATGTTCACACAAAATCAGATTGAAGAGGCCGCCGCGCTGGTTCACCAGCATGTTCCGCCCACGCCGCAGCACCGCTGGCCGCTGCTGTGCCGGCGCACCGGCTGCGAGGTCTGGGTCAAGCACGAGAACCACACGCAGATCGGCGCCTTCAAGATCCGCGGCGGAATCACCTACCTGAGCGAGCTGCGCCGCCGGCAGCCCGATGCGCCCGGCGTGATCACCGCCACGCGCGGCAACCACGGCCAGTCGATCGCGTCGGCCGCCGCCATACTCGGGCTCGAGGCGACGATCGTCGTGCCGGAAGGCAACAGTGTCGAGAAGAACGCCGCCATGAAGGCACAGGGCGCCAACCTCGTGGTCCACGGCCATGACTTCCAGGCAGCCTTGGAGCACGCGCGCGAACTGGCCGCGGCGGATGGGATCCATATGATCGAATCCTTCGACCCGGCGCTGGTGGTCGGTGTGGCGAGCTATGGATTCGAGCTGTTCTGCAAGTTGCCGGACCTGGACACCGTCTATGTGCCGATCGGCCTGGGTTCGGGAATCTGCGGCACCATGGCGGCGCGCGACGCCCTCGACCGCAAGAGCAAGGTGGTCGGCGTGGTGGCGGAAAACGCCGCCGCCTACGCCCTGTCCTTCGCCCAGGGCAAGCCGGTCTCGACCAACTCCGCCGACACCTTGGCCGATGGCATGGCCTGCCGCGTGCCGGTCGCCGACGCGGTCGGTCTGATCAACGCCGGTGCGGAGCGGGTGGTCACTGTGACGGAAGAGGAGATCAAAACGGCGGTGCGTGCCTACTACACCGACACCCACAACATCGCGGAGGGCGCCGGTGCCGCGCCGTTGGCGGCTCTGATCAAGGAAAGGGAACAATTGGCCGGCAAGAAGGTCGGCCTCATTCTGTCCGGTGGAAACGTCGACCGAGAACTCTATCAGCGGATCCTGGCGGAGGAAGGCTAATCGGGTTCTACCAACCGCCGGTCTCGAGCCAGCGGTCGACGTCGTACAAGCGGTCGTTGCCCCAGAATGGTTCGCCATCGACCAGAAAGA
>JBFJPL010000155.1:0-8330 GCA_041617155.1 Kiloniellales bacterium
CGGTTTCCGCCGGGCCCATTGCGGCCCCGCGAGCCGGAGTCGCGGGAGCGAAGCGACCCGCGCTTTTTTGCCTGACGACAAGAAAGCGGCCGGACGCTTGGCGCCGGCCTGTCCGTCCCACCGGTTTCCGCCGGGCCCATTGCGGCCCCGCGAGCCGGAGTCGCGGGAGCGAAGCGACCCGCGCTTTTTTGCCTGACGACAAAAAAGCGGCCGGACGCTTGGCGCCGGCCTGTCCGTCCCACCGGTTTCCGCCGGCCCCATTGCGGCCCCGCGAGCCGGAGTCGCGGGAGCGAAGCGACCCGCACCTTTTTGTCGTCAGACAAAAACATGGCCGTTGAGGCCCTGCGAGCGTGAGCGAGCGAAGCCAAGCGCGCGGATGCGCGCGCCCGGCGTCTGAGGGCTCAGGCAAGCGACTCGCGCGCCCGGCGTCTGAGGGCTCAGGGAGGCCTCGATGAAATCGAGTCCGACCGTATCTAAACGCTGTAACAAACCCCGAGTCGGTTTCCCTGGCGCCAACGCGTCCGGCACTCATGGGTCGGGCCGCTCAGCAGACGCAGCTCGAAGCTCTCGGGGCACTGGATCCGCACGTCCGGTAGACGGAGCCCGGCGCCGTCGTGCGACAGGTTGATCACCGTGCAGTCGATGCCCTGGCCTTGCAGGATTGTCGCCTTCTTTTGCGTGCGAAAGCGCCGGTGCCGCCGGCGGTCGTGCTCCGGAAGCCGCAGCGCCTCGGTCCAACCCGCGGCCTCCCGAAAGCTGTTTTGACCGTTGCCGCGCCAAGCCGCCAGGGCCGCCTCGATCTGGGTCATCAAGGTCTTGCGGTCGATCGGCTTGACCACGTGGGGCGTGCCGCCGAAGGCACGCACGCCGAAGTCGCTGTCCCGGTCGACGAGCCCGGAGATCATGACGTGGGGAAGATCGACGCCCGCCGCCATGAGTCGCTCGATCACGGCAAAGCCGTCGATGTCCGGCAGCATCACGTCGAGCAGAACCAGATCGTAGTCGCCGGTTTGCGCCAGCTCGACCGCCTCGGCGCCGAGCCTGGTCGTCGTGCAGCCGTGGCCCTCCTTGCTCAGCATCAGTTCGACCGCCCGCGCCGAGAGAGCGTCGTCCTCCACGTTGAGTATCTGCATTGCCTGTTCCTTCCTTACCGTCGGGCCGGGTCGGCGGACCTCGGGGCGCCCGGGGGTGGCGGAGGACAAGCGCCGCCGCCGGACCGCGCCGGCAACGGCGTGCGTGTCATGACGCATGCCTCCGTGTGGATTTTGTTGCCGGAAGTATATCCAAATCAGAGAATAAATCAATTACAAACTTATGACATTACAACGTGTTTTCGACAATTTACTGTAATTCCCCTGAACTTTTATTGGAAACACCCTTCGATCTATTTGTCGGCCGGGGCATTGCGCCTCGTCTCCGCGCGGCGCTCAATTCACGGGCGCGGCGGGACCACGGCGACGAAATGGCAAGCACGAACGCCGCCGGATGGCTGCCCCGGCGGTTCAATCCGGCTTCTTGATGGTCGCCAGGAAGGCGGCGAACTCGTCCGCTGTCAGGATGCCGTTGCCGTCGCGGTCGATCGCATCGAAGTCCGTGAGCTTGGCATCGATGAACTCGAAACCGGTCACCTTGCCGTCCTTGTCGTGGTCGACGGTCGCGAAGGAAGCCGGGGACAGGATGGTCTCTTCCAATGCCAGGAAGCCGTCCCTGTTGGCGTCGCTGTTGTAGAAAATCTCCATCTCCTGGATATTGAACTCATCGCGATCGATCTGTTTGTCGGCGTTCATGTCCAGGGTGCCGAACAGCCGCGCGGCATCGTCTTGCGCCGCGCCGGAGACCTGTGGCGCCAAGGCCAAAAGCACGAATCCGAGGAGGCCCGCTTGCCATGGCCGGAATGCCGTCTTGGCGGTGGGCGCGTCGGTCCAACTCATCGCTCGATCCTCCCTGCGGTGGCTTCCGTGGTCGCCGTCGATTGCCTTTGCTATAGCATGATGGCGCCGAAAACAGAAACCGGCGACCGCGAGAGGGGCGCAAGGAGCATGAACGCCAAGCCGCCGATCCGATGGCCCAGGAGAGCCCTGTTCGGCGCGGCCGGTCTCGCGGCGCTGCTGCCGGGCCCGTGGCCGCGCCACGCCGGCGCCTGCGGCGAAGCGGCGGCGGCCGAGATCGTCCAGCCGGCGCGGCCCGATCCCCGGGCCTTCATCGAGCGGTCTTTCGAGCTGCGCCGGACGACGTTCCAAGACCTTGAAAACGCGGCCCTGCGGGTCGGCCGGAGAGACGCGATTGCCGCGTCGCGAAGGCTTGACGATGCTCAGGCATCGCCCGCGCCTCCGCTCCTAAAACTCGCGTGTCTCCGGCCGATGCAGCCCATGACCAATACTCGGACAGGCTCCTCGGGGGCGTTGGTCGTGAAGGGCGACAGGATCGTCGGCCAGGCGCCGAGCCGCGTCGTGCTTGAGCGCGATCCGACCGCCCGCGCGGAAATGGCGGCGATTCGCGACGCGGCCCGCCGGCTCGGCCGCCGCGATCTGAGCGGTTGCCGGCTCTATTCCTCGTCCAGGCCCTGCCCGATGTGCAAGGCGGCGGCCTATTGGGCCGGCATCGAGCGGCTCAGCTTCGGCCGCGCCATGACCGACGGCGGCGCCCCCAGGCTGTGCCGCTGAACGCCGACCCGATTTTTTCTGTGCTTCGGGCCGCTTTCTCCGGATAATGCCGGCCATGCTCCAGCCCGCCATCCACGCGATTCCCAGCGACGCCGAGATCAAGGTCAGGGTCCAGGGCCTGGTCAAGAGCTTCGGCGACAACCGGGTGCTCGGTGGCGTCGACCTGGCGCTGCCGGCCGGCAAGAAGACCGTGCTGATCGGCCCGGCCGCCTCGGGCAAGTCGGTGCTGATGAAGTGCCTGGCCGGGATCTATCAGCCGGATGCCGGCACCATCGCGGTCGACGGCAAAGAACTGACCCGGCTCAAGGGCGGCGAGCGGGCCGAGCTGGTCGAGACCTTCGGCGTGCTGTTCCAGCAGGGTGGCCTGTTCGACAGCTTGCCGGTGTGGGAGAACATCGCCTTCAAGCCGCTAAACCGCCAGGGCATGGGCCGCGCCCGGGCCCGCGAGATGGCGCTCGAGAAGCTGGCCATGGTGAACCTGCCGCCCGACACCGCCGAGCTCTACCCGGTCGAGCTGTCCGGCGGCATGCAGAAGCGCGTCGGCATCGCGCGCGCGGTGGCCGGCGATCCGGATTTTCTGCTGCTCGACGAGCCGACCGCCGGGCTCGACCCGATCACCACCAGCGCGATCAACGACATGATCGACCGCACCGTGGCCCGGCTCGGCGCCACGGCCTTCTGCATCACCAGCGACATGAGCTCGGCGCGCCGGCACTACGACTTCCTCTACATGCTGCACGACGGCGCGGTCGTCTGGGCCGGGCCGACCGGCGACATCGACGGCGCCGACAACGCCTACCTGCAGCAGATGATCAACGGCCGCGCCCACGGCCCGATCGAGATGCGCCTCAAGGCCCGGGCCTGACCCGATCTATTCGGCGCCGACCCGATCATCTTTCGCCAACTCTGCCACAAAATCGCTCAGGTAGACGCCCAACTCGCGCGACGGGAACGGCGGCGGCGGTTCGCCGCGCGCCAGCGCCTCGTGCTCCAACTGAGTGCGTACACTCTCGACCAGGTGCAGCACGCGCTGCAGCCGTTCGGTATCGCTCAGCTCGCTGTAATACTGTTCGGCGGCGCCGGCGCGGGCCTCGCCGTAGAGGTCGAGGTGGCGAGCCAGCTTGTCGAGCGCGGCCATCTTGTCGTAGAGCTTGAGCCGGGGCGCCTTGCCGTTGTGGCCGACCTCGGCGACCGCGGCGCACTGATCGGCGCTCAAGAGCGCCTTGGGCCGGAGCGTGACGCCGTCCGGGCCCCAGTCCAGGTAGTCGTCCTTCGAGGCGAAGGCGACGCGCGCCAGTTCGAGCACGACCCGCTCGGGGGTGACCGCGGTGCGCTCGGCCAGGGCCCGGCGGGCGGCGGCCAGGGCGGCGCGCACCTCGGGGTGCTTCAGCAGTCGCGGGCCGCGCGACTTGGCCGCGGCGGCGCTGTAGCCGGCCCGGCGCGCGGCCGCGCTGGCGTTGAGGTCGATCAGGTATTCCCGGACGAAGCGCTGTTGCCTCGGGGTCATGGTGGGACTCCTCGCTGCGAATCGGTGGGGTGGCGCGGGCACGAAAAAACCCGCCGCGGGGAATACGGGCGGGCGGCGGCTTGTGGGCGCATTGCCCAAGCCTCGCCGACTCTTATGCCTTAGATGTACCTGGCCAGTCAAGCCCCCCAGGCCCGGGGTTCGCGAATGTTCTCAAGGGGTTCGCAAAAGTTCTGGGTGGCGCAGGAGGTCTCGGGGGACTTTTTTTTCCTCTCCCCTCGGGAGAGGGAGGGCCCCGCGGAGCGGGAGGGTGAGGGCGCGTGGGTTTGCCGTTTGCCGTCCGGCACCGCGGCCGCGTGGAGCTGAGCGAACCCCGTTCCGGGAAACCAACCCGCCCTCACCCTGGCCCTCTTCCGGGGAGAGTGGGACCGCTGCCTCGAACAGCCTTGGCCACGTCGCCCCCTCGGGAGAGGAAGGCCCCCGCGAAGCGGGAGGGTGAGGGCGGGTTGGTCTGGGCTGTCAGCCGGGCTCCGACTCCAGGATTTCCAGGATCCTCCGGAGCACGCCGTCCGTTTCATTCAAGGCCTCGTGGTTCCAGAACCGCAGGACGCGGAATCCGAAGGCCTCCAGCTTCCGTGTTCTGGACTCATCGGAGTCTGCTCGACAGGCATGGTGGCCGCCGTCCAGTTCGATCACCAGACGCTTCTCCATGCAGACGAAGTCGACAACATAGGGACCGATGGGATGTTGGCGCCGCAACTTGTGGCCGCGCATCTGACGGTCGCGCAGGTGCCGCCATAGGCGCCTTTCCGCCTGCGTCGCGTCGCGTCTCAGGGCTCTGGCACGCTGCTTTCCCGGCATGGGGAGAGCTTAGCACGGCACAACAACCCGCCCTCACCCTGCCCCTCTCCCGAGGGGAGAGGGAACGCTGCCTCGGGCAGCCTCGGCCACGTTGCCCTCTCCCCTCGGGAGAGGGAGGGCGCCGCGGAGCGGGAGGGTGAGGGCGCGTGGGTTTGCCGTTTGCCGTCCGGCACCGCGGCCGCGTGGAGCTGAGCGAACCCCGTTCCGGGAAACCAACCCGCCCTCACCCTGGCCCTCCCGGGGGGAGAGGGAACGCTGCCTCGGCCAGCCTTCGGCACTGTTTTCGGGGGTTCGTGAATGTTCCGGCGAGAGAATCGTCCTTGAGTCCTCAGACGCTGGGCGGAAACCGGTGAAACGGACAGGCCGGCGCGAAGCGCCCGGCCGACAGGCCACGGCCCTGTTTTTGTCTGACGACAAAAAGGTGCGGGTCGCTTCGCTCCCGCGACTCCGACCCTCGGGGCCGCAATGGGCCGGGCGGAAACCGGTGAAACGGACAGGCCGGCGCGAAGCGCCCGGCTCTTTTTTGTCGCGAGACAAAAACAGGGCCGTTGAGGCCCCGCGAGCCCCGCGAGCGAAGCCAAGCGCGCGGAGGCGCGCGCCCGGCGTCTGAGGGCTCGGGGAAGCGACTCGCGCGCCCGGCGTCTGAGGGCTCGGGGAAGCGACTCGCTTGCCCGGCGTTTGAGGGCTCGAGGCAGACTCCTCAGTTGGGCCTGATCCCGCCGCCCTCGCGGGGGTTGTCGAGCAGCAGATAGTAGTCGAAATCCCCGTTGCTCGCCAAAAAGGCGCCCAGGGCGCCGGTTACCTCGAGCGCGATGCCGCAGAGGTACCAGGGAAAGTCATCACTCGGCACCGGGACGAAGCCGGACAGCAGGTACTTGAGGTTATGGGTCTCGCCGACCGCGGCGAGCGCCGATTTCGGCAGGACCGGCGACGCCGCGGCGTTCGGGTTGTTCCAGGCCCATTCCCAGCTGCCGCGCGGGTGGTAGTGGCTGCCGACCAGCATGGCGTCGAACAGCGCCGGCGGCCGCTGCTCGTAGCAGAGCTGCAGGAGGCCGCGCTCGAAATCGATGTCGTAGGACAGGCTGTCGCCCAGCCACTGATCGGCCAGGCGCTGCTGCTTCAGGTTCAATTCCGTGCTGCAGGCGGTCAGGAACCGGTCGGCCGCGGCCGACAGCGGCGTGTCGAACATCTCCTCGGGCGGCGGCATGGTGCAGGACTGATCGGCGCCGAAAACCGAGGTGGCGAAAGAGCTGAAGGACTTGAACAGGCCCATGGTGGCTCCCTTGGCTGGATCGGGCCGCCAGAGTCGGACAATTTGGTTGAGAAAGTCTTCTTCGAAGCCGGACCCCCGAAATCGGTGCCGGTTCGGGCGCCGGCTTCCAGGGGACTGTTTCGGATGTCGGCGCGGGTCCCGCGCCCGGCCGTTCCTCGCTTTACACGCTATTAACTTAAGCCCTTTAGACGGAACACGCTTCGCTTGTAGGTGAACGCGCGACGGTCCGCCGGGAAAACGGCTGGCCTCGCCATGCAGCCGCGGCGGCGCCACAAAAACTTTCAAACGAAAGGGACCTTCCATGTTGAAAAAGCTTTGGCCCACGCTGCTCTTCGCGCTGCTCCTGCCGGGCAGCGCCGCGGCCCAGAACTGGCAGAGCGGCGTCTATCTCGAGCTGCGCGCCGGCGCTACTTTTCTCGACGACACCGACATCGAGGACGATCCGCTGCTCGACGAGATCGAGACCGACGCCGGCTGGCTGGTCGACGCCGCGGTCGGCTACGCACACGAAACCGGCCTCAGGGGCGAGCTGGCGCTCGGCTTCCGTCAACACCAGATCGACCAGGTGACGATCGGATCGTCTTCGGTCGACGCCGAAGGCGACGTGTCGAACTTCTCGATCATGGCCAACGGCTACTACGATTTTTACCTGAGCAAGTACGGTGCCCGGGGCGCCATGGCCAATCTGTCGCCCTTCATCGGCGGCGGCGTTGGCGTTGCCGTGATCAGTGTCGAGTTCGACGAACTGGGCGGCACTTCGGTCGACGACGATCGGGACGGCGATTCGGTCTTCGCCTATCAGGGCATTGCCGGCCTGTCCTATCACTTCACCCGCAATGTCTCGGCCAGCGTCAGCTATGCCTACTTCGCCACCTCGGACCCGGACTTCGACGGCAGCAAGGGCGAATACAGCAGCCACAACGTCATGGCCGGGCTCAGGTACACCTTTTGAGCGGTCAGGCCGCTGCACTTGTTTCTACCTGGACCGTGGTCTGCCCGCCGGGCGCGCGCGTATTTTTCCTGAGCCCTCAGACGCCGGGCGGTTGACCCTGTCGGCGCCCCATGGCTATTGTCGAGGGCCCGCCCGGGGTGCGATAACTCCGTTTGGTCGCCGTCGTTTCAGGGGAAGCTCATGTCGCGGCTCGAGGATGCCACCCGCAGACTGCAAAGCGCGATCGACCGGCTCGACCGGGCGGTCGCCACGCGGCCCCTCGCGGCGAGCGGTACGAGTGACGGCGACGCGGAATTGCGCGCCGCGCTGGACCGTGCCAAGCGCGAGAACGCCAAGCTGCAGTCGGTTGCCAGCCAGGCCTCCAAGCGGCTCGACGCGGCGATCGGGCGCCTCAAGAACGTGCTGGAGGACTGACGTGAGCGAGCTTGCCCTGACCATCAACGGCCGCAGCTATACGGTCGCCTGCGACGACGGCCAGGAGCGCCACCTGGAACGCCTGGCCGGGCACATCGACCAGAAAGTGAGCGACCTGGCGCAATCGGTCGGCCAGGTCGGCGAGCCGCGCCTGTTGGTCATGGCCAGTCTCTTGATCGCCGACGAGCTGTCCGAGGCCTACGCCCGGATCGCCGAGTTGGAAAAGCGTCCCGCCGCCGCGCCCGAGACCGCCGGCCCGGCCGACGCCGCGGCGCTGGAGAGCTGCGCCAGCCGCCTGGAGTCGCTGGCGGCGAGCCTGGAAAGCGCCTAATTTTTTTTGAGCCCTCGTTGTAGCGGGCGTGTGCCACGGAGACGCGGGAGCAAAGCGATCCGCGCCCTTTTTGTCGTCAGACAAGAAACATGGCCGTAGCCTGTCGGCCGGGCGCTCCGCGCCCGCCGCGAGCGAAGGCGAGGGAGCGGATGCGACCGCCCGGCGTCTGAGGGCTCAAGTTGAGGTTCACCTTTTTGTCGTCAGACAAAAACATGGCCGTTGAGGCCCCGCGGGCCCCGCGAGCGAAGCCAAGCGCGCGGAGGCGCGCGCCCGGCGTTTGAGGGTTCAGGGAAGCGATTCGCGCGCCCGGCGTTTGAGGGCTAACAAAAAGCTCTCGAAATATTAGCTCTTTACCCTTAGATTCCCCTCCA
>JBFJPL010000156.1:0-8303 GCA_041617155.1 Kiloniellales bacterium
CCCTCCCGGCCGCCCATATCATACGATTGCGTGGGCGGCCGGGAGGGGGAGCGGGCCGGATCGACTTGCTCGGATAATGCTCTAGCGCAGCGGCTCGATCAGACCATCGCAGCGTCTTGAGGGCTTCGTTCGCGGGCTTCCTGGCCCGGACAAAAAATCATGACTGCCACGTAGATCAGATTAACCACCGGGACCAATAGAAAGAGGGTCCACCATTTCGACTGGCCGATGTCCTGGATCCGATGAACCGACCAGAGTGTTTCAAAAACACCGAGTGTCACGGATCCGAGATAGACGATGATCCCGACTACCACGCCAGTCTGATCGGAGGTTCGGTCTCGAAATTCGTAGAACACCAGCGAGAGAACCAGACCTACTGCCCAGACACCCAGTAGCCGCCAGAAATATGGCAAGCGTGACAAAGTCTTATTCTTGTTTGTCAGGGGAATTGTCGCCACGGGTACTGCTAACGTTAAAAAAACAAAGCAGTCAACCAGTGCCAGATAGAGAAGGTGCCCATCTTCGCTGCCCTTCTTCACGTCAATTCCAGACACCCGCTATCTGACAGTGTTCCTTTATTTTGCGCAACAGAGGCCAGTAACAATCGTGAAGGTCAAGGTGCCGTTCTGTTCTCCGGCTCGCGCGTAATGTCACCGCATGAGGGGCGGGTTCCTTTTACTTTCGCGGCGTGACCAGGGCGAGGCCGCCGAGCATCAGGGCGAGGGAGGCCCAGATCCACAGAGAATGGCGCTCACCGAAGATCGCCATGCCCCAGAACACGCCGGCGATAGTGACGGTATAGGCGGTTTGACTGGCGAAGACCGGGCCGGCGGTCGTGACCACGTGGATGAACAGGGTATAGGCGAGTGCGTTGGCCGCGACCATCGCGACCACCGACCATTCCACGGCTCCCCAGGGCAGGCCGAGCGGCACGAAGGTGCCGGTCGCCCAGACGATTGGCGCCAGCACCAGGGCCGCCATGATCAGCATGCCGGCGACCAGCGCGAGCACGTCGCTGCCTGCGGGCCGCCTCAGGGCCACGAAGAGGTTTTCGCTCGCGTAGAAGGCCGAGGCCAGTACCGCGACCAGAACCCAGGGCGTCATCTCGCGGCTCGGCAGGCTCGAGGCCGGCGCGACCAGCAGGACGACCGACAACATGCCGAGCAGGATGCCGAAAAGGCGACCGACCGAGAGCTTGTCGAGCTTCAGTGGCAGGGTCAGCGCATAGGTCAGGATCGGCACCGTGGCGACGGTAATCGACAGGATGCCGGCCGGTACGTGCGGCGCGGCATAGAAGAACAGGGTGCCCGGCAGCACCGTGCCGAGCAATCCGCAGATCAGATAGAACCCGGCGTAATGCCGGCTCAGGACCGGCGGCCGGCGGCGCAGCAGGCAGACGATCAGCAGGAAGACGCCGCCGAGCAGGCCTTGCCACAGCGACAGGCCGAGCGGGTGGGCGCCGCCTTCGGTCGCGATCTTGGCGAGCGAGAAGGTCGCGCCCCAGACGACGCCCATCGCCAGCAGCAAGAAGAACGGCCACAGCCCGCCTTGACGCGCCACGTGGGTGGCCTCGTATGCGGGCAAGGGTTCGGCCCAGGCATCGCCGCTCGGCGCCGCTTGTAGTCCGGCGGACCGGAGTCCGTCGCCTTCCTGCATCATCCAGGGGTGCTCCACCGATGGCGAAATCCGACGCCGTAGTTCGACGTCTTCGCCACTCTCGCACCGCAGCTTGACACAGGTCAATTCGCGGTCGCGGCCGAGCATCTATTCTGCGACCTCGGACAAGCATGCGTCACCGATCGGGAGCGGCAAGTGCCGGTTGTCATGCAAACGCTTCATCAGGAGCACGCCGCGATGGCGAAACTCCTGAACGCCTTCGAGCGGCAACTCGCCGCGTTCGACCGGGGTGCCACGCCCGACTACGATATCGTGCGCGGCGTGATCGATTATTGCTTGACCTATCCCGACCTCTACCACCATCCCAAGGAGGATTTGGTCTTCGCCAGGCTCAAGCTCCGCGACCCTGCCGCCGCCGAGGCGGTCGGCGACCTGAAGGCCGAGCACGACGCCTTGGGCGAGACCACACGGCGCTTGGCGGCCGCGGTGCGCCAAGTGCTGGGCGAGGGTGAGGTGCCGCGGGATTCGGTGCACGAGACCGCCGCCAAGTTCCTCAGCTTCTACCGGCACCACATCGAAATGGAAGAAGAAAAGTTCTTTCCCGCGGCGCTCGACGCCCTGACCCTCGAGGATTGGCGCGAGATCGAAGGCGAGTTGAAGGAACGCGACGATCCCCTGTTCGGCCAAGAGCCGGAGGAGCGCTTCGTCGCGCTGCGCCAGAACATACTCGATTGGGAGCAGGAGAACCGGCGCTAGCGGTCGCGAGAACGGGCGTGCCAAGCTCCCGCCTGGAGTCGCTTGGGTCGGGATTCATGGCGCGGCTTGATCCAGTGCGATGTTTAGGAAGATCGTTTGGGGAGCCCGAACCCGCTCGCATCACCAGCCTAGTCGCAAGAGAAAAATGCAAGGGGAAAGGCCACTGAAGTTCTGCGCAGGGAACCGGTTCAACGTCATCGTGCTGGTGCCGATCATCGTCATTGCCATGTCGGAGGGTGGCGGCTGTGCGACGACCGAGCAGCGCGCCGGGCCGTTGACCAAGGATCAAATCGAAGAGCAGATCGCCGGCAACACGTTCAAGCTGGCCGACGAGGAGGTCTATGCGCTGATCGAAAATGACGGCAGCCTCAAGGGGCGCAACCTGCCCAACGGCGCCACTAAGGGCCGTTGGCGCGTCAGCGACAACGGTGTGCTCTGTGCCGAATGGGACACGCCGCAGGGCGGCACCGAGAACTGCGACGTGCTCGGCTTCTTCAACCCGGAGATCGGCTATCAGTGGGGCGGCAACACCATGGTTTTGCTCAAAGGAAATCTCCAGGCGCTTTAGCCGGCCACAATGCGGACCGGCGGCCAACGCGACCACGGGAAAAAAAGCGAGCCCGGACACAACGAAACCACGCGCGGTCCTGCCACTGCTTTGCATTCTGCTCGGCGCCTGCGCCTCGGCGGACTCCGAGGTTACCAAGCAGCGCGCCTCGAATGCGCCGCTGCCGTACCCGGAACGTATCTTGATCTAGGATTTCGCCGGCGCGCCTGAGGACGTCGACCTGGACAGCGTGATCGGCAAGAAACCTCCCGGCGTGGCGACCGACGGCTGTGCCCTGGAGGGTCAGTTCCTTACGATCGTTGAGGCCGGCCGGTCGCGCCGGCCGCCTCATTCGCCCGCGCGCACCTTGACGTAGGAGCCCGGCGAGTCCTCCAGCGGTTTCAGCTTGCCATCGCCGGGCTGGCGGGCGGGCACCTTGGCGCCGGCCTTGCGGGCCAGCCACTTGCCCCAGTCGGGCCACCAGGAGCCTTCGTGCCGTGTGGCGCCGGCGAGCCAGTCCTCCGGATCGGGCGGCAATTTGTCGTTGGTCCAGTAGCAGTACTTGTTGGCGCCCGGCGGATTGATCACCCCGGCGATATGCCCCGAGCCGCCGAGCACGAAATTGACCGGGCCGGCGAAAGCCTGGGTCGCCGGATAGCTGGAGTGCCAGGGCGCGATGTGGTCCTCCTTGGTGCAAAGGAAGTAGCAAGGTGTCTTAATCTTGGCGATGTCGATCGGCACACCGTCAAGCACCAGGTGACCGGGCTTCATGAGCCCGTTCTCCTGGTAGACCTTGCGCAGGTAGTAGGCCAGCATGGTCGCCGGAAGGCGCGTGGAGTCCGAATTCCAGTAGAGCAGGTCGAAGGGAATCGGGTCGCGGCCCAGCAGGTAGTTGTTCACCACGAAGGACCAGATCAGGTCGTTCTCGCGCATCATGTTGAACATCTCGGCCATGTGGTGCGCTTCGAGATAGCCCTTCTCGCCGACGTAGCTTTCCAGCGCCTGCAGCTGCTCTTCGTCGATGAACACCGAGACCTCGCCGACGTCCTGCAGGTCGACCATGGTGGCGAGGAAGCTGGCGGACTTGACCCGCTGGTCGCCCTTGGCCGCCAAGTAGGCCAGGGTGGCGACGACCAGGATGCCGCCGATGCAGAAGCCCAGGATGTTGAACTCGCTCTCCCCGGTCGCTTCGGCCATGGCGTCGAGCGCGGCCAGCGGCCCCTCCAGCATGTAGTCCTCGAATTTCTTGTGGGCGAGCTCCTTGCGCGGGTTGACCCAGGAGACCACGAACAGCGTATGGCCCTGGTCGACCGTCCACTTGATCAGGCTGTTCTTGGGCTGCAGGTCCATGACGTAGAACTTGTTGATCCAGGGCGGCACGAACAGCAGCGGGCGCTTGTGCACCGTCTCGGTGCTGGGCGCATACTGGATCAGCTGCATCAGGTCGTTCTGATAGACCACCTTGCCCGGCGTGGCGGCGACGTTGCGGCCGACCTCGAAGGCCTTGGTATCGGTCATGGAGATCTCTAGCCGGCCCTTGCCGCGTTCCAGGTCGGCCAGCAGGTTCTCCAGCCCGTGTACCAGGTTTTCGCCGCCGCTCGCGACCGTCTTGCGCACGACCGCCGGGTTGGTGAGCGCGAAGTTGCTGGGCGCCAGGGCGCTCAGGTATTGGCGGGTGAAGAAGTCGACCTTCTCGCGGGTCCTAGGCTCCAGCCCCTCGACGTCGTGCACCACGCCCTGGACCCAGCGCGACGACAGCAGGTAGGACTGCTTGATGACGTCGAACAGCAGCTCCTCGTTCCAAGCCTCGTCCTTGAAGCGACGGTCGCCCAGCTCCGGCTCGACGACCGGCTCGGCCTCCTGGCCCATCATGCGCTGGGCGGTTGCCTGCCAAAGCTTCATGCTGTCCTGCCAAAGCCGCATCTGCGCTTCGGCCAGCTTGGCCGGGTCGGCCATCATGCGTGCGCCTAACTCGACGAACGCCTGGGCGACCGATTGGGGATTGGCGATCGAGAAGCCGCCGTCGGTCTGCTGGCGTTCGGCAAAGGCCTGCACGATCCGCTGGCTTCGATCCGCCAGCGCCGCCCATTTGCGGGCTAGTTCCGCTTGATTCTCGGAATCGAATTCGGCCGATCTTTCGTCCGTCATGGCACCCTCCTGCCTGCAGCCAGCAGGGTAGCAGGTGCGACGGCGCGAGGGGAGGGTTGGTCGCTACCGAATGCCACGGACAGTGACATTTGCTGCCAGCTACGTCTCAACAACATGCAGCCAACCGTGGCCCGCGCAACGCTCGCAACGCTCGCCCTCGATCCACCCAGCGGCGCCGCAGGCGGAGCACTTCTCCCACTCGTCCTCGTCGGTCGCGCTCTTCAGCCGGCCGCGGCACCTCTTGCCGTCGATCTTGCGGTAGCATTGCCGGCCCAGGTGCGCGACATGACCCGTCTGCTCCCCGCATTTGGTGCAGACAGCCACCGGCATTCGCCTTTCTTCCGCCATCGGCTTTCGCTCCCTTCAGAGTGCAAGCCGGCACTGGATCAGGTCCCTATGCTACGCCGGGCTTAGTCCGGAAGGAACAGCCTTCTGGCACGTCGAATTTTGTCGGCTCCACAAAGGCTCGGCCGAAGGAAATGGCCGTGCCCGTACGATCGCCCGAAAGGGAATCCGATCCTCATGCTTTCGAAAGGATCGTCTTTTATTCATAGCTTCCGATGGTGGTCGTGCCCGGCCAACGCGATTCCGAGGTTGTTGGGCCCGGCCAACCGAGACGAACCGGTATCGGGCGGTCACGGAAGGTGCGACCATGAAGATCGACTGGCAAACCGTGACGCGGCTCACCGAGTACGATTGGCTATTCAACTCTTTTTTTCTCGTAATGATAGTGGCCGTGACCATCGCGGCGATCTTGCGGGCCGATAACGGCGAAACCTTGGGTCGAGCACGCTATTTCCTACGCATGCTGACCTTGGTCCTGGCGGCCTACGTCGTTACGGCCCTGGTCAGCACCGATCCCTTCCGCATCGCCGGCCGCCTTTACTTCGTGGTCAATCTCGACTTCATCGTGACCGACTTCAGCCTCTTCACCCTGTGGAAAGTATGCGTCGTCATCACCTTCTATGTTCAGACCCGCTGGACGGTTTGTCGCATTCGGGAAATCGGCCGTTTCTCGATATGGTGGGCCTTGCTGGTGGCGCTGCCCACCGTCGGCGTGATCCCTGCCTTGGTTTTTTCGCTTATTCCGCCCCGCGCGCCACGGCGGCGGCAACCGGAGTCCTTTTCCTCAGGGCAAGAAGCGCCGGTACCATTGCTCCGCGCCGGTTGACTCTGGCGGCGGCGATCCGCCGAACCCGGTATTGCTCCAGGGGTCACTATCGATGACCAGTGGTTCGAATCTTCAGTCGTAGGACAAGGCGGGAAACCAATCGCTGCCGCGTCCCTCGGGCGTCAGGTCGAAAGGGTTCCAGATCGGCCAAGGCAGGTCCGCGTGGCGCGGATGGGAGCTCGGGCCGGCGGGCGCGTAGAGCCGTTCCGCGTTATCGAAATGGAAAATGCCCTCGGGTGTTCTGCGGAACACGTTGATCGCCGGAAGCTAACTGCCGTCCGGTTGTTAGGCATGGTCGTCGCTGTTGTAGCCGATGCCGCCGGACGACAGCAGCCGGAGGTTGTTCCAGCCACTCAGCCGCGCAAACGCCCGGAATTCGCCAATCGGCGCTTTGGCCACGGCCGCGAAACTGATCCTTTGGGCGACGTGCGGCGCGCTGCCGTTGAAGACAGAGTCCCACGATAGTCTACCGTCCAGCGGCAGCTTGTGCCGAAGCGCCGCGACCGTCTCGATCTTGGTTGCAGCCGGCGGTTTCCCGACCGTCGCGCTTGCAGAAAATATTTAACCAAATGGTTAAATAAAGGCGCAGTCAGCGGGCATGTCAGCCGGAGGCACGGCGCCGATCCGCACGACGTTGTGTGTCTCGGCCGGGCTTTTGCCGCTACCGTGGGGCGCGGCAATCCCCATTGATCACTCCGGTATCCGCACCTCGTCCCCGGTAAAGATGATCCGCGAGCCCGCGTCCGGCTCGGCGGCGATCGCCGGCAGGTTGGCAAGGGTCAGCGGCGGCGGCGGCGCGCCCGTCCCGCGCGGCGTGGTTCGGACCAGTTGGCTGGCCGGCAAGGGGGTGCCGTGCTTCAGGTGGTCGAACATCAGGTCGAGGGCCTGGATAAAGTAGTGGTGCAGCGGGATGAAGCGCTCGTTGAAGCCGGCGAAACCGTTGAGCACGTCCAAGTGCTGGGCGTTCAGCACCTCGATGTAGCTCAGCCGGCTGTCCTCGCCCTCGGCCAGGCGGTTCAGGCCGAAGTAGGCGCGCGATGTGTGGTTGAGCGGCAGGATGGCATCGGCCCGGCCGGTCACGATGATCGTCGGCTTGCCGTCGAGGTCGCCGTGGGCGCGGATCTGCGCGATGCCCTTGGCGATCCTGCGGGCGAGCCCTGCGGCCTTGCCGGTCAGGCGCGCGCCGGTCACCGGGTCCCGGCCGGTCGCCAAAGCGCGCAGGCAAAGCGCGCCGGCCAGGTTCTGGTCGGACGTCGAGGCCCGGTCCTCGAGCGGGCCGCCAGGGGCGTCGTTGTTGATCAGGTTGACGCCGCCGGTTGGCGGGATGCCGTTGCCGGTGGCGAAGAGCTTGGCCTCGGCCGCCGCGGACAAGGGGGCCGGCGCCGGATCGGTCGCCCCGAAGCTGTAGCCGCAGAGGTTCTCGGTCACCGAAACCCGGCCGTAGGCATTGGCGTAGGTCACGGCGATCGCCTGGGGCACATAGAGGAACCAGTGCGAGGGCTGCACCGGGTTCTGCTCCGGCAGGATGCCGTAGTCGTTGATGATCCTCTGGGCCTCGGCGATCTGCTCGGGCAGGGTATCGCGGGTCAACAGTCCCTTGACATGCAGGGACTCGCACCGCGCCGGGCTGGGCGCGAAGTTGAACAGCTCAAAGGCCGGGAATCCAGCGCTGGCGCAGCCCTGGTAGACGTTGAGCAGAGTCGTGTAGTCGTAGAGGCTGCGGCTGTGCCGCTCGACCTCTGGCGAGCCCTCTTGGACGATGACGAAGCGCGGGTCGAAGACCGGGTTGACGTTGGGCTCGGAGACGGCGATGCCGTCGATCAGATCGCCCTTGTCCTGCTCGGCCGCGCGCAGCGAGGCCCCGCCGCCGTTCGAGACGCTGGAGGCGATGACGATGGTGTTGTCGGGTGCGATCTCTGCCTCGGGGAATTCCCGGTTCAGCACCTCGAAGGCGAACTCGACCGAGCGCAGCACGTCGCGGCCCCAGTCCCTTTCGGGGTTGAGCCGCGAGTGCGCGTGCTTCCAGGCGAAGCGGTCGGGCGTCGCCGCGTTGAAGGCTTCGCG
>JBFJPL010000157.1:0-8109 GCA_041617155.1 Kiloniellales bacterium
ACTCGGGCATCCAGGGTGGTCGCATTCTGGATGGCCGGTCGAGCCCGGTCGTGACAAAAGGGGCAGCAGCTCTTGGCAAACGTGAAGGTTGCGCCACCAGGGACAAAGGAGCAGCCATGACCGACAAGCGACCCAACATCCTCATGATCCAGGCCGATCAGATGGCCGCACCCGCGCTGCCGTTTTATGGCCATCCGGTGGTCAAGGCGCCGAATCTGGCGGGCCTCGCGGCCGGCGGCGTGGTGTTCGACAGCGCCTACTGCAATTCGCCGATCTGCGCGCCCTCGCGCTTCTCCATGCTGGCCGGCCAGCTCCCTTCGGCGATCGGGGCCTATGACAACGCGGCCGAGTTCGCGGCCGCTCAGCCGACCTTCGTCCACCACCTGCGGCTGATGGGCTACCGCACCGTGCTGGCCGGCAAGATGCACTTCGTCGGGCCCGACCAGCTGCACGGCTTCGAGGAGCGCCTGACCACCGATATCTACCCGGCCGACTTCGGCTGGACGCCGAACTGGGTGCGGCCCGAGCAACAGCAGAGCTACTTCCACACCATGCTGAGCGTGGTCGAGGCCGGGCCGTGCGAACGCAGCCTGCAGATCGAGTTCGACGACGAGGTCGCGTTCCGGGCCGAGCGGCAGCTCTACGACTGCGCCCGGCAGACCGACGGCCGACCGTTCTGCCTACTGGTTTCCTTCACCCATCCGCACGATCCCTACACCATCACCAGGCCCTATTGGCAGCGCTATGACGCCGCCGAGATCGACCTGCCGGGCGTGCCGGCGATCCCGGCCGCAGCCCAGGACCCGCACAGCCAAAGGCTTTACCGCTGCATCGGTCGCGACCGCTACGCCCTGACCGACGCGCGGATCCGGAACGCCCGGCGCGCCTACTACGGCGCGATCAGCTACGTCGACGACAAGGTCGGCCAGCTGCTGGGCGCCCTCGAAACGGCCGGCCTGGCGGAAAACACCATCGTGATCTTCACCGCCGACCACGGCGACATGCTGGGCGAGCGCGGGCTCTGGTACAAGATGTGCTTCTTCGAATGGGCCGCGCGCATCCCCCTGCTGGTCCATGCGCCCAAGCGCTTCCAGCCGCGCCGGGTGGCGGCGAACGTCTCGCTGGTCGACCTCTTCCCGACCCTGCTGGATCTGGCCGGTGGTCCGGCGCCGGAGCCGGCCGAGCCGCTCGAGGGCCGCAGCCTGCTGCCGCTGCTGCAGGGCCGCGACGGCGGCTGGCCCGACCGGGTGCTGGGCGAATACCTCTCGGAAGGCGCCGCCGGGCCGCTGGTCATGGTGCGCCAAGGCCGCCACAAGTACCTGGTCGGCGAGGCCTCGCCGCCGCAGCTGTTCGACTTGGAGAGCGATCCGCGGGAGCTGGCGAACCTGGCGGGCCGGCCCGAGGCGGCCGATCTAGAACGGGATTTCGCCGAACAGGTGCGGACGCGCTGGGACCTCGCCGAGCTGAAGCGCCGGGTGATCGTCGACCAGCGCCGCCGGCGCCTGGCCTTTGAGGCCCTGAGCCAAGGACGCCACCAGCCGTGGGACTTTCAGCCCTTCACCGATGCCTCGAAGCTCTATGCCCGCAACCTGGGTGGGATCCTCGGCGATCTGGAGCGCGTGGCGCGCCTGCCCCACAGCGACGAGCCCCCGCCCGACGGCCCCGATGCTTGATCGCCCCGGCGCCTGACGTCAATCGCGCCGGGTGTCGTGGCGCAGGCCCAGGCTGACGCGCCTTTCGCTCACTGCCGAGAGCATATGGAAGGGCCGGTCGCGGCGGCCGGCGAAATCCGGTGCGCGCATCAGCAGCAGGCTGCCCGGCGGCATTGCCACCTCGCGCGCGTCGCGGCCGCTGCGGTCCGGACAGACATGGAAGCGCGCCCGGCCGGCCAGCGTGACGATCGCCACCAGGTCCCGGTAGCGGATATGGTCGCGGTGCGGTGTGATGCCGGCCGAGCCCTCGGGATAGCGCTGGACGATCAGGTCGTTGAACCGGGGCGGCGCGGCCAGGGGCGGTGGCTCGAGCCGCCGCAGCGCCTGGCTGAGCAGGCCTTCGAGCGCTGCCGCGAGGCCATGGAACGGGCTGCCGGCGGGGATCGCGGTGGCAAGCTCGAAGTCCTGGCGCACTTCGCGCTCACCCTCGCCGATGATCGGCGTGGCCGGCCGATAGGGCAGGTCCTCCGCCGCGGCCAACAGCACCCGGCATTGCGAGGGGTCGAGCAGCGGCAGCGACACCGCGTCTTCCCGGACCAGCCGCTCGAGCGCGGCGGCCAGAAGGTCGGGACCTGTCGCGAAGCCGCTGTTGCGATCGAGATGGGCCTGGCTCAAGGGCGGTGTCACACCAAAGGTCATCGTCCATGACATTTGGTGTCAGCTGTCTTCTTCCGCTAGGCGCTCGCCGGCCAGCCACTTCCAGGGCGCTATGAAACGTCCGCGCCAAAGCCCCCGGCCGGCCCGCTCGGCCTGTTGTTGCAGCGGACCGTAGCGGCTCGGGGCTTTGGGATCGGCCAGCGCCCAGCCGGTGTAGACCATGCCCTCGGAGAGGTCATAGCCTTGGGCGAAACAACGGGCCAAGTTGGTGTCTGCCGGGCCGCTGCCCAACGGTCGGCAGGACACCTCCGCGCCGGCGGTCAGGTCGAGCAGAGCCGCGCGGGCGATCTCGCCGCAGTCGTAGAAGCGGCTTCGGAACAGACAGCGTTGGTGCGGCTCGGGCGCATCGATACCTTGGAGGCGGAGGCGTCGGCCCTGGAGCTCGATCGTGTCGCCGGAAATGACGTGTGGGGCGCCGCGCAACTCGGTCGCGGCCAACCGGGGCGCGGTCATACCGCAGCCCACTAGCAGAGCCAATAACAGCACTGCGCCGCCAAACATTCGGATGTCGGCGCGGCAGTGCATGGCCAGGCTCCATTAGTGGTCTAAATTAGTTGATCGCCTTGCTGACCGATTTTACCAGATCGAACAGGCGTTTGCGTATCCTTTGATCGCCGATATTGTAGTAGGAGCGTACCAGCTCCAGCGTCTCCCGTTCGCCCATCAGGTCGTGGGTGAAGGCAACGGCCTCGTCACGCGCGGAGGGCGTGGAGGCTGGCAGCTCATCCTCGTTCATCTCCGAGAAGAAATAGCCGATCGGCACGTTCAGCACGCGCGCCAAGTCATGCAAGCGACTGGCGACGATGCGATTGGTGCCGCGTTCGTACTTCTGGATCTGCTGGAAGGTGATGCCGATCGACTTCGCCAAGCGTTCCTGGCTCAGGCCAACGGCCAGGCGCCGCAGACGCAGACGCCCGCCGACATGTATGTCGATCGGGTGGGGTGGAGACCGGCGTATCACAGCCGCTTCATTGGTCAGAGGTTTCATGGCGCTTCTCGCATTTGCTACGACAGGTCTTTTCTAACGAAGTAGTATCATAAGACTATTCTAATTAATTGCAATGGCGAATCGCGAGCGCAACCCTGTGGGGGGTGAATTTTTTATACGTACATACCCGTACAGTTGTAACGGAGGCTCCCGACCGGAATGGCGGCGCTGGATTTTGGGCGCTATCGAGCCTGAAAAAAACAGCTCGCAGGCGAACCGGCGCTCGCACTTCTTGCCGGAAGTCGCTAGCATGCCGGCGACATGAAGTTGCCGATGAAGCCCACTTTGTTTGCCTTTCTCGAGCATCCCCGTCCGATCGCGCTGGCCCATCGCGGTGGCGCCGAGGAGGCGCCCGAGAATACCATGGCCGCGTTCGAGAACGCGCGGCGCCTCGGCCTGCGCTATATCGAGACCGACGTGCAGGTCAGCCGCGACGGCGTGCTGATGGCCTTTCACGACGAGACGCTGGACCGCGTCACCGACCGGCGCGGGCGCGTGTCGGATCTGCCCTGGAGCGAACTGCGCACCGCCAAGGTAGCCGGCCGCGAGGCTATCCCGCGCCTGGAGGAGGTACTCGAAGGGCTACCCGAGCAACGCTTCGTGATCGAGCTCAAATCCGACGCCGCGGTCGAGCCCCTGGCCGAGGTCATTCGCCGCACCGGCGCCATGGACCGGATCTGCGTCGGCTCCTTCTCCGGCACCCGGATCAAGCGGGCGCGCGACATACTGGGGCCGAAGCTGTGCACCTCGCTCGGCCAGGGCGGCGTCGTGCGCCTGCGCCTGGCCAGCCTGGGGCTGCCCGGCGGCCGCTTCGTCGAGGCGGCGGCGCAGGTCCCGGCGCGCTACTACGGGCTACCGGTGGTCGACCGCCTGATGCTGTCCGCCGCCCGCCGCCGCGGCATCGACGTTCAGGTCTGGACGGTGAACCGCGAGACCGAGATGGAACGGCTGCTCGACCTCGGTGTCGACGGCATCATGACCGATCGGCCGAGTCTGCTCAAAAGGGTGCTGAAACGGCGCGGCCTCTGGGCGGCTTAACGGCCGGTAAAACGGGGCGCGCGCTTCTCCAGAAAGGCGGCGACGCCTTCCGCGAAATCGGCGCTACCCGCGGCCTTGCCCTGCAGGTCGCGTTCCATGTCGAGCTGGCTCGCAAGGCTGTTCGCGCCCGAGGCATCGAGCGCCTGCTTGATCATGCCGAAGGCGGCGGTCGGACCCTCGGCCAAGCGGCGGGCCAAGGCTTCGACCTCGGTCTTCAGTGCGTCGTCCGGCACCGCGCGGTAGATCAGCCCCCAGGCCTCGGCCTGTTCCGCGCTTAGCGGTTCGGCCAGCAGCATCAGTGCCCGTGCCCGTGCCGCCCCGACCAGGCGCGGCAGCAGCCAGGTTCCACCGCAATCGGGTACCAGGCCGATGCGCGTGAAAGCCTGCACGAAACTGGCCGTGGCTGCCGCGATGACGATGTCGCAGTTGAGTGCGAAGTTCGCCCCGGCGCCTGCGGCGGTTCCGTTGACCGCGGCAATGACGGGCATCGGCAGCGCGTGCAGGCGTTCGAGCATCGGGTGATAGTAGAGGTCGAGCGATTCGGCCACGGAAGCGGCGGGATCATCCGTCATCAGGGCCGCTTCGCCCAGATCCTGCCCGGCGCAGAAAGCCCGGTCGGCGCCGGTGATCACCACGACTCGGGTCGCCTCTTCGGCAGCCGCTTGGTCGAGGGCCTCGGCGATTTCCACCAACATCGGCCGATTGAAGGCGTTCAGCTTGTCGGGACGATTGAGGGTGAGTTGGCCGATGCCGCCGGCGGCACGGTACTCTATGGTTTCGAACGTCATGCCTGTTCCCCCGGGCGCTTGCCAATAATTAACCTATTGGGGCGAGACATACAGGATGCTGGGAAAGGGCGAAAGAATACAAGGAGAGGCAAAGTGATTCGTTTGTGGATCTGCGCGGGTGCGGCAAACGGCTTCATTGCCGTCGCCCTGGGCGCTTTTTCTGCGCACTTCCTCGATCGACAGCTCAGCGGCGAGGCGCTTGGCTGGATCGAGACCGGCGCCCGCTATGAGCTCTTTCACGCGGTCGCCTTGCTGTCCGTGGCTTGGTTGGCCGGGCGCGAGGTCCGCTCGCCCGTGTCTCTGTCCGTCGCGGGCTGGGCCTTTCTGCTCGGCACCATACTGTTTTGCGGCACGCTCTACCTGATGGCATTGACCGGCGTGACCGGAATCGGCCGCATCGTGCCAATCGGCGGCGTGGCTTTCCTGATCGGCTGGGGCTCATTCTTCTTCTATGGAATTGCCTTGAAATGGTAGGACTGGATGGCGCCGCCGAGGGCGGTGGGCCGGGAGATAGCGGCAAGATGAACGCGACGTTGCTCGACACCAAGGGAATGAAGTGCCCGTTGCCGGTGCTGCGCGCGCGCCGGGCGATGAAGCTGGTCGAGCCGGGCGGCCTGCTCGAGGTGCACGCGACGGACCCCGATTCGGTCAAGGACTTCCACGCCTTCTGCGAGACCACCGGCGACGAACTGCTCGATTGGCAGGAGCAGGAGGGCGTATTCGTCTTCAAGATCCGCAAGGCCGGGTGAGAAGCACGAACCGAAGCGGCCAGGGAATTCAGGGCTGTCGAAGCCGTTTCGGCAACGGCCGGTTCCCGGAAGCTTGACGCCGCCCCCTCGGCTTCGAGCTGTCCGCCGTGTGCTGTTCCGCGATGGCTGCCGGCGGTGAAGCCGAAACCCGCATCCGCGCCGCGACGGCGGCCCGAACGCCGGTCAGGCTGTCCTCGATCACCGGGCCGCTTTCCGGCTCGTGACCCATGGCCCCAGCGGCATGATGGAACAGGTCCGGGGCCGGTTTGCCGGGCCCGGATGCTGACCGTCGGGGCGGCTTGACGACCTATTCACCCGGGGCGGGTTCCGCCCGATGGTCTGCGGGACCGGAGGTGCGGGCACGGCGTTCCAGCGGGCCGACCAGCATGGTCAGCAGCGGCGGGATCAACAGCAAGGTGAGCACGGCCGACAATGACAGGCCGCCGACCACGACCGAGCCGAGCCCGCGGTAGAGTTCGGAGCCGGCGCCCGGGAACAGCACCAGCGGCAGCATGCCAACCACCGAGGTCAAGGTCGACATGAAGATCGGCCGGATTCGGTTGCGCGTTGCCTCCAGGATCGCGGCGTCCGGCGCCATGCCTTCGGCGCGCACGTGGTGGATCGTTTGGTGCACCAAAAGAATCGCGTTGTTCACCACGATCCCGATCAGGATCACGAAGCCGAGCAGAGTCAGCATGTCGAGCGGTTGGAAGACATAGGTGTTGAGCAAGGCCAGGCCGCCCACGCCCCCGGCCGCCGCCAGCGGCACCGAGAGCAGGATGATCAGCGGGTAGATGAAGCTTTCGAACAGAACCGCCATGACCAGGTAGACGATGGCCAAGGCCAGCAGGAGTTCGAGCACCATGGCGTCCCATGTCTGGGTCAACTTGTCGGCGGTGCCGGAAAGACCCAGCTTGACGCCGGACGGCAGTCCCTGATCGATCAGTGGTTTGATCACCTCGTCGCGCAGCAGGTCGATGGCCGCTTCCAACGCCACACCGGGCGCCGGCCGAATCTCCAGGGTAATGGTGCGGAACCGCTCGCGGTGACGGATCTCGGTCGGGCCCGCGGTGAGTATCACATCGGCTAGGGAGGCGGTCGGCACGATTCGGCCGGATGAGGTCACGACCGGTAGGCTGTTGATGCCCTGGGTTTCGGCCACGTTGCCTTCCGGGCCCTTGAGCATCAAATCAAGGCGCGAATTGCCGACGGTGACCTCCGCGACCCTGAGACCGTCATTGAAGGTGTCGACAGTTTCCGCAAGCTGGCGCGCGCTAACCCCGTTGTCGGCCAGCCGCATGCGGTCGGGGATGACGCGGATCTCAGGCGCGCCCAGCTCGAGCCCCGGATTTGGCCTCAGCTGATTGCCTCGGTCCAAGGGCAGCACCTGCACCACGCGCCGCACGGCCTGCCCGGCGACTTCGAGGATCTGTTCCAGGTCAGGGCCGGAAATATCGAAGTCGATTTTCCGCCCGCCGCCGATCCCGCGGCCGAAGATTGAAGGCTGGTTTATGAAGCCGAAAGTGCCGGGCTCGGCGAACACCGGGCCGCGCAGGACCGGGATCAGCTCCCCGGCGCGCTGCGGATCGACCGAAACGGCGCCGAGAAAGGTGCTGGCCCGGCTGGCCACGAAGAAGAAGCGCTCTATCTTGGGCGGCTCGCCGGGTGCCGATTCGGGGCCGGAAACGGTGCTCCAGTACGGTTTGATCGCCGATTCGATGCCCTCGGCGATTTCGGTCATTGTGTCGAGGTTGTAGCCCGGCGGCGGTATGATGATGCCGAACACGAGGTTGCGGTTGCCTTCCGGCAGGTACTCGAGCTTCGGCAGGAACAGCCAAGCACTCACGCCGGCCAGCGTGGTGACGCCGCCAACCACGCCGAGCGCCACCGTACGGCTGCGCACGACCAGGTGAATAAAGCCCATGACGAAGGCGACGAAGCCGGCGGCCAGGTCGTCGATCAGCGGCAGCCGCCGACGGGTAATTCTGTCCTGTGCGAGCCCCTGGCGGCCGCCCAGAAGATAGCGCGACAAGGCCGGGATCACCGTGATCGAGACCACCAGCGACAACATGACGGCAACCGAGATCGCCACCGCGATGTCGCGGAATAGCTGGCCGACCTCCAGCTTCATGACCAGGATCGGGATGAACACCATGACCGTGGTCAAGGCCGAGACC
>JBFJPL010000158.1:0-8031 GCA_041617155.1 Kiloniellales bacterium
ATAATCCCGGCGACCACGCCGGCGCCGACGGTGCGGCCGCCTTCGCGGATCGCGAAGCGCAGGCCTTCGTCCATGGCGATCGGCGCGATCAGCTCGATCTCCATCGCCGTGTTGTCCCCGGGCATGACCATCTCCGTGCCGTCCGGCAGGCTGACAACGCCGGTCACGTCCGTCGTCCGGAAGTAAAACTGCGGACGGTAGTTGGTGAAGAACGGCGTGTGACGCCCGCCCTCCTCCTTGGTCAGGATGTAGGCCTCGGCCTTGAAGTTCGTGTGCGGCGTGATCGAACCCGGCTTCGCCAGAACCTGACCCCGCTCCACGTCCTCGCGACCGATGCCGCGCAGCAGAGCGCCGATGTTGTCGCCCGCCTCGCCCTGGTCGAGCAGCTTGCGGAACATCTCGACCCCGGTCACAACCGTCTTGCGGGTGTCCCGGATGCCGACGATCTCGACCTCCTCGCCGACCTTCACGACGCCGCGCTCGACACGGCCCGTCACAACCGTGCCACGGCCCGAGATCGAGAAAACATCCTCGATCGGCATCAGGAACGGCTTGTCCTTCGGACGCTCCGGCTGCGGGATGTACTCGTCCACCGCCGTCATCAGCTCCAGCACCGAGTTCTTGCCGATCTCGTCCTCCCGGCCGTCCAGCGCGCACAGCGCCGAACCCCGGACCACCGGAATGTCGTCGCCCGGAAACTCGTAACTCGACAGAAGCTCGCGAACCTCCAGCTCGACCAGATCCAAAAGCTCCGGATCGTCAACCTGGTCGACCTTGTTCATGTAGACCACGATCGCCGGCACGCCGACCTGGCGCGCCAGAAGTATGTGCTCCCGGGTCTGCGGCATCGGACCGTCCGCCGCCGACACAACCAGGATCGCACCGTCCATCTGCGCCGCCCCCGTGATCATGTTCTTCACGTAGTCCGCGTGACCGGGACAGTCGACGTGCGCGTAGTGACGGTTCGCCGTCTCGTACTCGACGTGCGCCGTCGAGATCGTGATCCCGCGCGCCTTCTCCTCCGGCGCCTTGTCAATCTGGTCAAATGCCGTGAACGTCGCCCCGCCCGCGTCAGCCAGTACCTTCGTGATCGCTGCCGTCAACGTCGTCTTGCCGTGGTCAACGTGACCTATCGTCCCGACATTGCAGTGCGGCTTCGTACGCTCAAATTTCGCCTTCGCCATGGTCGCGGCTCCGTTCCCTTTCGCTTTCCGATAAGGCCTGTTCGGTTAGATGATCTCTCCCGGATCAGGCCAGTTTCGAAACCACTTCGTCGGCCACGCTAGGAGGCACGCGGCCGTAGTGATCGAAGTGCATGGTGTATTGGGCGCGGCCCTGACTCATGGACCGCAGGGTATTGATGTAACCGAACATGTTGGCCAACGGCACCATCGCCGTGATGACCTGCGCGTTGCCCCGGCGATCGATACCCGAAATGTTGCCACGCCGGCTCATCAGGTCGCCGTTGACGTCGCCCTGGTATTCATCGGGCGTCACGACCTCGACCCGCATGATCGGCTCGAGCAGGATCGGACCGGCCTTGGCGATACCTTCGCGGAATGCGGCGCGGGCGGCAATCTCGAAAGCCAGCACGCTGGAATCGACGTCGTGGCTGGCGCCGTCCACCAGGGTCGCCTTGAAGTCGATCACCGGGAAGCCGGCCATCACGCCGGTATCGCGCGCGCTCTGGAGGCCCTTCTGGACGCCGGGAATGAATTCCTTCGGCACCGCGCCGCCGGTGATCGCGTTCTCGAACACGAAGCCCTCGCCGGCCTCGGTCGGTTCGAAGACCAGCTTGACCCGAGCGAATTGACCGGAGCCGCCGGTCTGCTTCTTATGGGTATAGTCGATCTCGTAGGGCCGGGTGATGGTCTCGCGGTAGGCCACCTGCGGGGCGCCGACGTTGGCATCGACCTTGAACTCCCGCTTCATGCGGTCGACCAGGATCTCGAGGTGCAGTTCGCCCATGCCCTTGATCACGGTCTGGCCGCTCTCGACGTCGGTCGCCACCTGGAACGACGGGTCCTCCTGCGCCAAGCGGCCCAGCGCCACACCCATCTTTTCCTGGTCGCCCTTGGTCTTGGGCTCGACCGCGACCTCGATCACCGGATCCGGAAACTCGATGCGCTCGAGCATCACCGGGTTCGCCGCATCACACAGCGTATCGCCGGTCGTCGTCCGCTTGAGGCCGGCGATCGCCACGATATCGCCCGCGTAGGCTTCTTTCACGTCCTCGCGGTGGTTGGCGTGCATATGCAGCATGCGGCCGATGCGCTCCCGGCTGTCCTTGACCGAGTTCAGCACCTGGCTGCCGCCGTGCAGCACGCCGGAATAGACCCGCACGAAGGTGAGCGAACCGACGAAGGGATCGGTCATGATCTTGAAGGCCAACGCGGCCAGCGGCTCCTTGTCGTCGCTCTTGCGCTTGACCGTTTGGTCGCTGCCCGGCTTCACGCCCTTGACCGCCGGCACCTCGAGCGGCGACGGCAGGAAATCCACCACCGCGTCCAGCAGCGGCTGCACACCCTTGTTCTTGAAGGCCGAACCGCAGAGCACGGGCACGAAAGCAAGTCCGCAGGCACCCTTGCGGATGCAACGCTTCAAAACCTCCTGGTCGGGCTCGTTGCCCTCGAGATAGGCTTCCATCGCCGCGTCGTCCTGTTCGACCGCCAGCTCGACCATCTTTTCGCGCGCCTTGGCCGCCTTGTCGGCCAGCTCGGCGGGGATCTCGACAAGCTCGAACTCGGCGCCCAGGGACTCGTCCTTCCAGATCACCGCCTTCATCCGGATCAGGTCGACCACGCCCTTCAAATCCGCCTCGGAGCCGACCGGCAGTTGGATGACCAGCGGCTGCGCGCCGAGGCGATCGACGATCATCTCGACGCAGCGCTCGAAGTCCGCGCCGACACGGTCCATCTTGTTGACGAAGCAGATGCGCGGCACCTTGTACTTGTCCGCCTGGCGCCACACGGTCTCGGACTGCGGCTCGACACCGGCAACGGCGTCGAACACCGCGACCGCGCCGTCCAGCACCCGCAGGCTGCGCTCGACCTCGATGGTGAAGTCGACGTGTCCCGGGGTGTCTATGATGTTGATCCGGTGGTCCTTCCAAAAGCAGGTCGTCGCGGCCGAGGTAATGGTGATACCGCGCTCCTGTTCCTGCTCCATCCAGTCCATCGTGGCATTGCCGTCGTGAACCTCGCCGAGCTTGTGGGAACGGCCGGTGTAATAGAGGATGCGCTCGGTCGTGGTCGTTTTGCCGGCATCGATGTGGGCCATGATGCCGATGTTGCGATAGCGCTCGAGCTTGGTGGTACGGGCCATGGATCAGGTCTCTTGTCTGTCGCGCCGGATCTACCAGCGGTAATGGGAGAAGGCCTTGTTGGCCTCCGCCATGCGGTGCGTGTCTTCGCGCTTCTTGACGGCGGAGCCGCGATTGTTGGCGGCGTCCAGGAGCTCACCGGCCAGACGCTCGGCCATGGTGTTCTCGGAGCGGGCCCGGGCCGCGGAAATCAGCCAGCGGATGCCGAGCGCCTGGGCGCGGTCGCTGCGCACTTCGACCGGCACCTGATAGGTGGCGCCGCCGACGCGCCGGGAGCGGACCTCGAGGTCAGGCTTGACATTGTCGAGCGCCTCGTGGAACACCCGGATCGGATCCTGGCTGGCGCGCTGTTCGACCCGATCGAAGGCACCGTAGACAATGCCCTCGGCAACCGATTTCTTGCCGTCGAGCATCAGGCTGTTCATGAACTTGCTGAGCACAAGGTCGCCGAACTTCGGGTCCGGCAGAACTTCGCGTTTCTCGGCGCGGTGGCGGCGTGACATGGTCTGATCCTCTCCCCGCCTTACTTCGGACGCTTGGCGCCGTACTTGGAACGGCGCTGGCGGCGGTCCTTGACACCCTGGGTGTCAAGCGTGCCGCGGATGATGTGATAGCGAACGCCCGGCAGGTCCTTCACGCGCCCGCCGCGGATCATGACGACCGAGTGCTCCTGGAGATTATGCCCCTCGCCAGGAATGTAGCTGGTGACCTCGAAACCGTTCGTCAGGCGCACGCGAGCGACCTTCCGGAGCGCCGAGTTCGGCTTCTTCGGCGTCGTCGTATAGACGCGCGTGCAGACGCCCCGCTTCTGCGGGCACTCATTGAGCGCGGGCACCTTGTTTCTCGCCACCGGCTGCTGGCGCGGCTTGCGGATCAACTGGTTGATCGTCGGCATCGATTCTCTTCCTCTAACGCGGTCTTCGTTGTGTGCACAACAAAAGCGCGGGAGCAAAACGCTCGCTCCCTGCGGCTCGTCGCGGTGCCGTAAAAACAGCTTGTTATGTCACCGTTACCGTTCGGGACCCCGTCTAGATCGTGAAGGATCTACCACGAGCCCCACAAAGGTCGGCGCATACTATTGATGAGCCCTATGGCCGTCAAGCGGTGTTTAACGGCTTTTCAAAGGTTTATCAGGCGGCGCCGCAACCCGGAACCCGAGCTATCGATCTTGTCCGGGTGCGGCGCCGTAGGGTAACAAAATTGCGCGACCGGGCTTCTAGTGGTTTGCCTCAAACACTTGATACCCCCGCAACTGTCATTGCCGGGCTTGACCAGGCAAACCAGGGGCGATCCGCAACCCTGGACGCTCGAGTCAAGCCCGAGATGACAAGCTTAACCGCTAGGCGACAGCGTCGGGCTCTGGCTCTTCCTCCCGTTCTTCCAGGGCGGCCCGTTGTTGCTCACGCTGGGCCAGCAATTCCCGGTCCCGCTCCGCGGCGATTCGCTTGACCCGGCTCATCACCGAACCGGTGCCCGCCGGGATCAGGCGGCCGACGATGACGTTCTCCTTGAGGCCGATCAGGTCGTCGTGCTTGCCCTGGACCGCGGCTTCGGTCAGCACCCGTGTGGTCTCCTGGAACGAGGCCGCCGAGATGAAGGAACGGGTCTGCAGGCTGGCCTTTGTGATGCCCTGGAGCACCGGATTGCCGGTTGCCGGCTCGCCGCCCTCGTCAACGGCCCGACGGTTCAGCTCCTCGAACTCCTCACGGTCGACCTGCTCGCCAACCAGGAAGGTGGTATCGCCGGCGCTGGTGATCTCGACCTTCTGCAGCATCTGGCGAACGATCACCTCGATATGCTTGTCGTTGATCTTCACGCCCTGGAGCCGATAGACGCTCTGGATCTCGTTGGTGAGGTACTCTGCCAAGGCCTCGACGCCGAGCGCATCGAGAATGTCGTGGGGCACCGGGTTGCCGTCCATCAGCAGGTCGCCGACCTGGACGTAGTCGCCTTCCTGGACGGAAATGTGCTTGCCCTTGGGGATCATGAACTCCCTGGGCTCCGCCCCCTCCTCCTCGGGCACCACCACGATCCGGCGCTTGGTCTTGTAGTCCTTGCCGAACTCGACCCGGCCTTCGGTGTCGCTGATGATGGCGTAGTCCTTGGGCTTGCGCGCCTCGAACAGCTCGGCGACGCGCGGCAGACCACCGGTGATGTCGCGGGTCTTGGAGGTCTCGCGCGGGATACGGGCCAACACGTCGCCCGCCTTCACATGGGCGCCGTTCTCGACCGACAGGATGGCGTCCACCGACATGAAGTAGCGGGCCTCGAGACCGTTGGCCAGCTGGATCACCTCGCCCTTGTCGTCACGCAGGGTGATGCGCGGCTTGAGATCGTTGCCGCGCGGCTGCTGCTTCCAGTCGACCACCACGCGGTTGGAGATACCCGTGGTCTCGTCCATGACCTCGCGCACCGACAGGCCTTCGACCAGATCGACGTAGTTAACCGTGCCCTCCTTCTCGGTGATGATCGGCAGGGTATAGGGGTCCCATTCGGCCAGTTTCTGGCCCTTGGTCACCTCGGCCCCCTCGTCGGCCAGCAGTTTGGCACCGTACGGCACCCGGTGCCGGGCCCGCTCGCGGCCCGCACCGTCGCTCAACACGATCTCCAGGTTACGACCCATGACCACCGGCACGCCCTCGGTGTTGATCACCACGTTGCGGTTCTTGATCTTGGTCGTGGCGTCGACCGGCGCCTCGACGCTCGACTGTTCGGCGCCGCGCTGGGCCGCGCCGCCGATGTGGAAGGTCCGCATGGTTAGCTGCGTGCCCGGCTCGCCGATCGACTGGGCGGCGATCACGCCGACCGCCTCGCCGACGTTGACCGCCGTGCCGCGCGCCAGATCGCGACCATAGCAGGTGCCGCAGATCCCGCCCCGCGACTCGCAGGTCAGGACCGACCGGATCATGATCGAATCGACCCCGGCCCGCTCGATCAGCTCCGCCTTCTCCTCGTCGATCAAGCTCGCGGCCTGCACGATGACCTCGCCGGAAAGCGCGTCAACCACGTCGACCGCGGCGGTGCGGCCGAGAACCCGGTCCGCCAGGGGCGCGATCACCTCGCCGCCCTCGATCACCGCCTGAACGTTCAGGCCCTTGTCGGTGCCGCAATCGTGCTCGATGATGATCGCATCCTGCGCCACGTCGACCAGGCGGCGGGTCAGATAGCCCGAGTTGGCGGTCTTGAGCGCCGTGTCGGCCAAGCCCTTGCGGGCGCCGTGGGTGGAGTTGAAGTACTCCAACACGGTCAGGCCTTCCTTGAAGTTCGAGATGATCGGCGTCTCGATGATCTCGCCCGACGGCTTGGCCATCAGGCCGCGCATGCCGGCGAGCTGCTTGATCTGCGCCGCCGAGCCACGGGCCCCGGAGTGGGCCATCATGAAGACCGAGTTGACGTTGTGCCCGGTTTGGCCCGACATCACCTTCATCATGGCGTCGGCCACCTCGTCGGTACAGGTCGACCAGACGTCGACGACCTTATTGTACTTCTCGCCCCGGGTGATCAGGCCGTCGAGGTACTGCTGCTCGAACTCCTTGACCTGGTTCAGAGCCTGCTCGACCAGCTTGGTCTTGGCCTCCGGCACGATCAGATCGTCCTTGCCGAACGAGATGCCGGCCTTACAGGCATAGCCGAAGCCCAAGGCCATCAGGCGGTCGGCGAAGATCACCGTCTCCTTCTGGCCGCAATGGCGGTAGACGATGTCGATGACTTCGGTGATCTCCTTCTTGGTCAGCAGCCGGTTGACCAAGCCGATCGAAACCGCCGGGTTGCGCGGCAGAACCTCGGACAGGATCATGCGTCCCGGCGTGGTCTCGATCACCGCGGTGTAGGCGTTGCCTTCGGGATCGACGCCGTGGTAGCGGGCCTTGACCTTGCTGTGCAGGGTGACGATGCCCTGATCGAGCGCATGCTGGATCTCGCCCATGTCGGCAAAGGCCATGCCCTCGCCGGCCTCGCCCTCGCTCTCCATGGTCAGGTAGTAGAGCCCGAGCACGATGTCCTGGGACGGCACGATGATCGGCTTGCCGCTGGCCGGCGACAGGATGTTGTTGGTCGACATCATGAGCACGCGGGCCTCGAGCTGGGCCTCGAGCGACAGTGGCACGTGAACCGCCATCTGGTCGCCGTCGAAGTCGGCGTTGAAGGCGGTGCAGACCAAGGGGTGGAGCTGGATCGCCTTGCCCTCGATCAGTACGGGCTCGAAGGCCTGAATGCCAAGGCGGTGCAGGGTCGGCGCCCGGTTCAGCAGAACCGGATGCTCGCGGATCACCTCTTCCAGGATATCCCAGACCTCGGGCCGCTCCTTCTCGACCATGCGCTTGGCCGCCTTGATGGTCGAGGCCATGCCGTAAAGCTCGAGCCGGGAATAGATGAACGGCTTGAACAGCTCCAAGGCCATCTTCTTGGGCAGGCCGCACTGGTGCAGCTTGAGCTCCGGCCCGACCACGATGACCGAGCGGCCCGAATAATCGACGCGCTTGCCCAGCAGGTTCTGCCGGAAGCGGCCCTGCTTGCCCTTCAGCATGTCGGACAGCGACTTCAACGGCCGCTTGTTGGCGCCGGTGATGACCCGGCCGCGCCGGCCGTTGTCGAACAGCGCGTCGACGGATTCCTGCAGCATGCGCTTCTCGTTGCGCACGATGATGTCGGGCGCGCGCAGCTCGATCAGCCGCTTCAAGCGGTTGTTGCGGTTGATCACCCGGCGGTAG
>JBFJPL010000159.1:0-8019 GCA_041617155.1 Kiloniellales bacterium
GCTCAGAAAGGCCTGTGGCGGTCATAGGATCATATCCAAGCCCCAAAACCGGCAAACACCCAAATCACTGCCTGGGTCCACCACCGGATTGGTCCAATCATGCCCGGGCCGACGTTTCCACACAGCCAAGACCCTAAGCTGACCTGTAGGCGAAGACGTTTATCGGCATAATACCAAATCCTGAGGCCCGGGACTCATAAGGGGCTTGCGCGGCTTCGAGCAGTTGTGATTCGCCATGGCAAACGAAAGGAGGTTTGCCATGGCGGCAGCGGTTCGGCTTCGGGAGGATTTCGATGCGGCGGCACTTCGCGGTTTGGCGAAGGCTTCGCGGGATCCGGTTCAACTGCGTCGTCTTTTGTCTTTGGCGGAGATCTATGACGGCGGCACGCGCGGTGATGCGGCCAAGATCGGAGACGTTGGCCTGCAGACGGTGCGCGACTGGGCGCTTCGCTTCAACGCGGGCGGCCCGGAGGGTCTGATCGACCCGAAGCCTCCAGGCATGGCTCCCAAGTTGAATGACGAACAGCGCCGGGCGTTGGTCCAGGTGGTCGAGGCCGGCCCCGATCCGGCGGTCCACGGCGTCGTACGCTGGCGCTTGGTGGACCTGGTGCAATGGATCTGGGAGGAAGTCCGCATCGAGGTCTCGGTCCAGACCTTGAGCCGCGAGTTGCACGCCCTGGGCTATCGCAAGCTTTCGGCCCGCCCGCGTCACTATGCCCAGGATGCGCAGGTCATGGCGGCCTTTAAAAAAACTTCCCCGCCAAGCTGGCGGAGATCGCAGCTCAAGAGGCCGAGGGCAAGGACATAGAGCTCTGGTTTCAGGACGAGGCGCGCATCGGACAGAAGATCAAGATCACCCGCAGGTGGGCCAAGCGCGGCACCCGGCCAGGCGCGCCAAAGGATCAGCGCACCCGCTCGGCCTACATCTTCGGCGCCATCTGCCCCAGCGAGGGCAAGGGCGCCGGCTTGGTGCTGCCGCGCTGCAACACCGAGGCCATGACGCTTCACCTGGCGGAAATCTCAAGAACCGTCGGACCACGCGCCCACGGCGTCATCCTCGACCAGGCCGGTTGGCACGGCGCCAAGGCGCTCAAAGTGCCGGACAACATCACCCTCTTGCCCCTGCCGCCCAGATCACCCGAATTGAACCCGGTCGAGAACATCTGGCAGTTCATGCGCGACAACTGGCTCTCGAACCGGGTCTTCACGTCCTACGGCGATATCCTCGACCACTGCTGTTTCGCTTGGAACCAGCTCATCGAACAACCCTGGAAAATCATGTCAATCGGAACCCGCGATTGGGCCCATGGGTGCTGATCAATGAGAAATGGTATAAGGTATACGAATAACCAAGGATTCCGGCTTTCACGACGCCGGAACGTTGAAGGAATTACAGCACTTTTTTCGGCAGCAGGTCACTACCGGAACCACGCCCTTCTCGAGCTCGGCGCCGATATAGGAAGGGCCGGCCATCGTTCCGGCCGGCCCAAAGCGGCAGTTTGGTCGAGGGGTGCTGTTTGGTCAGCGACCCGAGTCAGTCGTCATCGTCGTCGTCGTCATCGTCGTCATCTACTCTCGTAGGCGGCGGACAGGGTTCGAAACCGGCGACGTGGACGTTACCGGTGACGCAGGTTCCCTCGTCCGGGATCTCCTCCGCGTGGGGACCTTTGTACTTCAGGATGTAGAGCCCTGAGTTCGAGTCTACGTAGTAGACCAGCCCGTCCTTCGTGATGGGGCGGCTGAACGCACGCGCGTCAACCGGTCCGACGCTCAGGTCCGGCGGCCGCTGGATCGACCTCCCCTGGGCATCCCGAATATCGTCAAGACAGTTGACCCAGCAGTACCGGATGGTCTCGACCGGCTGGTTGATGAAGGATCCGACCTCCACCGGCATCAGGGGGTTGGCGATGCTATAGGCCTTGATCCCGTCCGAGTAATAGGTGGCGATCACCAGGTTCGGGAAGATAAGCGGCTCGTGCGGCCCATGGTCATTGCGAGTGATCTCGGGGCCATACGCGTCAGGTCCTGCGCACCGGTCAGGCAGGTTTTGAGCACTGGCCATCGTTCCGAGGACGCGTGGGAAGAAATCCCCGTGATAGGGGATTTGCTCGCCGGTAAGTTCGTCCACGAATCGACCGAGCTCCTGGGCCCCCGTGTACATCACTCGCAGCCAGCTCCACGGGCAGTTCACGAACGCAGTCGTGGACGGCTCGTCTGCCGTAACCACGTAAGTCATATCCGCTTGGTAGTCTTCGTTGGGCACGTTGGCCGCCGTATGGACGATCCCCGCATAGTACGGAGGGATCCAGAGCGCCGACGCCGCGGGGAAATACTCCTGGGTCGTGCTGGTATCGGTGGGGAAAGTGTTGCCGAAGCTGCCGATGAGATCAGGGTTGAGCAGCTTCAGACAGTGGTCCTCCGCCGGGTGCGCGTCGCCCGGGGTGTGCGCCGCGACGACGCAAGGGGCATCCGCCGCCAACAACTCGCTATCGAGACCGAAGAATCCACCGGCGAGTTGAGCCACCCACACCCGAGTGCCATCAACGGAGAGGGTGGCTTGATGGATGACGGCGGCACGATCGAACTCCTCACCGGTTGGATAGATCACCCGGAAGTTTCTCGCAACCCCGAGCTCCGCCTCCAAACCCCATTCTGCGACAACCTGCGGGTTGCACGACTGGGGGCAGCCGGTGAGGTCGACAATGCGAATGTCGACGCCATCCGGGCGCACGTTGGTGCTCAGGCCGGCCGGGGGCGCACCGGGCGCTGAGCTCGGCGGGTTGAACACGACGCCGGGCCGACCCAATTCGCCAGTCGCCAAGAAGGCGTTCAGGTGAAGCACGCGTTCCGGCCTCTGCGGATCCCGCCAGATGGTGCTCATATGCATTCCGGTGTTGAGCCCTCTTGCGAGTCCGGTCGCGGGATCGATGCCCAGTCCGGGGATTTGCCCCAGGGAAAAGTTCATGACCAGACGCGGCCTGCGACAATTGCTGATATCGTAAATCTGAAGGGCGGTTGCATTCTCGCGGTTAAAGCCTGAGAACACTGCCGGACGCATGTGAATGACCATCAGATTTAGATCTGGAATCGTGTCGATTTGGTCGATGCCGTGACCGATGCCCGGTACGTGGCCTGGGACCGGACCAACCACGACCGGCCTGCGCGGATTTCTTACATCCACGACGAGAGCGGGGACCGACCCGCCAAGATTGCCAACGTAGACACATGGCCCCGCCGCGGCGCCGATGTTGCCGTTGCCGCCCCGTGGAATTCCCATCGGCGTGAGGCCGGGGATGAGATGCGTATCCAGGAGTGGATTGTGGCCGATGAGCTTGAAGTTGATCCCGACACCGTTCGCGGGGATCTCTTCGATAGGCGGCTTGGGCGGGGGTGGGTACGTGATCTTGAAAGATTTACGCTTTGCGCGGGGAACTGCCGACCGACCGCGTGATGGCGCCGTGGCCGGTTGTGCCCGCCCGGCCCCGGATCTTGTCTGAGGCAAGCCTTGTAATGCGCCCAAATCCGGTTGGACTTGCTCGGTCGCAGCTCCCACGTCGGGGGTCGCCGCTACCGGCTCCGCCCAGATAAGAAATGCGAGCCCGGTGAGCGCGAAGGTGGCAACCGAACTCCTGCTCAAATGAGGTTCTCTTCTCATTGTGCCCTCCCTTGTCGCGGTGTTCCGCGTTGTAGGTTTCGCTAGAAGGTCCTCGACGGCTCCAGCAGTTGCAGTTGCTGAACCCTCGGTTTAAGGCCTCCGGTGGTACTTGGATCGGCTTTGAAGTTTCCCATCGGCATGCCTCCCTTCGGTTGATGAGGCTCAGTCCGACCGCCCAACCGTGCCGCGCCGCGGCCCACCGGGGCAATCACATGTCACCCAGCCAGACTGGGTCTGGCTATGGCAACATCGCTCCCCCCGATCGTTCGGGCGTTCAAGCGGACATCTTGTCTTAGATTTTTTTCGTGGGCCGTGGGACCGGATCCCTAGCGACCACATAAACCCAAGGAAAAAAGATACATCTTGGGATTTAGTTCTTGATGCATAATTATAGTCTAGATTTAGTTGACCGTCAAGCTTTTAGAAGCCTCGATAGTTCCGCTTCGGCCACCAATGCTATCCGATCAGCGCCAAAGTCAAACGTCGCGGCGGTGTCGCTCTCGGCCACAGGTCGTCCATTAGGTGCGGGATACGCCGGAACAGATACCTCGGCACCGCGACCTCTGTGAGGTGGAACGTGACGTAGCGATCGTGGTGAACCTCCTTCGCACCGATTTTCAGCATGTGCCGAAGCCTACCGAATTCCCATTCCTTCAATTCATGCAGCCGATAGCCAAAGCTTTCCGAGCGTGTGAGCGGTAATCTCAAACGGGTTTTCGGTACAGACGATTCGGGACGATTTGAGGTTTCTCACAAACGGACAATTGGCAGCTCTTGGCTATCAAGCGAAGTTCAACCAGCCAGTGATCAGCGTCTGCTTCGAGGCCGAAAGCCGACCCGAGAGCCCAGCACCGGCGGTTTCGCGGATGACGCCGGCTTCACCCCCATCGGCGGAACCGTCAAACACGCGGCGCGGCGGGCCGCTCGCGGCCTCGACCGGTGATGGGTGGCTGCGCTTGCTCCTCGGCCCAAGCCGCGAACCGCCCCTTGCGAGAGCCCTGAGCGGCGCGCGGCGGCTCGGGCATCGATCGGCTCGCCAGCTTCGCGCACGGCGAGGCCCCTACCCGACCTCGAACAGGCCGGCCGCCCCCTGGCCGCCGCCGATGCACATCGTCACGACCACGTACCTGGCGCCCCGGCGCTTGCCCTCGATCAGGGCGTGGCCGGCGAGCCGCGCGCCGCTCATGCCGTAGGGATGGCCGATCGAGATGGAGCCGCCATCGACGTTGAGCTTTTCCATGGGAATGCCGAGCCGGTCGCGGCAATAGACAACCTGCACGGCAAAGGCCTCGTTGAGCTCCCAGAGGTCGATGTCGTCCATCGAGAGGCCCCAGCGCTCGAGCAGGCGGGGCACGGCGAAAACCGGGCCGATGCCCATCTCGTCGGGCTCGCAGCCGGCCACCGCGAAGCCGCGGAACAGGCCGAGCGGCTCGAGCCCGCGCCGCTCGGCCAGCTTGGCGTCCATGAGCACACAGGCGGAGGCGCCGTCGGAGAGCTGGCTGGCGTTGCCGGCGGTGATGTACTTGTCGTCGCCCATGACCGGTGTCAGCGCCGCCAGTCCGGCCGGATGGGTGTCCGGCCGGTTGCCCTCGTCCTTGGCCAGCGTGACCTCCTCGTCCCAGCTCTCGCCGCTTTGCTTGTCGGTCACCGCCTTGACCGTGGTCAGCGGCACGATCTCGTCGTCCAGGCGGCCGGCCTGCTGGGCCGCGGCCGTGCGCATCTGGCTGGCCAGGGCGTATTCGTCCTGCGACTCGCGGCTGACGGCGTAGCGCTCGGCGACGATGTCGGCGGTTTCGATCATGCTCATCCACAGCTCGGGCTTGTGCCGCATCAGCCAGTCCTCGGTGTAATGGTGCTGGTTCAGGTTGTTCTGCACCAGGCTGATGGATTCGACGCCGCCGGCCACCATGACCGGCACCTGTTCCGTCACGACGCGCTGCGCCGCCATGGCGATGGTCTGCAGGCCCGAGCTGCAGAAGCGGTTGACGGTGGCCGCCGCCGTGGTCACCGGCAGGCCCGCGCGGACCGCCGCGAGCCGGGCGATATTATGACCCGTGGCGCCTTCCGGCAGGCCACAGCCGAGCAGCACGTCCTCGACCTCTTCCGGCGCGACCGCGGCCCGGGCGACGGCGTGCTCGATGGCGTGGCCGGCCAGGACCGCGCCATGGGTCTTGTTGAACGCGCCGCGGAAGGCCTTGCCGATCGGCGTGCGCGCGGTCGAGACGATGGCGGCTTCTCGCATCGGACGGTTTCTCCCTCTCGCCCGCTTACATTTCGGCGAATGTCTTGCCGGTCTCGGCCAAGTCCGCCAGGAGCGGCGCGGGTTCGAGCAACTCGCCGTGTTCGTCGTAAAGCCGGCTCATGACCTCGTAGATCGTCTCAAGCCCGACCTGGTCCGCGTAGAACATCGGCCCGCCGCGGTAGCTCGGGAAGCCGTAGCCATGGATCCAAATGACGTCGATGTCGCTCGCGCGCACGGCGATGCCTTCCTCGAGGATCTTGGCGCCCTCGTTGATCAGCGGATAGAGGCAGCGCTCGAGGATTTCCCGCTCGCCGATGTCGCGCCGCTCGAAGCCGAGCTCCTCGGAGACCCGGACGATGAGCTGCTCGACCACCGGATCCGGGACCGGCGCGCGGCTGCCGGCTTCGTAGCGATACCAGCCGGCGCCGGTCTTCTGCCCGAAGCGGCCCAGCTCGCAGATCCGGTCCGCGATCGGCGAATAGCGCTGGTCCTTGGGCCGGGTCTTGGCGCGGCGCTGGCGGATCCGCCATCCGACATCGAGGCCCGCCAGATCGCCCATGGCAAAGGGTCCCATGGGGAAGCCGAAGTCGGTGATCACCTTGTCGACCTGCTGCGGCAGCGCACCTTCCTCGAGCAGGAAGTTCGCCTGGCGGGCGTAGGCGTAGAGCATGCGGTTGCCGACGAAGCCGTCGCAGTTGCCGACCAGGACGCCGACCTTGCCGATCGTCTTGGACAGCTTCATGACCGTGGCGATGGTGTCCATCGAGGTCTTCGCCCCGCGCACGTTCTCCATCAGCCGCATGACGTTGGCCGGACTGAAGAAGTGGGTGCCGATCACCTTGTCCGGCCGTGACGTGGCGGCCGCGATCTCGTCGACGTCGAGGGTCGAGGTGTTGGTCGCGAGGATCGTCTCCGGCTTGCACAGGCCGTCGAGCGTCGCGAAGACCTGCTTCTTGAGATCCATCTCCTCGAACACCGCCTCGATCACGATGTCGGCCTGGGTGACCTCGGCGTAGTCCGTGGTGCCCCGGATCAGGTTCATCCGGGTGTCCATCTGCGCCTGGGTCATGCGGCCACGCGATACGCTCCCGGCATAGTTCTTCGCGATGATCGCGAGGCCCTTGTCGAGCGCCTCCCGCGAGGCCTCGAGCAGCGTGACGGGTCTTCCGGCGTTGGCGAAGTTCATGGCGATGCCGCCGCCCATCGTCCCGGCGCCGACCACCGCCGCGGTCTCGATCCTGTGCGCCCTGGTGTCGTCGGGAATGTCGGGGATCTTGGCCGCCCGACGCTCGGCGAAGAAGGCGTGGCGCTGGCCCCTGGACTGGTCGGAGCCGACGCACTCGAGAAAGGCCTCGCGCTCCTTCGCCATGCCCTCCTCGAACGGCAGCATGACCGCGTTCTCGACGCAGTCGATGCAGCGATAGGGCGCGATCAGGCCGCGCGCCCGCCGTTCGATGCGCTTGCGGGCGCGCTCGAACAGGTCGCCGATGCCCTCGGCCGCAATCGGCAGGTCCCGGGTCCTGCGGGCCGGGGCTTTTTCCGCGATCAGCCGTTCGGCGAAGGCGACCGCGCCATCGGTCAGATCGCCTTCGACCACCTCGTCGAGCAGACCCAGGGCCCCGGCCTCCCGGCCGCTCACGGGATCGCCGCTCAAAATCATATCGAGCGCGGGCTCGACGCCGATCAGTCGCGGCAGGCGCTGCGTGCCGCCGGCGCCGGGCAGGATCCCGAGCTTGACTTCGGGCTGGCCGAGGTGGGCCCATTTCTCGCCGATCCGGTAGTGGCACCCCAGCGCGAGCTCGAGCCCGCCGCCGAATGCCGTGCCGTGGATCGCCGCCACGACCGGCTTGGCGCACCGCTCGGCCATGTCGATCACCTGGCGCAGGCCGGGCTCGACCGGCGGCTTGCCGAACTCGCGGATATCGGCGCCGCCGGAGAAGCAGCGCCCACGTCCGATCAGCACGATCGCGCCGACCTCCGGGTCGCCGGCCGCCTGCTCGAGCCGCGCCGCCAGGCCCTGGCGCAGGCCGGCGCCGAGCGCGTTGACCGGCGGGTTGTCGAGGAAGATGACCGCGACGGTCCCGAGATTTTCGTAATCGACCAGCTCCGTCATCCGATCTCC
>JBFJPL010000160.1:0-7915 GCA_041617155.1 Kiloniellales bacterium
ATGTAACCGGCTCCTTGAGGGAGGCGGAGGTGGAGGATCCAGAGGCAAAGCTAGCCCGAGATCTGAAGGCAAAGCCAGTCCGACGCCGAGTCCGAAGCCGAAACTTGTTCCTCCCCTTCCACCGGGGATCCCTGGCGGCGGTGGCGGCGCTGAAGAGGATTGTCCCGATGAAGATGACTGTCACGAGAAGTTTATCGAGTGTAAACTTACATCTTTGAGTGGAAAAATGGGTCGTGTCTCTGGTGAATCCCGGTGCGAACTTTGTCGTCAGCAGGCAATTCGAGGGACAGTATACTTATCTCTCGCCTTTAAGCACTCCGGTCCCAACTGCACAGTGTAGGGGCACCAGTATAAGAGTTAAGAAATTAATGGGGTCAGACTCGATTGATCTGTGCAGGCAGAACGAGAGATCCCACTCTGAAATCAATCGAGTCTGACCCCATTGATTATCGAGTCTGACCCCATTGATTAAGGCTTTCCGTCAGTTCTTCACCAGTACCATCACCATCTTGATCAGGCTGAGGCCGATCAGGGTGCGGAACAGGAAGATGAAGGTGGAAATCCCCAGGTTGTTGGTGTTGTGGGTGATCGTCGTGGCGGCGAGCCCATAGATCTCCGGCACGTCCCAGAAGATCACCCGAATGATGTTGTCGACGGTGAACATCGAGAAGTCGACGATCGAGGCGTTCTGGGAGCCCACGAAGTACTGCGGCGCGATGCCGTTCAAGAGATAGCAGATCGAGGCGAAGGAGATGGTCAGCGCGAAGGGCGAGAATATCTTGTAGTTGATCTGGTGGTAGGGCGCTTCCTTGATCAGGGTCTTCTGGAACGAGGAAATCGAGACGTGGACGATCATGGCCGATGAAATCAGAAATATGACGCTCGCCGTGACCAGCGCCTCCAGGTACGGCAGGCCGAAGATGGCGACCGAAAGGATCGCCATGATGATCACGGCATAAAGCAGAAAATCGAAGGTTTTCCCGACCAGTTTCATCGACCAGCTCTCCGGTTTGGTGGCCAATGGGCTGCATTGCTCCCCACTCGGAACAGTCATAGCAACGAATTGTTAAAGAATTGGACAGCATCGCCGGCCCAAAGGCCAACCGGTCCGTGACCGGCCGTGCGCCGGCCGGACAACGGAAAACCGGGGGCCCATGGGACCCCCGGCTTCCTAGCGGAACGGTAGAACCGCGAAATCGAAAACAAACCGACCTTGTTCGATCAGTTGTTGTTGGACGACATCGCGCTCGAATGCTCGACCATGAAGTTACGCTCGGCAATGACCATGCCGTTCTGGTCGGTAATGTTGACGCGCCAGTTGCCCGGACGCAGGTTGACGCTGCTCCAGGTCCGCCAGCCCGACGAGGTGCCGATGTTCATGGGGATGCTCGCGTGCATCTCGTCGCCGTAGTACCAGACAAAGTTCACTTGGGTCGGCTGGCCTTCGTTCGCGATCCGCGCGAAGACATAGCCCCGCTCGTCGGAGGACGCGAAGGTCTGGGTCGTGCCGACCGGCTCACGCTCGTAGATACCATGGGTCAGGACGAAGTCGCGGATAACCATCGACTCGGCCGCCTGGGCGGACTGGGTCGCCACGAGCGAACCCGCGAAGGCCGCCCCGACAACCGCGCCGGTAACCAGCTTGCTTACGAAATTCGGAAGTTTCATCTTAACTCTCCAGCAGATTTCCACGCACTTTGATCTTGTCGCCGCCACGCACGACTGACCGGGAAGGAGGACTCAACCGAAGTGGCGCTGCCTCGGCCCACAGGTCAACAGTAAAGATTTAACATTTGGTGTAGTGTGTAGCCCGATTCGTCGTGCCCGGCGAGGCGTTCGTTCGCCGCACTCCGGGCGCTTCGCCGTGGCCAAGCTCGAGTCATGCGAAGCATGGCGTGAAGGGCTGGACCCACGAGCGAGCCGGAACGCCGGCACGCCACGGCCGGCCGATCTTTACCGGTCGTTCAGACACCGCCGCCACCATGCAGCCGCGGCACACCGGAAGCCGATCCCGGCGAACGCTTGCGCAATTCCAAAGGTTCGGTGACCCTTGGTATCAGACGATAGAGTCATCAGGCCCATATAGAAGCGATGCCCCGCAAGCGCAGTAGCAGTCTCAGCGGCAAGATCTGGCGGATCGCCCTCATTGCGCTCGGCATCATACTGCTGACGCCCTTCGCGCTCCTGCTTGCCTACCGCCAGTTGCCGCCGCCGATCACGCCTTTGATGGTGATCCGCCTGTTCGAAGGCGAGGGCATCAAGAAGCAGTGGGTGCCGCTTGGCGAAATCTCGCCGCACGTCGTCAATGCGGTGATCGCCCTCGAGGACAACAAGTTCTGCGTCCATTCGGGCGTCGACTGGGGCTCGGTGTTCGAGGCGCTGGCCGACTACTACAACGGCGACAAGCTGCGCGGCGCCAGCACGATCTCGATGCAGACCTCGAAGAACCTGTTCCTCTGGCCGGGACGGGACTATGTCCGCAAGGCGGTCGAGGCGCCGCTGACGGTGCTCCTGGAAGCGCTCTGGGACAAGCGGCGCATTCTCGAGGTCTATCTCAACGTCGCGGAATGGGGCCCGGGGATCTACGGCGTCGAGGCCGCGGCGCGGGCCTACTTCCGCAAACCGGCGAGCGACCTGGCGCAGCGCGAAGCCGCTTTGCTGGCCGCGGTCCTGCCGAACCCGCGGCGCTGGTCGCCGGCCAGGCCGACCGCCTACATCCAGCGCCGCGCGTTCTCGACCGAGAACCGCATGCGCTATCTCGGCCCGTTTCTGGACTGCACGCGCCCTTAGGCCAGGTCTCAAAAGCCGTGACTCATGGCCTATCCTTCGAGACGCGTTCTTCGAACGCTCCTCAGGATGAGGATATATGCCTTATATCAATAGCTTACTTCATGCTAAGGCTTGCGGGGCAAGGGAGCGAAGCTCGGGCGAAGCCGGCGTCTCGAAGCATGGGCCATCGGTCGTTATCATCGAGATTTGCTATGAGCCGGCCACGCCGTGGCGGCCGACAAAACAGCCCCGCGCCGGTTCGGACAGGACCTAACTGGTGCCTGCCCGGCGCAACGCGGGGCCGGTCGCCTGACTTGCGACGATTCCAGATTTGGTGATTCGAAAGAGGCCCGCAAGTGACGGCCGTCACAGGCGGTGGCGAAGGCTTCGGCTCAGTTGCCGCCGAGCGGGCGCATGGCCACTTCCGGGAAGGCGAGCAGAAAGGCGAGACTGCCGCCGGCCGAGATGCCGAGGCTGAGCAGTACCTTGGTGATGAGCCCGGTCTTGCCCGGAATGCAGAACATGAAAAGGCCGTACAAGGCGAAGAATATAATGACCAGAAGGGGGGGCATCGTCGCACCTGGTTCGAGGCATCGTTTCGACACCCGAAGGCGCCGACGGGCACCCAGACTAAGCGCACAGTCCTTCCCCATTCGTTAACGGTCGAACCGACCGCCCGGCCGATCCGCCAGCGGTCATTGCTCGGTCCCCCAGAATCCCCGGCCGGCGGCCCGCGCCGCGGTCTGCGCGGCCCGGTAGGGCGCGCCGGCCGAGGTCCCAACCCGGGCCCAGCCGGCGCGCACCAGAGCGGCCCCCAGATCGCCGCTTTCGGCGGTCCGGCAGGTCCCCTCGAAGCTGCCGTGGCCGACCTTGCGCTCGAGCCGGCAGGTGATCTCCCGTCCGGCCACCAGGCCGCCGAGCGCCCGTTGCGCGACCGCGCGGCACGGCCGTGCCCGCTCGACCGCCGGGCAGAGCGCGCCAGCCGGCAGCGCAGCCAGGCCGGACAGCCGCACCTTGGCGCCGCGCACGATCAGGACACCGCCGCTGAGCGCGCGCCCGGAACCGGATACGCTTTCGGCGGCCGTCACCGGGGGCCCGGCCGCCAGGAGAAGCAAGGCGACCAGGCCCGCCGCCCGGGTTTTCATGGCCCGGATCCGGGCGCGCGGCCGGGGCTCAATAGCGCGCGGTCGACTTGACGAAGGCGTGGACATGCCAGACCTCGTCCGGCGACATGCGCAGGCCGAAGGCCGGCATCTGGGTGCCCTTGCGGCCGTTGATCACGGTCTCCAGGAAGCGCTCGTCGCTGATCTCGGCGCCGAACAGGTTCGGGCCGCGGCCGCCCGCGTTGCGGTGACAGACGATACAGCGCGCGCGATAGAGCCGCTTGCCCTCGGCGATCGCCGCGGCGTCGCCGAGGTAGGGATTGACCAGTGCGTCCCCGGCCGCCTCCCCGGCACCGGCCGGCGGCGCCGCGAGCCAAAGGACGGCGGCGGCGATGCCGCGGGCCAGCCGGCCGAACCGCCGGGCCGAGGCCATCGCCGCCGCGGACTTTCGCCGTGAGCTCAGCGCCGAGCCTCACTGGCCATAGGTCGGCAGGGCGCCCTCGATCGGCTGCGGGTTGCCGCGGTCGGTCGCCTTGAGCTTGGCGCTGTCGAGCGCGAAGACCCACAGCATGCCGCCCTTGGGCCCCGAGTAGTAGAAGCTCGGATCGCCGCCCAAACCGGACAGCACGGCCACGTACTGGGTGCCGTCGAGCTCGTAGGTGACCGGCGAGGCGTTGATGCCGGAGCCGGTCTGGAACTTCCACAGGGTCTCGCCGGTCTTGCCGTCGAGCGCCATGAAGTGGCCGAGCTCGTCGCCGGTGAAGACCAGCCCGCTCTTGGTCGCCAGGAGGCCGGCGAACAGCGGCAGCGGGCTCGAGGTCTGCCACACGAACTTCTTGCTCTCCACGTCGAACGCCTTGGTGTAGCCGATCTCCTTGTCGAGCCGGAACATCTGGTAATCGACCCCCATGTAGAGGTCGCCTTCCTTGTAGACCACGTCCTCCGGCTTCCAGGCGGTCATCGACATGGCCCAGTGGTTGGTGTTCAGGTAGACCAGGCCGAGGTCGGGGTTGTAGGCCATGGGGAACCAGTTGGTGCCGCCCTCCAGGCCGGGGATGATCGGCTCGATGGTCTTGCCGCCGGACAGCGGGCGCATGGCCTCGTTGACCTCCGGCCGGCCGGTCTTGGGGTCGAGCCCCTTGGTCCAGTTGATGCCCTCTATGGTCGGCACGGCGTAGATGAACTCGCCGGTCGTGCGGTCGAGCACGTAGAAGAAGCCGTTGCGGTTCGACGTCACCGCGGCCTTGACCAGCTTGCCGCCGATCGGCACGTCGATCAGGATCGGCGCGTTGTTGCCGTCGTAGTCCCAGGCGTCGTTCGGCGTGTACTGGAAGCCCCACTTGATCTTGCCGTTGTCCGGGTCGAGCGCGACCAGGGACGACGACCACTTGTTGTCGCCCTTGCGCAGGTCGGAGTTCCACGGCCCCGGGTTGCCGGTGCCCCAGTAGAGCGTGTTGGTCTCGGCGTCGTAGCTGCCGGTCTGCCAGGTGGTCGCGCCGCCGGTCTTCCAGGTCTCGCCGGGCCAGGTCTCGTTGCCCGGCTCGCCGAGCCCGGGGATCATGTAGGCGGTCCACTCCAGGTCGCCCGACTTGGCGTTGTAGGACTTGACGTAGCCGCGCACGCCGTACTCGGCGCCGCCGACGCCGACGATCACGTGGTCGCGCACCACCAGCGGCGCGCCGGTCGCGGTCACCGCCTTCTTCCAGTCGTCGATCGTGCGCTCCCAGGCGACCGCGCCGTCGGCCCGGTTGAGCGCGACCAGGCGCGCGTCCAGGGTGGTGACGAACACCAGCTCGTCCTTGATCGCCACGCCGCGGTTGACCGGCCCGCAGCACAGCATGGCGCCGAGCCCCTCCTCGTACTTCGGCTCGAACGACCACAGCGCCGTGCCGCTGCGCGCGTCGATCGCGAAGACCCGCGCATGGTCGGCCGAGATGTAGATCACGCCGTCGCGCACCAGCGGCGTCGCCTCGAGGCCGTCCAGCTTGCCGCCGGTCGAAAACGCCCAGACCGGGCGCAATTGGCCGACGTTGTCGCGGTTGATCCGGTCGAGCGGGCTGAAGCGCTGGTTGCGGTAGTCGCGCCCGTACATCAGCCACTCGCCGGCGTTCGCCTGCGCGGTCAGCAGGTCCTTGCTGCTGACCGGCTGGGCGTCGGCGCCGGATAGGAATTGGATAGACAGGCATAACGAAATAGCGGCCGCGGCGGTCATGCCGCGAACCCTTCGAGCGACCGTGCTGGTCATGGTTTCCTCCCTCTGTTCAGGTCCCCGCCGCCGGTGCCCCAATGGCTCCAGGGTGCCATGAGGCCTGTTGGCCGGCCTTCGGGAAAAGTGCCACGGGACCGCGGCGCGGAGACGCGGTCAGTCTACGCGGCCAGTTCGGGTGTGCGTCAAGGGTCTTTTGCCAACGCAAGCTTGAGATTGTCGTGTTGGGTGGGGTCCGCGAACCCTTTGCCGGCGCGGGATGACGGTGTGTGCCATCGTTCCCTGGCCAAAGGAAAGAAGGTCTTTTCGCCGGCATCGATAGGGAGGCGGTCGGACGTGACCGAGCTCTGGTCCCTTCCCGGGCTAGGACTTCTCGTCGGCGATAAGATCGGCCACCTTCTTGTAGCGGTTCATGTCATAGACCCCCGCTTCGATCGGACTGCTGCGCCGCATGTAACCGACAAACCACTGAAAATTCGTCCAGATATCGGGGTGGGTTCTGGGCAATCCATAGGTATGGACCACCTCGAAGAATTGTTCCGGGGTGCGCGCGGCATGCAAGGCTTTGGCGAACGCCTCGATCCTGTCCAGCGGCACGTTGAACATGAAGTTCGGGTAACTGCCGATCAGGCCGCGATAGGCCGTGAGCGTGTCCTTGTCGTACTCGCGACGTTCCTCTTCCTCGAACATGAACGCGACATTGCTGTGCGCCTTGTTTCGCACCAGCGTATAAGCAAGGTCCGCGCCGTCATCACCGGTAGCGATGCGCAGGAAGCTGACGTCCGGCATGAAATCAACGAAACGCGTGCCGTCGAGTGCGGCCGGCTTCGAGGTCAGGGTCTGCAGACTGGCCTCGGCGCGGCGCTCCGCGGGACCTGCGCCGGCCCGGTAGCAGGGCGGTTCAGCGCAACGGTTGAGCCGATCAGGCGGCCCGGCCAGCGACCCGAGGCGGCGACTGACGAGCGCGACGAATTCGGCTTTGGGGTCCGCGGTCCGATACCGGATCTGCACCGGCAGGTCCTCGTTGACGATCTCGTAGGTCTTTCTGATCTTGTTTTGCGCCGCGCTGCCGCGGTACCAGGACTCGCGCATCGACGTCCGGACCTGGGGCGGCATGAAATGCAGGAAATTATCCTCGCCGCCGGAACGGATCAGATCGAAGTAAAAACGTGTCTCGACCTGGGTGGCCAGCGTCCCGAAGACGTTGAAGTTCGCAACCAGCAAGTAATAAGTGCGCTCCAACATGGGGTAGTCCATCACCCAGATCGTCTTGGGAACGGCACCCACGAATCCCTTGGTCACCATCGCATTGTCGAAATTCCTGAAGACCGTCAGCGCGGCGTTGTCGTTGACCCCGTCGCCATCCCAGAGGTCTTGCAGTGACGGGCCCTGGGGTTGCCGATCGCGGTAGGTCTTTCCGCGCAGACGTATGTATTCATTCCTTTCCTCTTTCCGGTGGTCCCAGTCAAAGACCAGCTTCAGCAGACCTTCCTTCTCCGGAACCAGGACCAGGTGGGGCTGAATCTCCGCCAAATAGGCCGGATCGGTGACCGACAGGTCGGCATCCGGATCCAGAAACACGACAAAGAAACGGTCGTCGATGACATTGGTCGCGACCTGTCCGGCGCAGACCGGTCCGCGGATGAAGTTCCGCACAAAGAACTCGCTGGAATCGAGCAGGAACTGATAACGCGCGCGCGCCGGAATCGCGGCGAAGGTCGCAAAGGGATTGATGGCGTTCTTGCGCGAATAATCCGGCAGCTCCGCGACATCCCAGGCCGGCGCCAGGAACAGCGCCTCCAGGCGGGCCATCTTCTCTTCACTGAGCGGATAGGCC
>JBFJPL010000161.1:0-7879 GCA_041617155.1 Kiloniellales bacterium
CGTGGTCGCCGCTGTTGCCATGGGCCAGGGCCCGGTTGCGGTAGGCCCATTGCAGGTTGGGCTCCAGGTTCAACGCGATCGACCGGCTGCAATCGGCGATCGCCCGGTCGTAGAGCCGCTTGTCCAGGTAGGCGACACAGCGGTTGTTGTAGGCAGGGGCGTAGTCCGGCCGGAGGCGCAGGGCGGCCGTGTAGTCCGCGATCGCCCGGTCGGGCAGCGCCTGCCGGTAGAAGGCCCAGCCACGGTCCACGAACGCGACCGCGTCTTGGGGATCGAGATCGATCAGGGCGGTATAGTCCGCGATCGCCCGATCGCCCGCACCGGTCTCGCGATAGACCCGGGCCCGAAAGCGCAGGATCCGGGTCAGATCCGTGGCTGTCAGGCTGCCGGTCTCGATCGCCCGGGTCGCCTGTGCGATGGCGGCCGTGTCGTTGCCGCGCTTATGGGCGCGTTCCGCCGCATCGATCAGCGCCCGGCCGGTGGCGGCGGAACCGCTGCCGAAGCCGCCCAGCCGGGCGAGGCGGGTCGCCCCGGCGCCGGGCGCCTGGTGCCACGCGGCGGCCGGCGCCGGCGCCAGCCCGATCAGCCAGGCCGTCGCCAGCGCGGCCCCGTGGCGCAGGGAAATGTGGCATCCGATTCGCTGCAAAGGGAGCAATCCCCGTCCTCCGCCGCCAGTTTGTCGGGCGCCATTGTCGGCGGCAGAGCCTGATAAATGCTAAATAGCTGGTCGGCGGCGCGGGAAAGGGCTCGGCCGGCCCGGCCGGTAAGGCGATTTGCCCCGGTCAGGTCTGCTTTGGCCGCGATCCGCGGTCAGGAACCGGCAACCGCCTCATGGAGGTCTCGGTGATGCCCCAATAGCGCCACAGTCCGGCCCCATGTTGACGCTTGGGAGGCGCCGGCGGGGGCAATGGTGGAATCCCAGGGGGAATCGGCCTAAATTCTCATGCAAGGAAAGCGCCCATGCAGCATACCATCGCCCTGGTCGACGACGACCGGAACATTCTGACCTCGGTCTCGATGGCCCTCGAAGCCGAGGGTTTCAAGGTGCGCACCTATAGCGACGGGTCCGAGGCGCTCAAGGCGATCTCCGCCAATCCGGTGGACGTGGCGATCCTGGACATCAAGATGCCGCGCATGGACGGCATGGAGCTGCTCGGCCACCTGCGGCGCAGCTCCAACCTGCCGATCATCTTCCTGACCTCCAAGGACGACGAGGTCGACGAGGTGCTCGGCCTGCGCTTGGGCGCCGACGACTACATCACCAAGCCGTTCTCCCAGCGTCTGCTGATCGAGCGTATTCGGGCGTTGCTGCGGCGCGAGCGGGTGGCCCGCGAGGAGCTCGAGCCCGACGGCACCGAACAGCCTTTGACGCGCGGCCAGCTGATGCTCGACCCGGGGCGCCACCTGTGCACCTGGGCCGGCAAGTCGGTCAGCCTGACCGTGACCGAGTTTCTGATCCTGAAGGCCCTGGCTCAGCGCCCGGGCCACGTCAAGAACCGCGACCAATTGATGGATGCCGCCTACGGCGAGCATATCTACGTGGACGACCGGACGATCGATAGCCATATCAAGAGATTGCGTAAGAAATTCAAAGAAGTGGACGACGATTTCGCCCAGATCGAGACTCTCTATGGCGTCGGCTATCGCTACCGCGAAGGCTAGAACACCAGACGGCCGGCCGTCATGACGGCCGAGGTCGGAGCGGATCCGCGCCCGGCGCGGCGTGAGGATCCTGCACCCAAGAAACGCCGCCTGCCGCGGCCAGCCGCGGATCTGCCCGGGGTTTCGCCCAGCACCGTCGTCGCTGACCCGGAAGCGTCCGCCGCCGCGGCGCCCGAGGCGCAGGTCCGGCGCACCGCCCGGGGTCGCCGGCGCCCTTGGCGCTCACCGCTCACCTGGCGCATCCTGCTGCTCAACCTGCTGGTCCTGGTGATCCCGGTGATGGGGCTCTTGCATCTCGACCAGTACCGGGATTCCCTGATCACCGCCGAGCTGGACGGCCTGCGCAGCCAGGGGCGGAGCTTCGCCCTGTCGCTCGGCAGCACGGCCGTGGTGGCGAGCAACGCGGGCCGGGAACGGCTGATGTCGGAGCTGACCCGCAACCTCATGCGCCTACTGCTGACCGACAGCAACGTGCGGGCCCGGGTTTTTGCCATCGACGGCACCCTGATCGCCGACAGCTTTCGGCTTGGCCGGCTCGGCGACGACCTCGTGCAGGTGGTGGAGTTGCCGCCGCCTGATGACGGCAGCCTGCTGCGCCGCCTGACCCGGTTCTACGACGGCGTGGTCAACTGGCTGCCCGGACTGGGCGACCTGCCCCGCTACACGGAAGCGGCGATCCAGCGCGCCAGTAATTACATCGAGGCGGAACGCGCGCTGGCCGGCGAAAGCCGCGGCATGGTCCGGCTCGACCGCAACGGCCGGCTGGTGCTCTCCGTGGCCGTTCCGGTGCAGCGCTACCGCAAGGTTCTGGGCGCCCTCATGCTGTCCAAGGACGGGTCCGAGGTCGCCGCCGCGGTGTACGACCGACGGCGCGACGTTCTGTTGGTCTTCGCCGTGGCCTTCGCCGTGACCGTGCTGCTGTCGTTCTACCTGGCCGGTACGATTGCCCGTCCGATCCGGCAACTGGCCCGCTCGGCCGAGCGGGTGCGGCACGGCAAGGGCCGGCAGTTCGAAATTCCGGATTTCACCCGCCGCGACGACGAAATCGGCGATCTGTCCGGAGCGTTGCGCGAAATGACCGAGGCGCTGCGCGCCCGCCTGGATGCGATCGAGGGGTTCGCCGCCGACGTGGCGCATGAGATCAAGAACCCCCTGACCTCGCTGCGCAGCGCGGTCGAGACGGTCGCGCGGATCGACGACCCGGCCCAGCAGAAGAAGCTGATCACCATCATCCTCGACGACGTGCAGCGCCTCGACCGGCTGATCAGCGACATTTCCGACGCCTCGCGCCTGGACGCCGAGCTGTCGCGCGCCGACAGCGAAGCGGTCAACGTCGGTGACATGCTGCACGCGCTGGTCGAGGTGAACAAGGCGACGGCGACCCGCGAGGGCCCGCGCTTCGAACTGAAGATGGCCGAACACCAGAACCTCATGGTTGCCGGCATAGAAGGCCGCCTGGGCCAGGTGTTCCGCAATCTGATCAGCAACGCCGTGTCCTTCTCGCCGCCGGGCGGCACCATCCGCCTGGCCGCGCGGCGCGAGCGCGAGTGGACCGTGATCACCGTCGACGACGATGGGCCCGGCATGCCGCCGGAAAAGCTCGATGCCGTGTTCGACCGGTTCTACAGCGAGCGTCCCAAGGGCGAGAAGTTCGGCACCCATTCCGGCCTCGGCCTATCGATCTCGCGGCAGATCGTCGAGGCCCACGGCGGCGTTCTGGAGGCGCGAAACCGAACCGACGACAAGGGTAAGGTGATCGGCGCGCGCTTCATCGTCCGCCTGCCGTCGGATTAGGCGGGCCAGGCGGGCTTCGGATGGCGGGCAAGCTGGTCCACGGGACTTGTGTCGCCCTGCCGGCGGGTCGCGGTGTGCCGAAGCGGGCCTTCGCGGTCCTGCTGCGCGGTCCGTCCGGCGCCGGCAAGTCGGATCTGGCGCTCAGGCTGATCGATCGCGGCTGGCGCCTGGTGGCCGACGATCAGACCAGCTTGCGCGCCGAGAGGGGCCGCTTGCGGGCCACGGCGCCGGCCACGATTGCCGGGTGCATGGAGGTCCGCGGGCTGGGTATCGTAACGCTCCCCGCCGTGGCCGATGCGATCCTCTGCCTGGTGGTCGATCTGGTGTCGGCCGGTAGCCTCGAGCGCCTGCCGGAGCTCGCGACCTGCGAGTTGCTGGGCGTTGCTCTGCGTTGCTTGGCCCTCGATCCCTTCGAACCCTCGGTCTTGGCAAAACTGCAGCTTGCGGCGAGCCATGAGGCGGACGTTATAATGTCGGCAACCGGATCCGCGGAAGAAACCCGGGAAGGCACGCAGCGAAACCACGAGTGGACCATGCCGGACCAAGTCAAGGCGGCGGAAAGCCGCAGGCGCGCGCCGAGGCCCGTGTCAAGACGGGTCGTCCTGGTGACCGGGTTGTCCGGGGCCGGCCGTTCGCTGGCGCTGGATATTCTCGAGGATCTGGGCTACGAGGCGATCGACAACCCGCCGCTCGAACTCATGACGGCGATTGTCGGCAACCCGGCCGGCCGGCCGATTGCCCTGGGTGTAGATATCCGCACCCGCGATTTTGCCGTCGAGCCGTTCCTCGAGCAGCTCGACCGCTTGCGCGCCGACCCGACGCTGACACCCAGCCTGCTGTTCATCGACTGCGACGAGGAAGTGCTGCGCCGGCGTTACACCGAAACCCGGCGCCGCCATCCCCTGGCCCAGGGGCGTCCGCTCAAGGACGGCATCACGGCCGAACGGCGCCTGGTTTCGCCGCTGCGCGACCGGGCGGACCTGGTGGTCGATACCAGCACCATGACGCCCGGCGAATTTCGCCAGTTCCTGACCGGACATCTCGATACCGGCGAAGCGGCCGGCATGGCGGTGTTCGTTACCTCCTTCGCCTATCGCCACGGCCTGCCGCGCGCCGCGGACCTGGTGTTCGACGTGCGGTTTCTCAAGAACCCGCACTACGACCCCGCGTTGCGCGAGCTGACCGGCAGCGACCCGGAAGTTGCCGCCTACGTGAGTTCGGACCCGGATTTCGCCCCCTTCTTTGCCCAGCTAACCGCCATGTTGCGGCCCCTGCTGCCCCGCTACGAGAGCGAGGGAAAGAGCTATTTGACCGTGGCGCTGGGCTGCACGGGTGGGCGCCACCGCTCGGTCATGGTCGCCGGGCGCCTGGCCGGCTGGCTGCAGGCGGAAGGTTGCCGGGTGACGCTTGTCCACCGCGATCTGGCACCGGCGCCAGATCATCCGTGATTCGGGGGCGGAATCGGCGTACAAGATGCCGCCCCAAGCAATAGGAAGGCCCATGATCGGATTGGTGCTCGTCACACACGGCCGTTTGGCCCTCGAATTCATCGATGCGCTCGAGCTCATTGTCGGTCCGCAAGCCCAGGTGGCGGCCGTCTGTATCGGTCCCGAGGACGACATGGAAAAGCGCCGCAAGGAGATCATCGAACGGGTGGCGGCCGTAGACGACGGCGACGGCGTGGTGCTGCTGACCGATATGTTCGGCGGGACGCCGTCCAATCTGGCGATCTCGGTGCTCGATCAGGGCAAGGTCGAGGTCATCGCCGGGCTCAACCTGCCGATGTTGATCAAGCTGGCCACCGTGCGCGGCACCGAGTCGCTGAAGGCCTCGGTCGAACAGGCCCAGGAGGCCGGGCGCAAGTACATCAACGTCGCATCGCAGCTGTTGGCCGATCAAGCACCTTGACGCGGTGGGGGTCGGCAGCGGGATGAACGCACCCTGCGAAGCGGCGAAGGTGTGCCGTGTCGTGATCATCAACACCCGTGGCCTGCACGCGCGGGCGGCCGCCAAGTTCGTGAAGCTGGCCGGGACTTACAACGCCGAGGTGACCGTGATCAAAAACGACCTGCAGGTGTCCGGTTCCTCGATCATGGGCTTGATGATGCTGGCGGCGGCGCAGGGCTGCGAACTGGAGCTGCGCGCCCAGGGGCCGGCCGCCAGCGCGGCGCTAGCCGCCTTGAGCGACCTGGTCATGAACAAGTTCGAAGAAGATGGATAAGACCAGAGCCAAAGCGCCCCGCAAGACCGCCGCGCCGCAGCGGGTCTTCGAGGGCCTTGCGGTTTCCCCGGGCGTGGCCATTGGTCCGGCGCATCTGCGCGACAGCGGCGAGATCCAGGTACTGGAATACAAGGTGCCGGTCGCCAAGGTGTCGGCCGAGAAAGCCCGTTTCCAGGCCGCCGTGGGCCGGGCCAAGCGACAGCTCGCGAAGCTGAAAAGCAAGGCCGAGACCTACCACGGCGCCGCCGCGGAGGAGCTGGGCTTCTTGCTGGATGCGCACCTGCAGATGCTCGGCAGCTCCCGCCTGTTGTCCGGCGTCGAGCAGCGGATCGGCGAGACCAGGCAAAACGCCGAGGCCGCGGTCATGGCCGAGATCGCCGAAATCGCCCAGGCCTTCGATCAGATGGACGACGCCTACCTGCAGGCCCGCGGCGAGGAGGTGCGCGAGGTCGGGCTGCGTGTCGTCCGCACCCTGTCGGACCAGAAGCTGACCGACTTCTCGACCTTGCCGCGCGGCAGCATCATCGTGGCCGAGACCATCACGCCGGCCGATACGGCGCTGATGGACCCGGCGCAGATCGGCGGCTTCGCGACGGTGCTGGGCGGGGCCGAAGGCCACACCGCCATCATGGCGCGCTCGCTCGGCCTGCCCGCCGTGCTCGGCGTCGCCGACCTCATGGTCGGGGTCAAGACCGGCGAAACGATGATCGTCGACGGCTCCAGCGGCCTGGTCATCGTGAATCCCAAGGACAGCGTGCTGGCCGACTACCAGCGCCGGCGCCGCGCCCTGGAACGCGCGGCGAAGGCCCTGGCCAGGCTGCGCGACGTCGCCGCCGAGACCCGTGACGGCGAACGGGTGTTCCTGCAGGCCAACCTGGAGCTGCCGCGCGAGGTCGGTCAGGCGGTTGCCGTCGGCGCCGAGGGAGTCGGCCTACTGCGCACCGAGTTCATGTTCATGAACCGCGACGACCTGCCGGACGAGGAGGAACAATACCGCGCCCTCAAGGAGATCGTTGAGGGCTTGGCCGGCCGGACCGTCACCGTGCGCACGCTCGACGTCGGCGGCGAAAAACTGGCCTCGGCGCTCGGCGGGACCCTGGGCGAGGCGGTCAATCCGGCGCTCGGCCTCAGGGCGATCCGGCTTTCCCTGACCGAGCCCAAGCTGCTGGAAACCCAGCTTAGCGCCATCCTGCGCGCCGGCGCGCACGGGCGCTTGCGTATCCTGCTGCCGATGATCACCTCGGTCGCCGAAGTCCGCGAGGTGCGCAAGATGCTGACGAACCTGATACGGAGGCTCAAGCGGCGGCGCGTGAAGATCGCCGATCCGCCGCCGCCCCTGGGTGTGATGATCGAGGTGCCGGGCGCCGCCCTGGCGGCCGATTCCCTGGCCCGGGTCGCCGATTTCTTCGCGATCGGCACCAACGACCTGACCATGTACACCCTGGCCATCGACCGGGCCGAGGAGCGGGTCGCCCACCTCTACAATCCGCTGCATCCAGCGGTGCTGCGCCTGGTTCAGTTCTCGATCGAAGCGGCGCTGCGCGCCCGCATACCGGTCTCGGTCTGCGGCGAGATGGCCGGCGATCCACGCTTTACCGCCTTGTTCCTGGGCCTCGGCGTGCGCGAGCTGTCGATGACCGTCAACTCCCTGCCGCGGGTCAAGAGCCGCATCCTGTCGCTCGACCTGCAGGCGGCGACCCGGCGCGTCTCAGTGATCATGGATCAGTTCGACACCGGGCGCATCGCCGCCCTGTTGGACGATTTCAATGCCCTGGCTTGAGCTTTTGCGATGACCGGCGAACGGCATCGCGACGCGGCGGCTGTCGACCCCGTGGCCGCGGCGATTCTGGCGCTGCTGGCCGACGGCGACGCGGGCAAGTCGATTTCGCCGGAGCAGGCGGCCCGCGCCTTCGCGGCCACCCGTTCCCGTCCCGGCGACCCGCCGGACCTGTGGCGCCGCTACCTGAATGCCGTGCGCCAGCAGGCCCTGCATTTGGCCCGCCGAGGCCATCTCCGGATCCTGCGCAAGGGCAAGCCGGTCGACCCCAATCGGCCGGTCAAGGGCGTGATTCGCCTGGCTCTGCCGAGCGCCGAGGCCCCGGTTCTCCCCAACGGGACAATCGACTAGGGCATTTTTCAATCAGTCGGAACCAGCCCGCTCCCCCTCCCGGCCGCCCATATCATACGATCCGGTGGGCGGCC
>JBFJPL010000162.1:0-7542 GCA_041617155.1 Kiloniellales bacterium
AACGGGACCGCGGCCCCCACGACTGGACCGCCGACCGGCCGATCGACGAGGTGCGCTAGCCGGTCGGCCGGGAGCGGCGTCGGCCGTGTCCCCGGTTATCCAGATATCGGCGCTTCAAGCCAGTTCCCGCCGCAACAGGGCGGCGCCTGCAGCGAGCGCCTGCAGCTTGCTCTCGGCGACGGCGCGCGGCAGCGGCGCCAGACCGCAATTGGTGCAGGCGGTCACGCGCTCCGGGGCCACGAACTCCAAAGTGGCGCGCAGCGTCGCGGCGACCTGTTCGGGTGTCTCCACCTCGAGCGATGCGACGTCGATGGCGCCGACCAGGACCTCCTTGTCCTTCAGGATGCCGATCAACGACAAGGGGACTTTCGAATTGGCGCACTCGAGCGAGATCTGGTCGATCCGGCTTTCGTTCAGGGCCGGGAATATCTCCTCGTACTGGCGCCACTGCGAGCCGAGGGAGTTCTTCCAATCGATGTTCGACTGAATGCCGTAGCCGTAGCAGATGTGCACCGCGGTCTTGCATTTCAGGCCGTCCCTCGCGCGATGCAGGGCCTCGATGCCCCACGCCTTGACGTCGTCCATGAAGACGTTGAAGGCTGGCTCGTCGAACTGAATGACATCGATGCCGAGGGCCTCCAGTTCCTTGGCCTCGTCGTTCAGCAGCGCCGCGAAGGCCATCGCCATCTCGGGCCGGCTGCCGTAGTGGGCATCGGCGATGGTGTCGCAGATGGTCATCGGTCCGGGCAAGGTGAACTTGAGCCGGCGCGAGGTGTGGGCGCGGCAGAACCGGGCGCTCACGCTGTGCACCGGCCCGGTTCGGCGCACTTCGGCCGTGACGGTCGGCACCTGAGCGTCGTAGCGGTTGTCGCGGATGCCCATGGTCGTCATCTTTTGCCAATCGATGCCTTCGATTGACTCGAGAAAGCCATGGACGAAATGCCGGCGAAACTGCTCGCCGTCGGAGACGATGTCGATGCCGGCATCCTCCTGTGTCTTGAGCCAGGCGAGGCCGGCATCCTGCTGGCCCTCGACCAGCTCCTTGCCTTCGAGTTTCCAGGCCGCCCACAGCTTTTCCGGCTCCGCCAGCCAAGAAGGCTTTGGCAGGCTGCCCGCCACGGTCGTCTCTAGCATCGCTGCACCCAATCGATAGCCTCGGGTCCGCTTCCCGGGTTCGATCTTACACCAAAACCGACGGCAAACCGACCCGCCCGCTCCGCCGCAGGCCGAAGGCTTCCCGCCGGTCATACAATCATGCAAGCTGGCCTCAACCGAGACCAAGGAGGTATCCAGAATGTCGAAAGTGCTGTTCGAGAAGACCGGACGCATCGCTCGCGTCACGCTCAACCGGCCGGAGGTCATGAACGCCATCGATGACGAGGTGCCGGCGCTGCTTTCCGACGCGGTCGCGGCCGCCAACGGGGATCCCGACATTCATGTGATCGTGCTCTCCGGCAACGGGCCCGCGTTCTGCGCCGGTTACGATCTGACCTTCTATACGGCGGGCAAAGGCAGAGGCCAGGCGACCCAGGACATGCCCTGGGACCCGATGAAGGACTTCGCTTTCATGTCGCGCAACAGCGATCATTTCATGTCGCTGTGGCGCTCCCACAAGCCGGTGATCTGCAAGCTGCACGGCCACGCGGTCGCCGGCGGATCGGACATCGCGCTCTGCGCCGACCTGGTCGTCATGGCCGAGGACGCCAGGATCGGCTACATGCCGGCCCGGGTCTGGGGCTGTCCGACCACGGCGATGTGGGTCTATCGCCTCGGCCCGGAAAAGGCCAAGCGCATGCTGTTCACCGGCGACAAGATCGACGGCCTCGAGGCCGAACGCCTCGGCCTCGTGCTGAAAGCGGTCCCGGCCGAAAGGCTCGACGCCGAGGTCGAGGCGCTGGCCCGGCGCATGGCGTCGGTTCCCGTCAACCAGTTGATGATGCAGAAGATGGTGATCAACCAGGCGATCGAGGCGATCGGCCTGGCCAATACCCAGCGCCTCGCCACGCTGCTCGACGGCATCGCCCGCCACTCCCCGGAAGGCGTCAACTTCAAGCAGCGGGCCGCCGTCGTCGGCTGGAAACAGGCGGTCGATGAACGGGACCGCGGCCTCTACGATTGGACCGACGACCGGCCGATCGACCAGGCGCGCTAGCCGCTCGGCTTGCGGCGGTCTCGACCATGGCCGCTTTCGGCCCCGGACCCTTGGCGGTCGTTCATCCTGCCGAAATTGATTTCAATCGCTTGCCGGCGGTTCGGCGCAGACCTGCTCGTAGCGATAGCGTTCCTTGAGCCCGCCGGCGTATTGAAAGATGTCCAGGGTCGCCTCGTAGGCCGGGCGGGTGATCTCGACATGGGGCGTCCAGCAGCCGAGCCGCTGATAGGTCGCGATGCAGTCGGTCAGAGCCTTTTCATCGATATCGGGAAAATAGGGTTTCTCCGCTTTGGCGATCTCGGCGGCCGGCGTCTCGTTCATGTAGACCCGGGTCTTCCGGTAGGCGCGCATGAAGGCCTTCGCCATATCGCTCTCCAGCCACGCGCGGGTCGCCGCCAGGCTTGAGAAGCCGCAGGGTCCGATCTGCTTGCCGACCTGGGCGACGATATGGCCCATGCCGTCGGCCGCCAGCTGCTGCGGGAAGGGACCCTGCTGCTGGACGTACTGGCCCTGGCCGTCGCGGAAGGCCCGGTCGATGTCGGCGGCGCCGCCGGGGTTGACCGGCCTGATCTTGGTGAAGTCGATGCCGGCCTTGTGGCAGGCGTATTTGAACATGACCAGCGGCTGGCCGCCCTTAAACATGACGACCTCGGCGCCTTCCAGCTTGTCCCAGGTGAAATCGGGGTCGGCCTCGCGCCCGGTCAGGAAGAAGCCGTCCATCTCGTTGACCTGGGCGAAGTGCACCGCGGCCGGGGTCTCGCCCTTGGCGAGCGACGCGAAGCCCTGGCTGAGCGCCGATTGCGCCACGTGGACCGAGCCCTCCGCCACGGCGCCGAGCGCGGAAGCGCCCGGCGGCGAGACCGACCACTCCGCATCGAGCCCCTCGGCCTTCAGGAATCCGCCCGACATCGCCGAGATGAGCGGCGAATAGAACGCGGAAAACAAGGTGAACTGGATGTTGATCTTGGCCAAGTCGCGTTACCTCTCGTTGCGTGGACTGCCGGCGATCCCGAATCGGGATCGGGCATGCATTGTTGCATAATTGAAAGCCTGAATCGCCGCCGCGTGCGCCGGCCGGACAAGTGCCTGACCGAACGCCCGGGCCGAAGCCTTCCCGCCAAACATGCCATCCTGCAAGCCTGGCCAGAAGCATCAACCGGATCCATGTTCCGTGGCGAACCGATATGGACTAAGCTTGGGCTCCGGGGCTTGCGATGGAGGGTAAAATGGCATTGCGGAAATTCATCATCGAGCGGGATATTCCCGAAGTGGGCACCTTTGAGCGCGAGCAGTTGCGCGGCGCGGCCGCCAAGTCGAACGAGGTGCTGGAACAGCTCGGCTCGGACATTCAATGGGTCGAGAGCTACGTCGCCGACGACAAGACCTTCTGCGTCTATCTGGCGAAAGGCGAGGGCATCATACGCAAGCACGCCGAGATCAGTGGCTTTCCCGCAACGAAAATTACCGAAATCGCCAAAATGATCGATCCGACGACGGCTGGCTGAGTCAATCGGGGCCGAGCATGCGTGGTTGCATTATCGAAAGCTTGTATGGCTGGCGCAAGGACGGTCGCGCAACGACGGTCGAGCTTGTGACATTGCCCGCTGAGTACGCCGCCTGGACAAGAGCCTTGCCGGACGCTCGGGCTGAAGTCCCTTTGCCGTTAATGCAATAATGCAAGCTTGACCTCGAGTCCCAATGGCCGGCGGATGGACTCGGACGATGCGCTTTGACATATACGGCAGGTTTGAGCTCGAGGTGGTTCGTGAAAGCGGGCGCTGGACCCTGTACAAGCTGGACCATGGCAAGCGCCGCGCGACTTCCGACTTCGTGATGCCCGCTTCGCTGCGGCCGGACGAACTGTCGACCTACCTGGATGACATGCTTCACGAGTGGGCGCAGCCCGGAGCCGCGATCAGGCGCATTGATTGAAAGCCGCGCTGCTACGGGTTCCCCGGATATCATGCTGAAACTCGCTGCATTGCGGCCGTGGCTCGGGCATAATGAGTCCGCGGTTCGGCAAGATGGGACGGCGCGGTCGCGGCGCTGAACGCGGCCCGGGAGACGCGAGACCCGACGCGCCGGACTGCGATGCGCTTCATGCGCCATCACCGAAGGGAGGCTTTAATGACGGCACGCATGTGTTTCGCGGCCGCCCTCGGCTTGCTCGCGATTTCATCCCCGGTCTTCGCCGCAGACGACCTTGCCAAATCCGACAAGGGCCGGGTCTGCAAGTCGAAGGTCAAGGCCAAGGTTGCCGGCACGACCCAAACCTTCGAGGTCGGGGTCAAGGGTCAGCTGCGGGCGTTCCGCGTGCACTTTCCCGCCGGCTTCGATCGAAAACGGCCGAGCGACCTGGTGATCATCTATCACGGCTACGGCGACAGCGCGGAGAGCTTCGAGGTCACGACCGGCCTCAGCGACACCGCGGACCAGGAGGGCTTCATCGTCGTCTACCCTGACGCTCTGGCGACCGCCTTCGTCGGCTCTCCGGACCCCATCGCGACGTGGAACGATCTCAGCACCTCGGGTTCGCCCGGGCCCGCCGGCACGGCCTGCGACAAGGACAATCCGTTTCTCTCCCCGGTCGCGGAGACCTGTGCGACCGATCCGCACAGGGATACCTGCAACTGGTCCGAGTGCGCGACGGACGACGTCGGCTTTGCCGAGGCCATGCTCGAGGCGCTGGACGAGAGGCTGTGCCTGAACCGGGATCGGGTCTTCATCGCCGGCTTGAGCAACGGCGCGATGATGGCCCACCGCCTCGCCTGCCAGATGCCGGAGCGCTTCGCGGCGGCGGTGTTGGTCATCGGCCGGCCCTTCATCGGCTACAACTGTGCCGCCCTCGGCCAGAAGCTGTCGCTCTTGCAGATCTGGGGCACGGAGGACACGATCGTTCCGGGCACCGGCGCGGAGAGCGTTGACGGCTATCGCTACATCTCGGTGGACGATCTCGAGGAACGCTGGGCCGGCGTCGCCGCGCAAAGCTGCGACAGCGGCAAGCGTCCCTACGACCCCGGCGTCACGAACCTAAACACGACGTGCACGCAACGCGGCAACTGCCAAACCGGCGCGGAAGTCCTGCAGTGCGCGCTCGAGATGGGACATCAATGGCCGAGCAGCGATCCCGACGATCCCTCGGTCGCGATCTCGCCCCCGGAGGCCGGCGACCGCTTCATGAACGACGTCATCTGGGCCTTCTTCGACCGCAACGCGAGGGATTGAGCATTACGGGCTACGACTGCCGGTCCGAAATAGCGCTTGAATCGGGAAAAAATGCTTGTGACTCTCTGAGTCCCGCCGGTTCGCGCAGCCGGCGGTGGCTGGTGGGTGGGAGTTTCGCGCAAAGTTTATGTAGCTCCCGCCCCTACAGGCTCCAAACCGAAACGGGAAGCTAGATAAACAAGTACGCTGTTCCTCGAACTTCCGGCCCGCGCCGAGTCGGCACCGCACCCGCGCGTTCAGGTCTAGAATGGCAACCAAGCAACGCTTGACCGAAACACAGTCGCTGACCCCGTTTTCGTTTTACGCTTCGCCGGATCACACCAGGGACAGGGTCGTGCCATTACTGAACCTTGTCAGGACAGGCATTTCATTCAAGCCGACCCGGCAATCTCGTCCGTCCAGACGCGAAAGCTTTGAAGGGTGTTGGGGCCGAACGTCGTTGTGATGGCGACATCCGCCGCATCCCGTCCTCGCGCCAGGAGGATCCTGCCAATGCGGGGAACATTGTTGCGCGGGTCGAAGGTATGCCAATGACCGCCGAGATAAGCCTCGAACCACGCTGCGAAATCGCCAGGCGGATGAGGCAGCGGCGTGCCCACGTCGCTGAGATACCCGGTGCAGTAGCGCGCGGGGATGTTCAAGGCTCGGCAGAACGCCACTGCCAGGTGGGCGTAGTCGCGACACACCCCGCGGCGCTCCTCATAGGCTTCGGAGGCCGTTCGGGTCACCCGCGCGTGCTCATAGCCGAAGGAGATGTGCCGATGCGCAAAATCACAAATCGCTCGGACCCGCGCCGCCCCCGGCTCGGCTGCTCCGAACAAGTGCCAGGCTAGATCCAGCAAGCGGTCGCTATCGCAGAAGCGGCTCGCCAGTAGGAAGACGAGCGCTTCTTCGGGAAGCTCTTCAACAGGAACTTGTCGGACATCCGACACCACCAGATCAGGTAGACCGGTATCTCTTATGACGGAATCGGCCGAGATGAGCATGTGACCAGTCGGGGCGAGAATCCGACTGCACCAATTGCCAAAGCCGTCGCGGTAACCGGAGATGGGAACGGCGGGGCTGAGGACGATGTTGTCCGGCATCGCTAGATCGGAAACGCGTGTGAAATGGATATTCAGCATCGAGATAACCGGCGTCGGTTGCGGAAACTCGTAATGCATTTCGTAGCCGACCCGGAGTTTCATCTCGTTCTTCGCTGCTATTGGACCATGCTCGGCTTCGCCTCGACAAGATCAGTGGAGCGCCTCGTCTACGTGCGCTCGGTGGCGGCCGACGGTGTTGACGATACTAACATTGAACTTCAAAGGCTAACCAATTACAGGATCGGGATCTGAAACGAGAAGGTAGCCAACTCAGTAGACTGTCCCCGAATTCCGGGTCAATTTGCGTCACCTCGTCATTTGGATCGCGCTGAATCACCTGCCTATTTCCGCGTGGCTTCAAACAGATATTCGATGATATCCGCGCGCTGGTCGGCTTCCGGAATGAGGTGGATTTCGAGGTAGTTGTTCAAGTCCCGCCTGGTCCAGAGCGGATCCGCATCCGGCCAGACCATACGGTAGGGAAAGCCTTCGACGGAACCGTACCGGCGTTCGAAGAGTCCGGACAGGTGCGGCCCGCGCTTGCCCGCTTCCGCCGGATCCAGACTATGGCACCTGGTGCATTTCGAGGTGAACAACTCCCGGCCCTTGGCGGGGTCGGCTCCTTGGGCCGGCAGAACAAAACCGACGGCCAGAAAACATGCAAAGGTAAGGCACTTTGATATCATCTCGGCTTCCTGCATTGGCCGGATGGCCATCCGGGAGGTCGTGCCAACGGTCGTTTCGAGCGATCCCTGTGACCCGAAATTTCCCGGATAACCGTCAAATCGACTCCGACACTACCCAATTTTCACCATCATCGGAATAGTTCACCAGCGGCACCCGCATGCTTAAGTCGTGTCGCATCGGTTCGCCTTGATGCACGTCAATGAACGTAGGTTGCACCCAATGCATTATGATGCATCGCATACTACCTCGCTGCGGGTCTCAACGAAGGGAAGCTCATGTCCGTCGCACACTGGAGTCCGAACTTGAGCGTGGGCGTTGAGGAGCTGGATTCCGACCACCAAGAACTCATCGACGTGTTGAATCAACTCGATGTCCAAGTCGGGCGTGCGGCGG
>JBFJPL010000163.1:0-7137 GCA_041617155.1 Kiloniellales bacterium
GACGGGGCCGCTCATTCGAGCGGCCCCGGTTCCGTTTGAGGGTCGGACAGCCGCGCGCTAGAGTGCCCCCTAGGAGCCGATCCGGAGACTTTTCAGAAGGCGAGGGGCGTGTGAGGCGATCCGAGTCAGAGCCAGTTTCGAACGCTGCCGAACCGCGGGCGCGCCTGAGCCTGCCGGCCTGGGTCTACCGGAACGAGGAATTCTTCGCGCTCGAGCGCGAGCGAATCTTCATGCGGAGCTGGCAGGTGGTATGTCACGTCGGCGACGTGCCGGAGGCCGGCGACTACCACCTATTCGATTTCTGCGGCGAACCGGTCTTCGTCATGCGAGGTCGGGACGGTGCCCTGCGCGCCTTCTACAACGTCTGCCGGCACCGAGCGGCGAGGCTGCTCGACGGCGCGGCCGGGAGTGCCAAGGGCAACTGCGGCGGGCGCATCCGCTGCCCCTACCATGCCTGGACCTACGACCTCGACGGCCGCTTGGCAAAGGTGCCCCATGAAAGCGTCTACCGGGGCCTCGAAAAGGCGGCGCACGGCCTGCCGGAGCTGGAGCTCGAGGTCTGGCGAGGCTTCATCTTCGTGCGTTTCGAGCCCGGCGGTCCCCCGGTTGCCGAGATCATGGCGCCCTACGACGCGGAGCTCGAGCCTTACCGCCTGGAGCAGATGCGGCCGCTCGGCCGGGTCACGCTGCGCCCGCGCGAGGTCAACTGGAAGACCGTCACCGACAACTACGGCGACGGCCTGCATATCAACGTGGCGCACACCGGTTTGCGCCGCATCGTCGGACGCAGCTATCGGCTCGGCACCAGCGGTCTCGTGCAGACCATGACCGGAGTCCTGGAGCCGAACGACCGGGCCGGCTGGTCCGAGCGCATGTATTGCAAGCACCTGCCGGCGCAGGAGCATCTGCCGGAGGGGCGGCGCCGCCGGTGGTCCTACTATCTGCTCTGGCCCAACGTCGCCTTCGATATCTATCCGGACCAGGTCGACTTCATGCAGATGATTCCGCTCAGCCCGACGCGCACCATGATCCGCGAGATTCCCTACGGCCTGCCCGGCGCGTCGCGGGCGATGCGCGCCGCGCGCTATCTGAACTGGCGCATCAACCGGGTGGTCAACGCCGAGGATACAGGCCTGATCGAGCGCGTGCAGGCCGGCATGGCAAGCCGCAGCTACAGCCAGGGACCGCTGTCCGACGACGAGGTCTGTCTGAACGCCTTCGCCGAGCAGCTCCGCAAGGTCATTCCGGCCGCCAAGCTGCCTGAAGCGCCGGCGCCCGGCAGGCTCGGCTCGGGTTTGCAAGCAGCCGATTAGTGGGGAATTGGTCGTTTGAGGGATCGTCCTGTGCTCATTTTAGTTTTAGCCTCTATTTCCAAAAAGGCTAGTTCTTTACGAGAAGATCAACGGGTGTTCTCCTATTTTGTCCCTACCATCTGTCCGGGGAAAAGAGAGGAAGAACACTCTCGTTCCCGCTCCGGGGACCAGTGCAAGCATTAGAAAAAAGCTGTAAATCTAACCGCCTTGATCCTGTTATCAGGTCTTGAGGGTTGAATCCCGGGCTACGGTTAGAAAATCCAGGCCACGTAGGGCTCGAATGCGCGCTGCGCAGTGAACAGTGTCTGTTCGACGACGGCGGCGCAACAGACGTCGCTGGCCCGCCGAGTAAAGGAGGGGCGCCGGCGCGACGTGCCTCAGCGCTTGTCGCCTTTGCCGTAGTAGGCCTCGAGACGAGCCTGGCACAGCTCGAAGACGAAACTCATGGCCCAGTAGATCAAGGCCGCGGTGATCAGCATCTCGAAGTGCTTGAACTCCGAGCGGCCCTGGGTGCGCGCCAGGAACATCAGCTCCTGGACGCCGACCACCGAGACCAGCGAGGAGTCCTTCAGCATGGCGATGAACTGGTTGCCGGTCGGCGGCACGATCAGCTTCATGGCCTGGGGCAGCACCACCTTGCGCAGGATCAGGCCCTTCTTGAGGCCGAGCGCCGTGGCGGCCTCGGCTTGCCCCCTAGGCACGCCCTCGATGCCGGCCCGGAAAATCTCGGCCATGTAGGCGCCATAGCAAAGCGACAGGGCGATGATGCCGGACGGCACGGCGTCGAGGATGATGCCCAGCTGCGGCAGGCCGGCGTAGATGACGTAGACCTGCAGCAGCAGCGGCGTGCCGCGGAAGAAGGAGATGTAAAAGGTGGCGAGCGCGAAGGCCGGTCCGTTGTTCGACAGGCGCGCCAAGGCGCCGGCCATGGCGATGACGCAGGCCAGCGCGATCGAGATCAGCGACACATAGATCGTTGTGAAGGCGCCGACGAAGATCAGGATGTGCAGGCGCTCGACGATGAAGGGAAAGCTGAGATCGAAGGAATAGAAGAAGCCCAGGAACAGGATCAGGAGCTCGGCCCAGAACACGACGATCTGGAGCTTCAGGGGCAGCTTCAGAATCAGGATGAAGTTGGCGCTGAGCACCGCGGCGAGGATTGCGGCGAGCAGCAGTCGCGACCCGAAACCGGTTTCCTCGCCGGTGCCGAGCCCGGTGACCGGTAAAACCAGCCGCGCAATGCCCGAGCCGCTTGGGTCGATGGCAAGGATCGCCGCGAAGAGCACAAGGAAAAGGAGCAGCCGTTTGGCCCACGGCTGCACCCAAAGTTCAAGTAGCCCGTCCGCTCGGCCGAACATCGCAGGTCAACGACAACGGCCCGGTGACTGTCTCACTCGGTTGCCGTCGAGCTGTAGTCCCGGCCGTACCACTTCTCGGATATCTTGGCCAAGGTGCCGTCCTTGCGCATGTCCTGCACGACCGTGGTGATCTTAGCCGCCAGTTCCGGGTCGCCCTTGTCGATCGCCACGGAAAGCGGTTCGTAGAACACCGGCTTGCCGACGATCTTGAGCGGATAGCCGTTCTTGATCGCCTCCTCGATGGTCGGCTGGGCCGAGAGTCCGCCGTCGATCCGCACGCCGTCGCCGAGGCGCAGATCGTCCATGGCGTTGACGTCGGTCTCGTAGGCTCGGATCTGGCCGGGATCCACCAGATAGTCGAAGGGCGGCGCGCCCTCGGCGTCGATCACCAGCTTCCTGTTGAGATAGTCCTCGTAGGTGCAACCGCCGCAGGCACCGATCCGCTTGCCGTTGAGTTCGGATACGTCCTTGATCTTGGAGTCCTTGTGCACGTAGAAGGCGGCCGGCGTGAAGTAGTAGACCGCCGGGAAATCCAGCACCTGGGCGCGCTTTTTGGTTGGCGTCATGGAGCCGACCGAAATGTCCCAGCGGCCGCCCCAGTTGCCGGCGGTGATGACCTCCCAGGCGGGCGTGACGAACTCGACCTTGGCACCCAGCCGCTCGGCGATCTCGCGGGCCACGTCGATATCGAAACCCTCGTAGCTGCCGTCGGGCCTTTGCATCGACTGCGGTGGATACTCGGCGTCGGTCGAGACGACCAGGGTCTTCTTGGCCGTGATCCGGTCGAGCACCTCGCCGGCCCACGCCGGTCCCGAGATCAAGCCGGTAAAGGCCAACAAGCCGATCAGTTGAACGAATTTCTGCATGTCCTTTCTGGCCTCCTGCTGGTTTGTTCGTTATTTGTTCCGTTCGGCGTTCGGGGCCGAGCGGCTTGGTAAACAAAACGTTAAGGGAGTTTGGCGGTCAAGGCAATGTCGTGCGTGCGCGAGCGCCCGCATCCTGCCTAAGAAGGAAAATTCAATACCGAAAGTGGCCGATAGCGGCCGTCGCGTTCAGTTGGCGAACCAGAAGCTGTCGGGGCGGTAGATGCCGAACTGGGCGCCCGGATCCCAGTTGAAGATGGCTTCCTGTGGCACGTTGCGCAGCTTCTTGGAGACCACGATGGGCTGAGGGATCTGCGCCACCAGGCCGATTGTGTAGACCTGATCGGCATGAATCTCGAGCATTCGGTGCCAGATGGCCTCGCGCTCGTGGCGGCTCTTGGCGTTCATCCAGGTCTTGTAAAGCGTCAGAAGCTCCTTTGGATAATCCATGTCGATCGCTTCGCCCGACATGCCGCTGGTCTCGAAATATTGGCCCCACTTCGGCCAGTGATAGCCCTGCTGGCTGGTCGGCGCGAACTCGCCCGGGCTCATGTCCGCGGTCGGCACCGCGTTTTCGTAGCCGAACCACATGGACATCAGGGTTTCGCCGGCAAATATGCGGTTGCGCAGCACCTCGCGCTGCGACGGTTTGCTGTGGAGCTTGATGCCGACCTGGAGCCAGGAATCGCCGATCAGTTCCAAAAGATCGACTTCCTCGGTGTTTTCCCCGGCGGTTTCGATCACGATCTCCATCGGCCGGCCGTCCGGCAACAACCTGATGCCCCGATCGTCGCGTTCGCTCAAGCCCATTTCGTCCAGCAGCAAGTTGGCTCGATCCGGATCGAACGCGGCGTAGGAACTGCGGTAGCTCGACTTGTAGAGCGCGCTGCCCGGCAGGATCGACTGGTTGCCTTCCAGGCCCAGGCCGAAATAGATCACCTGGTTGAGCTCATGCCGGTCAATCGCCAAAGACAGGGCCCGGCGGAAGCGCGCGTCGCGCATCACGCCGCGCCACACCGGATCGTTGACGTTCAGGTTCGGGTAGAGCGCGATCTGGGAGCCGCGCACGGTACGCCAAAGATAGACCTGGTAGTCTCCGCGCGCTTCGCCGGCCTTGAGGAAAGTGTAGTCGTTGAAGTTCAGGCCACGGGCCTGGAGGTCGCTGTCGCCGGCGCCGGTCTTGGCCGGAATCAGCGAGCCGCCGGCCAGCTGCAGGACCACCGTATCAATATAGGGCAGCTGATTACCGGCCGCATCGACTCGGTGATAGTAGGAGTTGCGCTGGGCGACAAAGCGCTGCGACGGCGGCCGGATGGTGTTGATCCAGGGCTGCAAAGTGGGCAGGGCAGGGTTGTTGAAGCGATACTGCCGGCCCATCCGGTTGTGCAGCGCCGCCCAGCTGCGCATGCTGTTCTCTTCCACCAACGCGGCCAGGGCGTCGGCATCGGCGTAGCGGCTGTGGAACTGCCTCATGTAGTGCGCCGGTTGGTAGATGAAAAGCGGCGCCGCCCTGGCCAGAGCCGTGAGGAAGAAGGGATTGGGCTTGGACCAGCTGTAGCGGACCGTGGTTTCGTCGGGAAACTCGACCGTGGGTGCTTCACCGTCGATCAGCAGGGTCTTGGGCGGGCCGGTTGGCGAGAGTTCCTCGTTGTTGGCGACGTCCTCCCAGAAATAGCGGAAGTCTTCGGACGTAAAGGGCTGGCCGTCCGACCAACGGTGGCCGCGGCGGAGCTTCAACGTGAAGCTCCTGCCGTCCAACACCTCGACCCGCTCGAGGATATCGGGCACCAGGTTCAGGTTTTCATTATAGCCGATCAGTCGGGCGTAGCCGTAGACGACCAACAGGCGCAGATCCTTGGCCTTGCTGATCAGAGTCCGAAGTTCGCCACCGTGTTTGCCCAGTATCCGGGCGCTGCTGACCGGCACGACGCAGGGCCGGTCAGGCAGGCGCTCGGCAATCGGCGGCAGCCGGCCGGCGGCGACCTGGGCCGCGCTTGACGGGGGTTCGTGCAACACGAGCGAGGCCGGCACCGGCGGGCCCTCGTAGATCTCCAGCGAGGCCCGTGCCGGCGGTACGGCCGTTGCCAGGCCAACCATCATCCAAGCAACCAGCGCCATCAAGCGCGATATCAAGACCGTAGGCGCATTGCTCTGTTCCAGCGCACTCTCTGGCAGCGGTTCGATGTTTCTTATCATTGACTTATCTTATGTTCCCCAGTCCCCCGCGGATGTCAGCCTAGTCGATCAGCCGCCGAACGGTAAGGCTGATTTCGCATTCTAGTGGTCTAAATCAGACATATGGTACCCTTAGGGCGCCATATGTCTGATTTAGACCACTAGTGCCTGTTACCCGTTTTGTCCGGCGCCATGACCATAACGACGGGCGCGCAGCCCGAGCGTTGCAAACCCAATGCGGGTCTTCGGCGGGAAGCTCACGGGGTGGCTGACGCAGCGAAAATATTGGGCAGGTTCCAGGGAGGGTGGGTTTAAGGGGGTTACCACCAGTAGGGGACCGCCCAGCCGCGTCAGCCAACTCAACTATAAGTGAGGTGCAAGACTGGCGCAACCGGCTGAAATTTAGAATTTTCAGTCTGTTAGCCTGTGAAATTCTTCACTTTGAACGAGACGGTATTTTCCCGGTTTAGTTTTAAGCGATTGGTGCCCGTCAAACGGCTGTCGTTGACCGCCAGGTGGCATTTCTCTGAGACCATGGCAGGCCGCATGGTTGTGGGCAACCGGATCGAAGAGCGCCAAAGCCGCGGCCGGTAAAACACGATCTACCGGCAAACTGAAAGCTCGGTCATTATGATTTCCCATAATATACATTATGCGCGTCTTCGTAATGTGACGAGTCGCCCCTCTTAATCCTGTTTCGCTAGACCCTGGCCCCGCGGGCTTGTTCCTGCGCCTGCTTCTAGTATGCTCGCCCGTGTCATGAGTGCCGCCGCCAAGTCCCCGAACGTCACGCGACTGCTCGAGATCATGGCGCGGCTGCGCGATCCGGAGAACGGCTGCCCCTGGGACGTCGAGCAGAACTTCCGGACCATCGCGCCCTATACCATCGAGGAAGCCTACGAGGTCGCCGACGCGATCGAGCAGCAAGACATGACGGCGCTCAAGGACGAGCTCGGCGACCTGTTGCTGCAAGTGGTGTTTCACGCGCGCATGGCCGAGGAAGACGGCCTGTTCGATTTCGACGCCGTGGCCGGCGCCATTTCCGACAAAATGGTGCGTCGCCATCCCCATGTGTTCGGCGCGGACAAGGTCGAGTCGGCGGCGGCCCAGACGCTCAATTGGGAAGCCCTCAAGGCGGCCGAACGCGCAGAACGAGCGGCCGACCACAACCGACCGCACAGTGCGCTCGACGGCGTCGCGCGCGGCCTGCCGGGCCTGACCCGCGCCGAGAAGCTGCAAAAGCGCGCCGCCAGGGTCGGCTTCGACTGGCCGGAAGCTTCTCAGATCCTTGACAAGATCGACGAGGAAATTATTGAAATAAAACAGGAAATGAAGAACGGCAGCCCGCCCGAGCGCTTGGAGGACGAGATCGGCGACCTGCTGTTTGCCGTGGTCAACCTGGCGCGGCGCCTGAGCGTCGATCCGGAA